>CAYXQB010000380.1:0-1504 GCA_964466435.1 uncultured Flavobacteriaceae bacterium | reverse complement strand
CTTCGGGTACAACCCCGCGTGGTCGCACCGAATGCACCCCAGGTGCTCAAGCGCGCGCACCCGCCGTAAACAAGGCGGCGCAGAAATCTTCGCGCGATGCGAGAGTTCGACGTTTGTAATACGGCCTTCGGCTTGAAGCTCGTGGAGGATACGCCTGTCGATGGTGTCGAGTTTGATCCGCTGCATGATTGTGTCCGGGCAGGGTCAGAAAATTGCGTGGGGACCGTTCTAACGCGTTCAATCGATGATTTCAGCAATAAAATTACAGGATCGCGAAACACTGTGAACGGCGAGCAGATCGAAAGAGTCACTTGGGCGATCTCCGACGGCCGTGCGGGCTTGGCAAACCAGGTCCGCGGTCTCGCCGAAGCTGTCGGCTTGCCCGTTGAGGTTAAGACCGTACGCCCGCGTTTCCCATGGACGCTTCTCCCCGTTACGGCCTGGCCGGCACCGTTCAGCGCGCTTGGAACCGATAGCAACGCGTTCGCCCCGCCCTGGCCCAGGCTCGCGATCGGCTGCGGCTGGCGCTCGATCCCCTACGTGCTTGCAGTGAAGCGACTGTCCGCCGGTCAGACGTTCACTGTTCAACTGCAAGATCCGAGGATCGACCCGAAACACTTCGACCTGGTCGTCCCCCCAGAACACGACGACCTCAAAGGCCCCAACGTCGAAACGATCGTCGGCAGCCCGAATGCCGTCACGCGCACCAAACTCGAAGCGGCCGCAGCGCAATGGCGAACGAAGTTCGAGGCTCTCGCAATGCCGCGCGTCGCTGTCCTCGTCGGCGGCAAATCGAAGTCCCACAGTTTCAGCGAAGAAGACGCACGAAGCCTCGCCGCCCAACTGAAACAACTCGACGCGCGGGGGGTGGCCCTCATGGTTACGACCTCAAGGCGCACTGGCGAAGCGCAGACGCAAATCATCAAAAGCACGCTCGCCGGCACCCGAGCGTTCGTGTGGGACGGCACTGGCCACAATCCTTACTTCGGTTTGCTCGCGCTCGCCGACGTCATCCTCGTAACTTCGGATTCGACGAACATGGCGGTTGAAGCGGCAGCGACGGGCAAGCCCGTGTACGTCATCGACCTGCCAGGCGGCGATTCGAAATTCACCCGCCTCCACACCGACCTGGAGCGGCGCGGAATCGCCCGGAAATTCACAGGCGAAATCGCGCAATGGACGTACGAGCCGCTGAACGAAACGGCGCGGATTGCAGCCCTAATCCGCAAGAAAATCGGCCTCGAAACGCGGTAAAGCCTGCGTGAGGCTCCAGCGGAACCTTGCGGTGCAGCAAAGCCCGTTCCTATATGGGTTGAAAGGACCCTCCGAAAATGACCCAAACCAAGCACGCCAAAGTGCTGATCGTCGGTTCCGGCCCAGCCGGATACACGGCCGCCATTTACGCGACGCGCGCCATGCTCGAGCCGCTGCTCGTGGCCGGCCTCCAGCCCGGCGGGCAGATGACGATCACCACCGACGTCGAGAACTACCCGGGTTTCGCCGA
>CAYXQB010000379.1:0-1593 GCA_964466435.1 uncultured Flavobacteriaceae bacterium | reverse complement strand
AGCTCGACGCTTTGGTTTTCGAACTCCTGGGTCGAGAGAATGTCGCGCAGCACGACCTTGTCGCGGCGCATGTTCGGAAGTTCGATGCCGATGACGTTGCGGCCGGGCACGGCCGCGACGCGTGCGGAGACCGCGCTCATCGAACGGGCAATATCGTCGGCGAGCGAGATGACGCGGCTTGAGCGGACGCCGGCAGCCGGTTCGAATTCGTAGAGCGTGACGACGGGACCCGGGCGCACTTGCGTGATCGCGCCGCGCACGCCGAAGTCTGCGAGCACGTTTTCGAGCATGCGCGCGTTTTGCTCAAGCGTCTCGTCGGATTCTTTCGGGCCGCTCGAGGTCTTGCCTTTTTCCAGCAGGGTGAGCGCGGGAAGCTGATGGTCGCTCGGTTCTTCGAGGCGCAGACCCGGTTGGGCGTCGCGCTGTTCGCGCTTGCCCTGTTTGCCGGGCGTCGGGCGCAGCACGCGTGGTTCCTTGCGCAATGTCAGCGGTTCGTCGCCTTGCGTTTCGGGCACGATGTCGTCTTCGTCATCGATCACGCGGGGTTCGCGGCGGCGCTGAATGCGGGGACGTGCGCGCGGCGTCAGGGCGTTGCCGAGCCCGCTGAACATGCCGGCGACGCTGGCGCCGATGGCACCCAGCGGCAAAGCGGGCAGGGTGAGTTGCAACGGATTGAGACCCAGCGCCCAGACATAGAGCATGGCGCCGATGAGGCCGGCGGTGATGCCCGCGACAGCTTTTGGTGTGGGCAAGCCAAGCGGTTCGAGTTGCGCTGCCGCGGCGGCCGACAAGACGTCGCCGATCGCGCCGCCAAGGCCACTTGCGGCTCCGGTGCCGAAGAGTTGCGGGAACAGGCTTGTGAACATCGCGAGTGCCAGCATCGAGGCGGCCCAAGCTAGGGCGCGGCGTACGAGCTTCAACCCGATGCGGCCGTCGACGAGCCAAAGGCCCCAGGCGAACGGCGGGATGGCGATCAGCCAGGCACCAAGGCCCAGACTTTGCCAAATCGTGTCTGCAATGTTCGCGCCCCAGATCCCGAGTGCGTTCTCTGCGTTGGCGCCGGTGGCGTTGTTCCAGCTGGGGTCGGTCGGCGCGTAAGTCACCACGGCGGTGACCGTCGCGATCGCCGCGACGATGAACGACAAACCTAGCAATCGCACGAGGAGCCGCTTCATGGTCGTTCCGATGGCCGCACGCCAGGTCGTCCATTCCTCTCTTGAAAGAAGAAGGGGCACACGTTCGGTCGCGCCGAACACGCCGAAGGCGGATTGCATCTCGCTCATCATTCCCACCAAGTGCGCCGCAAGCCGATCCGGCCGCGTGGCAAGGCGCGACTCAGAGGATGCGGGCGAGCCTCTCAAATGCCTCAGATGTGCTTGCGGAGTCGTTAACTAAGGCCACGCGAATGAACGATTTTCCCGGGTTGCCGGAGATCGTGTCGCGGGCGAGATAGAGACCGGGCAGAACCCTAACGCCGCCTTCACGCCAGAGCTTGGCTGCAACCGCTTCGCCATCGCCGACATCGAGCCAAAGGAAGAAGCCGCCGTCCGGAATCCGGAAGCCGAAACGGTTGCCAATTTTGGCCTGTGCGAT
>CAYXQB010000378.1:0-1596 GCA_964466435.1 uncultured Flavobacteriaceae bacterium | reverse complement strand
GACAAATGGGTCGAAGGCATCTACGTTTACCCACTGCCCCAGTACGCAGCGGTCGACACGCTGAAGATGCAGGTGGGCGACAAGTTCCTGGAAGGCAAGGTCAAGGAACGGGTCGAGGCGCGCCAAATCTACGAGAAGGCCGCGGCCGAAGGCTACAAGGCGACGCTGATCGAACAGCAGCGCCCGAACATGTTCACGAACTCGGTCGCCAACATTGGGCCGCACGAGACGGTCGTGGTGCAGTTCGAATATCAGGAAGCCGTCAAACTCGACGGCGACAAGTTCCAGCTGCGCGTGCCGCTCGTCGTGGGTCCGCGCTACATCCCGCCGAGCGGTGAGCCGCTGCTCGTCGGCTATACGGATGAAAGCGTCATCGTCGCGACACCGACCGTCGTGAAAGACGCGCACGAGATCACGCCGCCGGTGATCCACCCGAAATTCGGAAAGATCAATCCGGTATCGCTGAGCGTGAGGTTGAAGTCGGGTGTTTCGTTGGCGGCGGTTGAGAGCCAGTTCCATCAGGCGACGATCGAGCGTCCGGACGCGCAGTCGGCGAACGTCACGATCGACGGCAACGTGCCGGCCGATCGCGACTTCGTCTTGAACTGGAAAGTTGCGGCGAACGCGATGCCGCAGGCAACCTTGTTCCGCGAGACCATCGGGGCGGACAACTATTACCTCGCGATGATCGTTCCCCCGGCAAGCACCGCGAAGGTGCGTCAGCCGCGCGAAGCGATCTTCGTGATCGACAATTCCGGCTCGATGGCCGGCGAATCCATGCGGCAGGCGAAGGCAGCGTTGCTGCTCGGGCTGACGAAGCTGAAGCCGGAAGACAAGTTCAACGTCATTCGCTTCGACGACACGTTCGACGTGCTCTTCAAGTCGGCCGTTCCGGCAAACGAGACAAACCTCAAGGTTGCGGCGAACTTCGTCAGCGGGCTTGACGCGAACGGCGGCACCGAGATCTACGCTGCGCTCCAGGCCGCGCTTTCCGATCTGACGCCGACAGACGCGTCGCGCTTGCGGCAGGTGATCTTCCTGACTGACGGCGCCGTGGGCAACGAAGACCAGGTGTTGCAGGAAATCGGCAAGTCGCTGGGCCGTTCGCGTCTGTTCACGGTCGGCATCGGTTCGGCGCCGAACTCCTACTTGATGGAGCACATCGCGGCACAAGGCCGCGGGACGTTCACGCATATCGGGTCGGAATCGGAAGTCGTCGCGCGGATGGCCGAGCTCTTCAACAAGCTCGAAACGCCCGTGATGACGGACTTGCGCGTGGCCGACGGCGTGAAGCTTGAGACCTCGCCGAACCCGACACCGGATCTCTATGCGGGTGAGCCGGTGGTGCTGACCGCGGTGACGGGCTCGCAGTCGGGCAAGGTGAACATCACCGGCCGCATGGGCACGACGCCGTGGGCAACGACCCTCGATCTTGCGACGGCCGTCGAAGGTTCGGGTGTGTCGAAGTTGTGGGCGCGTTCGAAGATCACGTCGATCGAGTCGACGCGCTACAACGGCGCGAACGAAGGCGACATCGACGTGGCGGTGCTGAAGGTGGCGCTCGACCATCATCTGGTGTCGCGGTTGACGAGCCTT
>CAYXQB010000377.1:0-1598 GCA_964466435.1 uncultured Flavobacteriaceae bacterium | reverse complement strand
CGGCCGACGCGGCAACGCGGTTGCCGTTGACGATCGACCCGTTGATCGACGGCAACACGGGTGTGCGCACGCTTGCGACCGAGGCGATGGGTCAGCGCATCGCGAGCATGGTGAAGTCCGACTTCCCTCGTTACGACCTGCTCCCGTTCAACACCGCCTCACTCGCGCGTGGTCCGCTGCTGTTTATCGGGACGTTCACCGCGGTAGACAAGGACGGCAAGAACGCGGGAGCCCGTGATTGGTATCGCGTGTGTCTTGCACTGCTCGACGTGCGTTCGGGGAAGATCGTGTCGAAGGGCTTTGCGCGTGCTTCGATGAATGGGGTTGATCACACGCCGACGGCGTTCTTCCTCGATAGCCCGGCATGGGCGCCCGATCCGGCGACTCAGGGGTATGTGCGCACCTGTCAGGGCACGAAATCGGGTGAGCCGATCAACCCCGCTTACTGGGACAAGATCGTCACCGCGGCCCTGATCAATGACGCGATGAACGCCTATGTCGAGGGCCGCTATGAAGATTCTCTCGACCTGTATCGCGGCGTCATGCGTACCAAGGAGGGCGATCAACTGAGGGTCCACAATGGCGTGTACCTGTCTAGTTGGAAGCTCAAGCGTGTCGACGAGGCGACCCAGGCATTTCAGCGGATCGTCGATTTCGGACTCACGCACAACCAATTGTCGGTCATGTTTCTGTTCCGTCCGGGCTCGACGTTGTTCGTCACGGAGCCGCAAATCAGCGGGCCCTATCACATGTGGCTGAAGCAGATCGCCAGCCGGGCCGGACAGCGGACCGCATGCATCGACGTTGTCGGCCACACGAGCCGCACCGGACCGGAACCCTTGAACGAGCGCCTTTCGCTCATGCGAGCGCAGTACGTGAAACAGCGGCTGGAGGGGGATTCGCCAGTTCTGCGCAAGAAGCTGTCCGCGTCGGGTAAGGGTTCCCGCGAGAACTTGTCCGGCCTGGGCACTGATGATCGTCGCGACGCGCTCGATCGCCGCGTGGAGTTCAAGGTCACTGACTGTTGAGTGCAATTCGCCGTTTCGCCCCGGCTCAGCCATCGAGCTTCCGCCCCGCCGCTCTCCCCTCGAGTGCCAGTCGCGGCTAAGAGAGGGCGGCGACGTTGTGACTCGGCATGCGTGCCAGCGGCAGTGTGGCGCTCTCCGGTTCCCCGCCGGTCCGTCGTGTTTTTCGACGCCGAACCCATCGCGCTCGCCGGCCGCTGACGTGGTGCGAAGGAGCAGTCTGTGGTGCGTCCGTCGCCGTGCCCTTCATCTGCCGAGCGTTACGTTTGCGACGACGGGGGAACTCGATGCGGGCCATGGAATGGCCCACGGAATGAGACCCCAACGGGACGCGCATAGCAGCAGCGAGCGATGAGTGCCCCGCACCCACGCCGTGGCTGAAGCAGATTCACGAGCCAGTTGGAGGGAGGCGTCGCGATCGATCGCGCGCATTCCCGGCGCTGCGTTCTGCTATCCCGACCCTATCGCCCTGAGTCGCACGTGCTGCGTTTGCGGCGATACGACGCCCTCCCGAATCAAGGTCCACCAACCTTGTCGGCACCATGTCTACCGGCATCGAAACAGGGGCGGTGC
>CAYXQB010000376.1:0-1616 GCA_964466435.1 uncultured Flavobacteriaceae bacterium | reverse complement strand
CAATGGTATTGGCACTGATCACGGTCGCCGGACTTCCTGCTGCGGCGCACGAAGGCCACGACCATGGCGGGCCGAAGGTTGAGATAACAACGGCGGTCGCTCCTCGTTTCGAAGCGCTGTCTACCGATTTCGAACTGGTGGGTGTGGTCAAGGACAACGAGGTCATTTTGACGCTCGATCGATTTGCGACCAACGAGGCGATTTCAGACGCGACCATCTCGGCAACGGCCAACGGTGAAACGGTGATCGTGGAGCCGGCACCAGACAACACGTATCGCTTGCGGACACCGTTGTTGGCACGACCGGGGCGCATCGAGTTCGTGTTTACAATTGCCGCTGGCGAAACCACGGACCTTCTTGCGGGAAGCCTGGAAGCCATCGCACCCGTCGTCCCTGACCGAGACACGTCACAAGGGTTCAGCGATCTGATCGAGGCGTATCGCTTGCCCTTGCTAATGGGGGCCGGTGGGGTCATGTTCGGAGCACTTAGTGTCCTTCTATTCCGGGTCAGGAGTCCGCGCACGTCATCTAGGCCGCCGGAACTCGTCGAAACGGCAGACGCCGACGCAGTCACGGCGAAGAGCAAAGTAAGGCGCATAGGCGCAATCATTGCGGGCGTTGCGACAATGGCTCTGACCACGTCGTTGGACGTGCGGGCTGACGCGAGCAAAACACCATCCAAGCTTCAGGTTACGATTACAGCGGATCTGCCGCAGCGCTTGCCGGACGGATCACTGTTTGTGCCTAAAGAAACGCAGCGCCTTCTAACGATTCGAACTGTGTTGGCGGGTGCTTCGAACGCGGCTCGCACAGCGCAATTATCCGGCCAGATCGTGGCTGATCCCAATGGATTCGGCCGGGTGCAGAGCCCGGTCAACGGGCGCATCGAAGCGGCCCAGGGCGGCCTGCCGTTCGTGGGGAAAACTGTCGAGAAAGGTCAGGCACTCGCATTCGTGGTGCCGATCGTCGCCACCGAAGACCAGAATTCCTACGCAAGCACGGTAGGCGAACTCGACACACAGGTTGCACTCGCTGAAGCGAAGCTGGCGCGTATTGCTCGCATCCCGGGCGCCGTACCGCAAAAAGACATCGACGACACCAGAACTGAGCTAGACGGTTTACGCAAGCGGCGCGCCGACGTGCGATCGTCACAGAGCGAACGGCAGGTTTTAACGGCCCCCATCAGTGGCGTGATCTCGCTGTCTACGGCGGTGCCAGGGCAGTTGGCGAGCGCGCGAGACACAATTTTCGAGATCGTCGACCCGGCTCGGCTTTGGGTGGAGGCCATCGCATTTGCCCCTAGCTTAGTCGACGACATTCTCGATGCCAGCGCAGTCACGACGACGGGTGAGACGTTCAAACTTGCGCTCGTTGGCCGCTCGCTGACGCTGCGCCAGCAGGGCACGCCGGTGACGTTTCAGATTGATGCACCGACCAGGGTCTTGGCCATCGGCCGTCCTATGACCGTGATCCTCAAAACCCGCTCGAACCGTGACGGAATGATTCTTCCTCAGGCTTCGGTTGTACGCGGCGCCAACGGCGTCGCAATCGTATGGACGCATATCGCAGCCGAGCGGTTCAAGCCCAACGTCGTCAAGTATCAGTCACTCGACGGT
>CAYXQB010000375.1:0-1636 GCA_964466435.1 uncultured Flavobacteriaceae bacterium | reverse complement strand
GGGCCGCCTTGGCGTCGCCCTTGGCGATCGCTTCCTCGACCTTACGGATATGGGTACGAACACGGCTCTTCCGCGCAGTATTGACGGCCTCGCGGCGCTTGCCTTTGCGCGCTGCTTTGGCTGCCGAGCGGATATTCGCCATGTGGATAAATCCCTTACGTTCCTTGCCCTGTTGCCCAGGGGCCGCGGGTTATAGACGGGGCTTTGAAGCAGCGTCAACCCGCAAAAGCCGCGTCAATCCGTCAACGGTGTTCGAACTTGGCCTTCCGCTTTTCGACGAAAGCGGCCATGCCCTCTTTCTGGTCGGCGGTCGCAAACATCGAATGGAAAAGCCGCCGCTCGAACCTGACGCCTTCGGCCAGTGTCGTCTCGTACGAGCGATTGATCGTCTCTTTCGTCATCATCACGATGGGCCCCGACATCTCCGCGATCGTTTCTGCGGCCTTCATCGCCTCATTCACCAATTCGGCGAGCGGTACCACCCGGCTCACAAGCCCAGAGCGTTCGGCTTCTGCGGCATCCATAAAACGCCCGGTCAAGCACATTTCCATCGCCTTCGACTTGCCGACAAAGCGCGTGAGCCGCTGCGTGCCGCCGATCCCGGGCATGACGCCCAGCTTGATCTCGGGCTGGCCGAACTTCGCGTTGTCGGCGGCAATAATGAAATCGCACATCATCGCAAGCTCGCACCCGCCGCCCAGCGCAAATCCTGCAACAGCGGCAATCACCGGCTTACGAAACGCCGTGAATCGGTCGTGAAACCCGCCAAAGAGATCTTCGCTGTAGGTCTCCGCATAGCTCTTCGGCTGCATCTCCTTGATGTCAGCCCCGGCTGCAAACGCCTTCTCCGACCCTGTCAGCACGACCGCGCGCACGCCGGCGTTCGCCTCGGCCTGCTCAAGCGCCTTCGCCAGTTCCCCGACCAGTTGCGCGTTCAACGCATTCAACGCCTGCGGCCGGTTCAGTGTGATCAGCAACACCGCGCCGCGCATCTCGGTCTTGATCGTTTCGAATGTCATGGGAGCACCGCCTGAATTTGGCGAGCGGTTTAGCTCAAGCGCGTGAGTGGCGCCAGCACACAAATTCCTGTGCACATCGCGTGTGCGGCCAGCGCCGCACTAACGCTGACAAGCCGGACAAAAGAACGTCGATCGCCCCGACTGCACGATCCGCCGCACGACACCGCTGCAGCCCTTCTTCAAACACGGCTCTTCCTCGCGGTCGTAAACCAGGAAGTTGTGCTGGAAATAGCCGAGCTCGCCGCTCGTCTGCTTGTAGTCGCGCAAAGTCGACCCACCGGCTTTGATCGCCGCGCGCAGCACCGCCTTTATCTCGGGCACCAGTTTTCGCGAGGGCTCGCCCACGACGGAGGACGCCAAGCGCTTCGGCGAAATCCCGGCACGAAACAGCGCCTCGCACACATAAATGTTGCCAAGCCCCGCCACCACGCGCTGATCGAGCAGAGCGGCCTTGATCGGCGTACGCTTGCCCGCAAGCGCCGCGTCCAATGTCGCCGGTGAAAACTCACGCGACAGCGGCTCCGGCCCAAGCGCGGCCAAATACTTGTAGGTCGCCTCGTCCGAAGCCTTGAACAGATCCATCATCCCGAAACGCCGGTGATCGGTGAACGTCACCC
>CAYXQB010000374.1:0-1651 GCA_964466435.1 uncultured Flavobacteriaceae bacterium | reverse complement strand
AGGCGGAACTCGCGCCGCGCTATGCCGAGTTCATCGGTAAGGAAATCCAGAAGGCCTATCTCGAATCCTACAGCGAGTACGGGCAGAACCTGTTCGACCGTTACATCGCCTATGCCGACGCGTGGATCGAAGACCAGGACTTCAAGGATCCGGATACCGGGCAGATGATGGACCGCGGCCAACTGGACAACGAATTGTCCAAGATCGAAAAGCCGGCCGGCATCGCGAACCCGAAGGACTTCCGCAACGAGGTCGTCAAATTCGCTCTGCGCCACCGCGCGGCGAACGACGGCAAGAATCCGGCGTGGACGTCCTACGAGAAGATCCGCAACGTGATCGAGAAGCGGATGTTCAGCCAGGTCGAAGACCTGCTGCCGGTGATTTCGTTCGAGTCGAAGAAGGACTCCGATACGCAGTCCAAGCACAACGAGTTCGTCAAGCGCATGCTCGCCCGTCACTACACCGGGCGGCAGGTTCGGCGGCTCGTCGAATGGTATATGCGCGTGAACAAAGCGGGGTAGCCTTAGTTAAGCGGCTGTCCCCCGGCGGCTTGAGATGGCGAACTTTATCGACCGGCGACTAAACCCAAAAGGCAAGAGCCTTGCCAATCGGCAACGCTTTATTCGCCGGGCGCGTGCCGAAATCAAAGAGGCGGTCCAGAAGTCCTTGAAAGACAGGACCGTCTCGGACTTTGCGAAAAACCAGAAGATTTCCATTCCGACGAAGAGCACGAAAGAGCCGCGCTTCCGGCTCGATCCGGCCGCGGGCGGCGAACACGATCGCGTGCTTCCCGGCAACAAGGACTTTGTCGAGGGCGACCAGATCAAGAAGCCGCGCCAGGGCGATGGCCAGGGCCGCGGCAAGGACGCCTCCACCGGCGGGGAGTTCGACGACGATTTCTCCTTCACGCTGAGCCAGGACGAAATCCTCGACATTTTCTTTGAAGACCTCGAGCTGCCGAACCTGATCAAGACGGCGCTGAAGGAGATCAAGGTCTATTCCTGGCGGCGTGCGGGGATGACCACTTCGGGGTCGCCGAACCAAATCAACCTCGTCCGCACGATGCGCAATTCGTTCGGGCGGCGGCTCGCGATGCGGCGTCCGAAGGACGAAGACATCGAGGAGGTGCGGCAAGCGCTCATCCGTTTGCGCGCGACGGAAGAACCGAGCCGCGAGGCAATTGCGGAGCTCGAAGAGGAGCTGGCGCGCCTGGAACACCGGCGCAAGTGGGTGCCGTTCCTCGATCCGGTCGACGTGCGCTTCAACGCGTTCGTTCAGGAGCCCGTTCCGACGAGCCAGGCCGTCATGTTCTGCCTGATGGACGTGTCCGGTTCGATGGGCGAGCGCGAGAAGGACCTTGCGAAGCGCTTCTTCATGCTGCTGCATCTGTTCCTGCGCCGGCGCTACGAGAGGCTGGACATCGTGTTCATCCGCCATACGCACGATGCGCAGGAAGTGGACGAGCACACCTTCTTCTATTCGCGTCAATCGGGCGGCACGATCGTGTCGACGGCGCTTGAGGAAATGAAGAAGATCGTGGCGGAACGCTATGCGACCGGCGAGTGGAACATATATGCGGCGCAGGCGTCCGACGGCTACACGCAGACGGGCGATGCGTCGCGGTGCGTCGACCTCTTGAACCAAGAGCTGA
>CAYXQB010000373.1:0-1674 GCA_964466435.1 uncultured Flavobacteriaceae bacterium | reverse complement strand
AACGCGCAACGAAGGCCGCACCGGCGCCCGCCGCGGCAACAGACGTGTCCTCCGTGCTCGGGATTCCGGAGGCTGAGTTCACCCCGCGCGTGCGCGACGCGATCATGTCGCTGATGGCCGAAGTCGAACGCCTTCGCCAAGACCTCGACCGCACGAAGGCAAGGCTCGAAGCCGTCGAAACGATGGCCGATCAGGATGGCCTGTTGCCGCTGCTCAACCGCCGCGCTTTCGTCCGCGAGATGTCGCGCCTCATCTCCTTCGCCGAGCGCTACGACGTCCCGGCCAGCCTGATCTATTTCGATCTCGACGGCTTCAAGACCGTGAACGACACGTTCGGCCACGCAGCGGGCGACGCGGCGCTCGCCCACATCGCCAATCTCCTGACCGGCAACGTGCGCGAATCGGACTTGGTCGGCCGCTTGGGCGGCGACGAATTCGGCGTCATCCTCGCGAAAGCCGATCAAACCCAGGCCGAAAAGAAAGCCCGCTCGCTTGCCGACCTGTTCCGCGCCGAGCCGTTCGTCTGGCAGGGCGAACCGCTCCCGCTCTCATTCGCCTACGGCGTCCACGGCTTCAAAAAGGGCGAAAGTGTCGACGCAGCGATGGCAAGCGCCGACAAGGCGATGTACGCCGCCAAGAAGGGCGCCAAGGCGCCCTGATATCAGACATCAGACATCAGACATCTGACTACGCGATGATATCCGGCAGCATATCGTCTTCGAGCTTCGTGATCAGATCGCGCAGCATCAGCTTGCGCTTTTTCAGTCGTGTCAGCTGCAGCTGGTCGTAAGGCCCCGACGCGATCAGCGCCTGGATCGCCTCGTCGAGGTCGCGGTGCTCCTGCCGCAGCTGCGAGAGCTTGGCGAGCGTCGCCTTGTCGGCAGCGTCGCCCGTTCCGCCCTCGTTGGCGGCCACAGGCGTGCTGCTGACGAGCGACAGGCCGCCCGGGCCTTCGCCACCCTCACCGTCTTTCGAAAATCCCATGACCTTCCGAACGCGCGTGCCTTTGCACTTCTGTTGTTGTTGATTTCTACCACAAGCGGTGCGGCGCTGTCTCTGCGCACACCCGCGAACTCGGCGATCGGCCTTAATTTTCAAGCACTAAGCTCACGGCAACGCGAGCGGATCGTGTTAAGACTTTGTTCGCAATTTGCGAAACGCACCCGCTGACAAGCCGCTGATTCTATGTTCTAGTTTTCGCCTCTACCCAACGGAGGTCACTTACATGGGCCTTGAGTCGCATATCCAGGAACTTGCGGATAAGCACCATAAGCTGGACGAGCAAATTCACGAAGAACTGCTTCGTCCGCACCCCGACGACATCATGATTTCCGAACTCAAGAAGAAGAAACTCCGCCTCAAAGAAGAAATCGAACGACTCCGACACGACATCCACTAGCGGCGTCGGTCAGACCCTCAAAATCACATGTGACAGCGGGTACCAGCCTGAGCACGCAACACCGTGCTCGGGATAGCCGCGCTGAAATTGTGCACCGGGGCCATGTGCGTGCTCAAGCTCAAGCCGCCTCAGCCTTCTCGCGCAGCTTGAACTTCTGGATCTTGCCGGTCGACGTCTTCGGCAGGTCGCAGAACACGACCGTGCGCGGGACCTTATAACCGGCGATCTGGCTCTTCACGAAGGCGATGATTTCGTCGGCGGTGGCCTTCGCGCCG
>CAYXQB010000372.1:0-1694 GCA_964466435.1 uncultured Flavobacteriaceae bacterium | reverse complement strand
CGTCAACGGTTCGTCCGGCATCGCCGTCGGCATGGCAACGAATATTCCGCCCCACAATCTGGGTGAGGTCGTCGATGCCTGCTTGGCCTACATCGCCGATCCCGAGATCGGCGTAGAGCAACTCGTCGATATCGTTCCCGGCCCCGACTTCCCAACGCGCGGCATCATCATGGGCCGCAACGCAGCCCGACTCGCGCTTGTACGCGGACGTGGCGGCGTGGTCGTGCGCGCCCGCACACATATCGAAGAAATCCGTAAAGACCGTGAAGCGATCATCGTCACTGAGTTGCCTTATCAGGTGAACAAGGCGCAGTTGATTGAGCGCCTCGCCGAACTCGTCGCCGACAAGCGCATCGAAGGTATCTCTGATGCGCGCGACGAATCCGACCGGCACGGCATGCGCGTCGTGATCGAGCTGAAGCGCGACGCGATGGCCGATGTCGTGCTGAACCAGCTTTGGCGCTTCACCTCGATGCAGACGTCGTTCGGCGTCAACATGCTGGCGCTCGACCGCGGTCGTCCGGTGGTGATGAACCTAAAGGACATGATCCGCGCCTTCGTGAATTTCCGCGAAGACGTGGTCGCGCGGCGCACGAAGAAGCTGCTGAACGACGCCCGCGACAAGGCCCACGTTTTGGTGGGCCTCGCGATCGCGGTCGCCAATATCGACGAATTCATCCGCATCATCCGCTCAAGCCCCGACGCTTCGACCGCCCGGGCGCGGCTGACGGAACGCTATTGGCCCGCGCTTGACGTGGCGCCGCTGGTGGCACTCGTGGACGACCCGCGCCACGCGATGCAAGCCGACGGCACGCTGAAGCTTTCCGACGAGCAGGCGCGCGCCATCCTTGAGCTGCGCCTCCAACGCTTGACTGCGCTTGGCCGCGACGAGATCGGCGACGAGCTGAAAGGTCTCGGCAAGTCGATCGAGGACTATCTCGAGATTCTTCGCTCGCGCGAGCGCATGATGGGCGTCGTCCGCGACGAACTTTCTGCCGCCCGCGCCGCCTTCGCGACGGACCGCAAGACAGAGATCATGGACGTCGACTTCGAGGTCGAAGACGAAGACCTGATCCAGCGCGAAGACATGGTCGTCACCGTCACGCACCAGGGCTACATCAAGCGTGTGCCGTTGAACGCCTATCGCGTGCAGGGCCGCGGCGGCCGCGGCCGCGCCGCCATGGCAACGAAGGACGAAGATTGGGTGACGAGCCTGTTCGTCGCCTCGACCCACCAGCCGCTGTTGTTCTTCTCGTCCGTCGGCATGGCCTACGTCTTGAAGAACTGGCGCCTGCCGCTCGCCACGCCGCAGGGTAAGGGCAAGGCCTTGATCAATCTTCTTCCCTTGAAGGAAGGCGAGACGATCACGACCGTGCTGCCGCTGCCCGAAGAAGAGCTTGAGTGGGACAAGTTCGAAGTGATGTTCGCCACCAAGTCGGGCGACATCCGCCGCAACGCCTTGAGCGATTTCACGAACGTGAAGGCGAACGGCAAGATCGCGATGAAGATCGAAGCCGGCGATGCAATTATCGGCGTGTCGATCTCGACAAAGAACGACGACGTGCTTCTCACCACGCAGCTGGGCAAGTGCATCCGCTTTTCGACCGAAGACGTTCGCGTGTTCAAGGGCCGCGACTCCACCGGCGTGCGCGGCATCAAGCTTGCCGAGGGCGACGAGGTCGTCTCCATGGCGA
>CAYXQB010000371.1:0-1722 GCA_964466435.1 uncultured Flavobacteriaceae bacterium | reverse complement strand
GACGAGGCGATCGGTCGGTTCATGGCGCGTGCGAAGCAAGCGCCGTACTACGACGACACGGTGTTCGCGTTCGTCGGCGATCACGGCGTGCACTTGCGCGGGCGCGACCTCGTACCGGCCGACGATCAAGTTGCCTTCCTTGAAGAGATGGATGTCGCGGCCATCGGTCGTCTGGAGGCCGGAATGGACGTTGTTCGAGGACAGCACCAGTTCGTACTGGATCGGCTTGACCGCAGCCGCACCGTCCGCACCATAGTTCTGCGTGGTGAGAGAGAAGACCGTACCGTTGGTCAGCGCATAACCGATCGGATTGTCCGTGACATGCGGATCATCGCCGCGCGGTGTGTCCACGGCCGAAAAGACTGCGGCGAGTGTCGATCCCGCAAACGCGGTCGTGCCCGCCACGTCGTCATCCGCAGCATCGATGCCCGGGGTCTCGTCGTGGATAAGATGCGCGTCGTGGACGACCTTTACGTCAACCGACGGGCCGTCATCGAGGAAAGCGATGAGGTTGCCGATATTGACGGAATTCGACGACTGGTCGCCGTCCGAATCCGTCACCGTCAAGGTCGCGGTGATCTTGCCGTTCAGCGTTTGCTGGATCGTCACCGGATCATCCGGCGACGCGTCGTTGTAGTTGCTGCCGTTGTCGTTGGATTCGTTCGAATCCCCGCGGTCGTCGTGCCTGATCGAGAGATATTGCGCGACGCTGACCTCGCCGTCCGCGCCTATCGCAATTGCAAAGGCGACCTTGCCGTCGAACTGGCCGCCGACGACGGTGCCGATGACCAGGCCGTCCCTCATCGACAGGTTGATCGGACTGCCGTCGGTCACGAACAGGCCGGATGCCGTTCCGTTGCCGTTGGTAACGCTCAGCGTGAACTGATGTGGATAGGGAGGAGAATCCGAACCGATGACGGAATCGTTGACGACGACGGCAAAATCGCTGTGCGCGTAAGCGATGGCGCCATTGCCGGAATTGCCGCCATTATTGTCGCCCGATATGTCGGGATCGTCGCCGACGAGGCGTACACCGTCGACAAAGGTTGCCTCGAGATTCGCGAACAGGTTGCGGACGCGGCTTGACGTCGTGTCGTCAGCCTGGTTGCCCGGCGTTTCGTCAATCGTGACCGAGCCGCGTCCGATGTCGATATCGGCATGCGGCACGTCGTCAGTGATCGTCACCGTGAACTTGCCGTTCAGAGTGACCTGGTCGCCATCCCTGTCGGTGAACGTGATGATGGAGCCGAAGTCGATATTGGGAACGCTGGCCTGGATCCCGTCGACCGGAAGGCCGGAACGCAGATCGGTATTCTGGCCGTCGTCGGCCACGTGGATCAATTCGTCGAACAGGCGGAATTCGTAAGCGCCGGTCACGGTGTTGAGTGTCAGCGACAGCACCGGATTGCCGTGCGGGTTCGGCTCGTATCCCGTGATGACGATCTCGTTCGGCCCGCCAGACGAGGTCTGGTAGAACAGCGGCTTGCCGTTCTCTCCGTCGCCCTGCGCCGTCTGCTTGGAGAACAGGCCGAGCGCGGTCAGTTGGGCGATGGCGTCGGCTGAAAACGCAAACGTGCCGGGTTCATCGGCGCCCGTGGCAACCAGTCCGGCGAGCGATCCGGTCACGATCGCCGCACCGGTCGAGCCTTCAGTCAGCGAGCCATCGCTGCTGCCGTCGCTCGGACTGGTTCCGTGCGACCAGGCGGTGTTGATGTCGTCTTC
>CAYXQB010000370.1:0-1789 GCA_964466435.1 uncultured Flavobacteriaceae bacterium | reverse complement strand
CTGTGTCCCCTTATGTCCATTATATCGAACGTCAGGGGGTTTTTGGAATGCGCTTTGTCATTGCTCTCGTTGCGGCGGTTGTGGTCGGCGCTGCAGGGTACGGTGTGTGGCAGACGTCGATCTCGGCCGACGTCGGCGCCGCGGCCATAGCGAAGGTGGTTTGCTCGTGCGTGTTCGTCGATGGGCGGACGTTGGAGTCGTGCCGAGCGGACGATCCGCCTGGGTTCGAGCAAATATCGGTGACGGTGGATCCGAAGACGCGAAGCGCCACGGGAACCGTGGGCGGATTGGTCTCGCGCCGCGCGACGTTTAGCGAAGCGTACGGGTGTACGCTGGAGCCCTGACTAGGCCGCGAGGTCCAGCGCAAAGCACTGCGTCTCGCCGGTGTCGGCGTCGGTGACGCAGATTTTGATCGTGTTCCCGGGCTGATCGGCGACACAGGTTTCAGCGAAGCTCAACGCCGCTTGCAGAAAATCAGTCGCGTCGATGGTTTCGCGAACGGGCGTGTCGTCGTCGGTCAGTCTGGCGATGAAGCGGCGGGCGCGGGTCGATGCGGTCAGACCCTTGATCGGCCGCGCAGGCTGGTAACCTTGTTGCGGGCGCAGGTTTGAGCGGCGGCGGGCGAGAGACGGCATTGCGGTCGACCTTCGAGTTGGGCCAGCCTTGGCCCCCTAGAGAGGGCGGGATGGCGGACAAGCGAATCACTTCGCGACTCAAAGTCTACATGACGCGAATCGGCGTGCGCGATTGGCTGGTGGCAGCGGACAGCCAAAAGGCTGCGCTTAAAGCATGGGACGTCCACAGGAACCTGTTCTCCACAGGCGAGGCACGGGTGACGAACGACGCTGTGCATGTCGCGCTGGCGATGAAGACGCCGGGGTTGCCTGTGGCGGCACCCGGCCGAGTGCTTGTTCCTGAGGAAAAAGCCAGGGGGTCGAATGTCATTCGGCTCGCAGCGGCGCGGCCTGCGAAAGTGGAGCCGGAGAAGGCCCCTGAAAAAAAGAAGGACGCGTCAAAACTTGATGCCGCGGAGCAGGAGTTGCGCACGTTCGAGCGCGATGCGGCGCGCGAACGGGCGGAGATCGAGAAGCGCAAGCGTGCCATCGATACGGAGCTTGAGGCGTTCGAGGCTGCGGCTGAGCGCAAGCGCATCGTTTTGATCAAACGCATCAAGCGCGAGCAGGACGCGCTCAAGGACTAAGTCGCCTCCAAAGGGGCAGAGCACCACTGACGCGAGAGTCAACAAACTGTTAGGTTGTAGCGATCAGATTCGGGGTGCCCTACTTTGTCGCGGGGCCCTCGATGGGGTGCGGTGTGGACGCGCGCCCCGCAAGGACACTGATGGTTGAAGATTTTCTGCTGTTTTTGATCGTCGGGGCTCTGGCGCAATTTGTCGATGGGGCCGTGGGCATGGCCTATGGCGTGACCGCATCGTCATTTTTGCTGGCCGCCGGTGTTCCTCCCGCGCACACGTCCGCGAGCACGCATATCGCCAAGTTCTTCACGACGGCGGCGTCGGGCACGGCCCATTGGCGGCACGGCAATGTCGATTGGAGTTTGTTCTGGCGGCTCGCGGTCGCGGGTGCGCTCGGCGGTGTTGGCGGCGCGTACGTGCTGACCTCGATTCCCGGCGACGTGATCAAACCCTTCATCATCTTCTATCTCGCTTGCATGGGGATATTCATTCTTTGGCGCATGCTCAAGACGGTGCCGAACCTGAAGATCACGATCTTCAACGTCGCGCCGGTGGCTCTTGTCGGCGGGTTCTTGGATGCGATCGGCGGCGGTG
>CAYXQB010000369.1:0-1809 GCA_964466435.1 uncultured Flavobacteriaceae bacterium | reverse complement strand
GCTCGGTGATCGTCATCGACCCGAAGGGCGAGACTTGGCATGTCACCGCCCGCCGGCGGAAGGAGATGGGCCAAGAAGTCCGCCTGCTCGATCCGTTCGGCGCTGTGTCGAAGAAGACCGATAGCTTGAACCCGTTCGACCTGTTCCAGCGCCCGGGCGCGCTGTTGGACGCGGACGCTGAAATGCTCGCCTCGCTGCTCGCGGGCGATGCCGGCTTCCACAAGGAGCCCTTCTGGGACAATTGGGGGCGTTCCTTGATGGCCGGCGTAATCGCCGCCGTCGCAGAGACGGCGCCGAAGGCCGACAAGCATTTTGGCAAGGTGCGCGAAATCCTAATGAGCGACGACGCGGTCTATAACCTCGCGGCGCTGATCGAGAACCATGACGGGCTCAACCGGCTATCGAAGCAGAACATTTCGAGCTTCCTGCCGATTACGGAGCAGACCCGCTCGGGCATCCTCTCGACCACGCAAAGCTATCTGAAGGTGGTGAACTCGGATTCCGCTCTGCGGTCGCTGTCGCGCTCCACGATCTCACTCGATGCGGTGCGCCGTGGCGATCCGATGACGATCTACATCGTCATTCCGCCGGACAAACTCGAGAGCCACGGCGCCTTGCTGCGCCTGTGGGTCGGCGCGCTCATGCTGACGGTGATGGGCCGCAAGCGCCGCCCGAAGCGCTCGACCCTGTTCCTGCTTGACGAGTGCGCCCAGCTCGGCGAGTTCGGTCCGTTGCGCCAGTCGATGACATTGCTGCGCGGCTATGGCCTGCAGGTGTGGCCGTTCTTCCAGGATTTGAGCCAGCTCCAGCGGCTCTATCCGAAGGACTGGCGGACCATCTTCAACAACGCTGGCGTGTTCCAGCTCTTCGGCGTCGCCAATCACCTGATGGCCAAGGAGAGCAGCGAACTCATCGGCGACATTGACGCGGATGTGCTGCGCAACATGGCCAAGGATCGCCAGATCATTGCGGTCTCAAACGAGAAGGCGATGAGCGCTCGGCTGCCGGACTATCTGAAGGACGCTCCGTTCCAGAACCACTGGGACCCAAATCCGATGTTCGATGGCGATCCCGAGCCGACGAAACCCCGCGGTTCGCGCAAAACTCTCGCGCGCTAGAACGAGCCCGACACCTGGAAGATGAACCACGGGTCGAAGTTGAATTCGCGCTGGCGTTCGTCCAGGCGGACGAACGCGCCCGAACGATCCGGCGCGAAGAAATTGCGCTGGCGGCGGATTTCGCCGTCAAACACGTTGGCCGCGGTGAGCCGCAAGCGGATGCCGTCGATCGCCGTGGATTCAACGAATGCGTCCACCCAAGGCCCTTCTTCGTACGTGTCGATCTCGTTGAAGCGGAACGTCTGATTCTGCGATTGTTTGTAATAGCTCAAGCCCCACGCCAAATTCAGGCTGCTGATGTCTTGCCGGAAGTTGATTTCGGTCTCGACCTCCGGCCGTTCGGAAATCTCTCTGGTTTGGCCGGTCACCGGATCGGTCACTTCGGTTTCCCAGATCGTGTTCTCGATCGTGATGCGGGCGCCTGGAAGCACAGCGCCGAGCGGCAATGAGAGCCGTGATTCAAGGCTCCAAGCGTCTGCGTCGCCAATATTGCCGGGCGCGTCGAACAGGATGGGCGGGTCGCCGGGATTGGCCCCGGGCGCGACGACGAGAACGACGTCGTTCACATCCTGAATCCAGTGCCTCGTGAGAGTTAGGTTGAGTGCGGCGTTGCCGGGAAACCGCATGTCCGCGCCGAACTCTGCGCGCCAGGACGTTTCCGGCGTGAGATCGGGGTTGCCGCCGTTGATGA
>CAYXQB010000368.1:0-1810 GCA_964466435.1 uncultured Flavobacteriaceae bacterium | reverse complement strand
GGTGCCGATCAGTTCGAGCACGTCGTCGACCGGAGCGGCCACGTCGCCGTTCACCGTGAACGAGGTCGTGAAGCCAGTCAGGTTCGTCGGAGCGATGCGGAACAGATCGGTGCCGCCATTCGCGTTCGTCAGGGTGACGGTCGAGAAGTCGACGAGGTCGATCGACTCGCGTCCCGCGATTTGCACCAACGTTCCAACCGCACCGTCGGACACATCCCACACGTTGTCGCGGCCGTCGTCGTTGATCACCAACGTGTCACCGGCCGGCGTGTTGCCGTCGAGGAACAGGTGTTCGATGCCGACGTAGGCATTCAACACGGCGTCCACGGTCACCGTGCCGTCCGTCGGTGTGATCGACGGAGTCACGACAAACGCCTCGTTCGTGCCGGCGGCGCCGTTGATGAACAACGAATCGCTGGCTCCCGGACCACCGCCGAACACCGACGCCGAAGCGACGTTGTCCGCCAGCGGGTAATCAATCGAGAACAGATCGTTTCCTTCGAGGCCGTTCACGCCGTAATTCTCGACGCTATGAGCCCCGCCCGTTACCGACCGGGTTCGCAAGGTGATATGGCCGAATTGATTGATCCGGCCTTCGTTCGCCGCCAAGCGATTGATGATGAACCGGTCGTCCTGATCGGTGCCGTTCGCCACCAGGAAGTCGCCGCCGGCTCCACCGTCGACCACCGCTTCGCCGCCGATACCGAGGTTCTGGTAGTTGATCGCCAGGAACTCGTTGACCTGCAACTGGCCCGCGTCTGCGACCAGCGATGGCGTGTGCGTGATGGTGTCTGGGTTCGCCGTGCCGACGATCGCCACCGAGTCGTTGGCCAGCAGCGTCGACTCGCCGTCATAGAAGAACGACTCCATGCCGCCAAACGACGAGCGGTATTCGTCGCCGTTGTTCGGAATGCCATCGCAGTCCGCCAGAAACTGCTGCAGGATTTGAATCTGCGTGTCTTGGCTGGCGGCCGTGTAGACGCCGTCGCCGTTCACATCGAGCACCAGCACACCCGTGTCGGGGCCGTTCGGCGTGTAGATCGCGTCGTCTTGTCCCGGCGTTTGAACGATCAGGCGATCGCCGTTGTTCGGGGCCGACGGAGCACCACCGACCACGCGCACATCGACATCCCAGTTCGCGGCCACCGGCGTCGCCGTGGCGTCGACCGCTCGCGTCTGGATCGTGATGTCGTCGTTGCCGCTCGCGCCGTCGACGAACAGGTCCGGCACGTCGAGCCACAGGATGTCGACTCCCCCGTTGACCGAGGTGGTGAAGTCCTGCACTCCGTCCGAACCCGTGAACTGATTCGGATTCGTCAGGGCCGTGCGAGCGATCACCGTGATGTGATCGTTGCCGTTCGTCCCGACGATGATCGCACAGCCGGCTCCGGTCACGACGCCGTCTTCGATGTGGTCGAAGCTGATGCGGGCATTCGTGCCGACGAGGATGCCACCTTCATCGTTCTCCGGTCCCGACTCGAAGATCACACCGCCTCCGCCGGTGATGACATTGAACGCATCGCCCGCCGTTTCGCCGATCGGATCGCCACCGTCGATGAAGATCGGAATGTTCGGACCGGCCGTCACGTTGAACGTGTCGTTCCCTTCGCGGCCGTTCACTTCGACGCTGGCCGGAGCGGTCACTCCCGCTCCAGCAAACGCGACGCGACCGTCTTGACCCAGCGTGCCGGCGCCAACCGGCAGATCGTCAAAGGCGACGAATCCACCCGCTGCCGCCGCACTGACGTCGACTCGCTGAGCCAACGCATTGCCGATGACCGACAGTTCGTCTTCGCCACCGTTCACGAAA
>CAYXQB010000367.1:0-1825 GCA_964466435.1 uncultured Flavobacteriaceae bacterium | reverse complement strand
GTTAGGCCTGCCGCCAGCGTTCGTTCTGAGCCAGGATCAAACTCTCAAGTTCAGCTAATAGCTGATCAGCCATCAGTCCAACCTTTGAGCGTCCTTAGCTCTCTATACTTGAATCGCAAAAGCAAACCCTACCGTTCAGCTTCCGTTTGCACGGAATCCGAACGAACAGGTTCCTTTAGTTTGGATTACGCCGGTGAAGGCGCAATCCGCACACAATCAAGAAAGAGAACGTTAGACGACTTCAAAGTGCTGGTCTGACGACCAGCGCTCGACACGCCGCCCACATCCCCCTTCCCGGTATAACAAATTGTCAAGTCGCAGCCGCTCGGCGAACAGTGGGCCAATCCGTGCGAGGAAACGCACGAAACGCACCCAGTTACCCGACGAGGGAATTCCCACACAGACTACGCGGAAGCGCAGGTCAGCGCGGGAGGCCGGGAAACTATGTCCGGCCTTTAGTTAAGTCAACGGGTTATTACTCCAAAATTGTCGCATCCACAGGTTTGAAACTTTTCGTCAAACGGGCGGAAATCCTTGGGGCGTAACCTTGAGGGGGAGTTTCGGTCGCAGCGACGGGGTGGCCGGTGGCATTTTGGCCCGCTTGATCTGGCCAAAAAGGCCTGGAATCCAATGGTTTGGAGCCAGAAGCCCGAAGAGGCGCGGCTCCTGTATGGGTAGGGGTGTTTTCCGGTGCTGTCGGGTTTACGGCATCTGCTGCAGGCGTTTGACGCGCAGCGTACGGCGGCTGCGGCGCTGTTCCTTGGCGGCGTGGCGACGCTGCTCGTGATCGGCGTCGATAGCGCGGTTGCGGCACGCCAGGCGGCGGAGAAAGCCGAACTCGCGAACGCGCGCGCCGTGCTCACGCTTGAGGAACTGCGTCCGCTCGGGCCCGACATTCGCACGATCGAGGTCGAGCGCGGCGACACGCTGACCGGAATGCTGGTCGAACAAGGCATCGACGACGTGGAGGCGCGGACAGCCGTCGCCGTGCTTTCGTCCGTGTACGAACCATCGTCCATTCGCGCGGGGCAGAACGTGACGCTGACGTTCGCGCCGGAAGGCTCGCCGCTCGTTTCGATCGCACTCAAGCCGAGCGTCGAGCGGGATCTGCTGGTCACGCGTGCGGCGGACGGGTCGTTTGCGGTCGAAGACAACGTCAAGACCCTCACCGCGGTCGAGAAGCGCGCAAGCGGGGTGATCGACGGGTCGCTCTATGCGTCGGTGAAGGCCGCGGGTGTGCCGGAGGCGGTCGTCGTTTCGCTCATTCACATCTACTCGTACGATGTCGACTTCCAGCGCGAGGTGAAGTCGGGCGATTCATTCGACATTCTCTCCACGCACTATCTCGACGAAACGGGCGCGCCGGTCAAAGGCGGCGATATACAGTACGCGGAGCTGACGCTCGGACGCGAAAAGAAACCGCTCTATCGCTTCACGACGGCCGACAACGACAGCGACTACTACACGGCGAAGGGTTGGTCGGGTAAGCGGCAGCTGATGCGCACGCCGATCGACGGGGCGCGCTTGTCTTCGCGCTTCGGCATGCGGCGGCACCCGATCCTTGGCTACACGAAGATGCACAAGGGCGTCGACTTTGCGGCGCCGAAGGGCACGCCCGTCATGGCATCGGGCAACGGCGTCGTGAAGCGTGCGCGCTGGCACGGCGGCTACGGCAACTTCGTCGAGGTCGCGCATGCGAACGGCTATTCGACGGGTTACGCGCATCTGTCGCGGTTCGCGCGCGGGATCAAGCCCGGCGCGAAGGTGCGGCAGGGGCAGGCGATCGCCTATGTGGGCACCACGGGCCGGTCGACGGGCCCGCAGC
>CAYXQB010000366.1:0-1826 GCA_964466435.1 uncultured Flavobacteriaceae bacterium | reverse complement strand
GCTCTCCGACGCGGTCAGCGAAGGTCTCGGCTCGATCGTCGATGCGGACCTGGCGAAGGAGTCCTCGCGTCTGCAGGCCCTGCAGGTGCAGCAGCAGCTCTCGGTCCAGACCCTCAACATCGCGAACCAGAAGCCGAGCGGCTTGCTCAGCCTGTTCAGGTAACGTACACTTGGGACGTCGGGGCGGCAGACTACAGCCGCCCCGGCTAACCCTCGGGGCTAAACCATGGAATCCGAAGTCTCGGAAGAATCTGAAGACGGTATGGCCCTCAAAATCAATATCAAGCCGGGTGAGAAGATCGTAGTTAACGGCGCGGTTATTACGATTGCTGAAGGCGGTAGCGCTCTAATTCTTCAAAATCATGCGGTTTTCCTGCGCGGCAAGGATATCATGCAGCAGGAAGACGCGACCACGCCGGCGCGCAAGATCTACTTCTATTTGATGCTGATGTACCTGGATGCCGACAGCCAGGAGATGTATTACGGCACGTTCATGGAGTACATGAACGACCTCATGAAGGCGACGACTCTTCGCGATGTCGCCGATTCGTTGATGATTATCTTCCGCCACGTGCAGCGTGGCGACTTCTATAAAGCCCTCAAGGTCTGCAAGGCGCTCGTCGACTTCGAGAACGAGCTGATGCGAACCCCGTCGGCGTCCGCAGATCAGGGCGTGGCGGCTTCGGCCCGCTAAGAAGCCCCCCAGCGATGACCGGCTACACCGCCTACCGCCGCGTCCAGAACGTCAGCGAGTCCCCTCGAGCGATCGAGCGCCGGCTCCTTGGCGAGGTCACGGCAGCGCTCCTCGGCGCCAAGGACAACCCGACCGACATCCCCCGTCTGATCGATGCCCTCCTGTGGAACAAGCAGGTCTGGGATCACTTCATGATCGACCTGAACGACGAGGGAAATAAGCTCCCGACCGAGCTCAAGAAGAACCTGATCGGGCTAGGGATCTGGGTGAACCGCGAGACCCAGCGGGTCATGGACGGCGACACCGACTCCGGTGCGCTGATCGAGATCAACCAGATCATCATGGACGGGCTCAAGTAGCCTGCCCCCGCGGCTGGCAAAGCCCTGCCGAAGCTTCAGCGATTGCCTAGGAAAGACTTGCCCGGCCGGCCGGCACTTGCCGCCGCCTGTATTGGCGTGACTGCCGGTTTTCGTGATTTAGTTTAGTAATATCAGATAGTTAGATCGAATCGAAGGACTTGGCCCGTCGATTGCTCCTAGGCCCACCGCCGGAAGAACCCGGCGACAGGTACAGGATTAACGACAATGGCTATCCAGAACTCCGTCAATACCAACGTCGCCGCGTTTGTCGCGTTGCAGAACCTCAACACGATCAACACGCGACTCGACACGATCCAGAATCGGGTCTCGACCGGCCTCAAGGTCAACAGCGCGGTCGACGACGCGTCGAACTTCGCGATCGCCCAGGGCACGCGAGGCACCCTGAAGGCCTACGAGGCCGTGTCTCAGGGCCTCTCCAACGCCCGCGGCATCACGACCGTGTCGCTCGCCGGCGCCACCTCGATCTCGGATCTTCTGGGCGACATCCAGAAGAAGGTCACCGAGGGCCAGAACGCGGGCAACACCACTCAGCAGCAGTCCATCCTGAACTCGGACTTCCGCAACCTGATCGCGCAGATCAACATCTTCATCACCAATGCGACGTACAACGGCCGGAACATCCTTTCCGCCGCCGCGACCTCGCTGAACGTGATCGCCAACGTCGACGGCTCGCCGCTGACCATCCGGTCGAACAGCAACTTCGCGTTCCATTCCTCCACCCTTGGTGCGCAGAACATCTCGTCAACGATCGC
>CAYXQB010000365.1:0-1947 GCA_964466435.1 uncultured Flavobacteriaceae bacterium | reverse complement strand
AAGAGCGGACAAGATATCCGCGCTCCCGGGTGAGCCTCACCGTCGAGCGCGAGGATGCGCCGACTCATACACCTTCAGCAAATGCGTCTCGTCGACCGCCGTATACCGCTGCGTCGTCGAGAGCGACGCGTGCCCGAGCAGTTCCTGGATTGCGCGCAAGTCGCCGCCGGCCGCAAGCAGATGCGTCGCGAACGCGTGGCGCAGCGCGTGCGGCGTGGCACTCTCGGGCAACCCGAGCAGCCGCCGCAAATGCTGCATCAATCCCTGCACGATACGCGGGTGCAGTAGCTTCCCGCGCGCGCCGTAGAACACAGGGTCGTCGCGCGTCGCACCGTACGGACAAACCTTCACGTAAGCCTCAATCGCCTCGCGCGCTTCCGGCAGCACCGGAACGACGCGCTGTTTGTTGCCCTTACCCGTGATGACGAGCGCCTCCGGCAACGGCAGCGCCGAACGGTTCAGGCCTAGCGCCTCCGAAATACGCAACCCCGCGCCATAGAGCAGCGTGAGAACCGCCACATTGCGCGCCGCGATCCACGGCTCGTTGCCCAATATCTCAGCCTCGTCGAGCAGCATCTGCGCGCCGTCGATCGACACCGGTTTCGGCACGGACATCGGCAGCTTCGGCGGCCGCACGCGCCGCACCGCGATGTTCTCCGCGAGGCCCTGCTTCTGCAAAAACATGAAGAACGTGCGCAGCGCCGACACCGCCCGCGCCACCCCGCGCGGACCAAGCCCGTCCTCACGCCGCGTTGCCAGCCATCCGCGTACGTCGCCCGCCGACACGTCTTTCAGCGCCGCCAGATCGACCGTCTCCCCGCGATGCTGCGCCAGAAAGCCAAGGAACCCGCCGACATCATGCGTGTAAGCCTCGACCGTCTTCGGCGACAGCCGGCGCACATGCATCATCTGCTCGCGCCAATTCTGAAACGCAGCCGCGCCGTTCATGAAGATAACTCACGTGAAGACGCGAAGAACGCGAAGAGGAAAAGAGATTGAAACGCCAAGCTCGCCAAGCCGCTCTGCCCTGCAAATAAGGCGCCCCGCGCGCGTAAGCGCGCAACAATGGCGCTCCGCGCCGAACTGACGGCGCCAGCATACCAAGAGCAGCTTGGCGCTCTTGGCGTTTCAAATTTCTTACTTCTTCGCGTTCTTCGCAGCTTCGCGCGAGATTTTCTTACTTCCGCGGCACCGTCTGCCCAGTCTTCGCCCAATCGGCCAAAAACGCCGCGAGACCTTTGTCCGTCAGCGGATGCTCGATGAGCTGCTTGAACACGGCTGGCGGCAGAGTCGCCACATCCGCGCCCGCTTTCGCGGCGTCCGTCACGTGCACCGGATTGCGGATCGACGCCGCCAAAATCTCCGTCTCCAGCCCCATGTAGTTGTCGTAGATCCCGCGGATGTCGCGGATGAGCTGCATCCCGTCCTCACCCACATCGTCGAGCCGCCCGATGAACGGCGAAATGAACGTTGCCCCCGCCTTCGCCGCGAGCAACGCCTGGTTCGCCGAGAAGCACAAGGTCACGTTCACCATGGTGTCTTCTTCGGTCAGCGTTTTGCAGGCGCGCAATCCTGCCCAGGTCAACGGCACCTTCACCGCGATGTTCTCGGCGATCTTCGCAAGCGCCCGTCCCTCGGCAAGCATCCCATCGACGTCGGTCGCGGTCACTTCCGCGCTCACCGGCCCTTCGACCAGATCGCAAATCTCGCGAATCGTATCGACGAAATTGCGGCCCGATTTCGCGATCAGCGTCGGATTCGTCGTGACGCCGTCCACCAAACCCGTCGCGGCCCAAGTTTTGATCTCTGCCACATCGGCGGAATCGAGGAAGAATTTCATGGGGGTCTTGACCTTCTGATCGCAATCGGGCGGACCATAGCCCATGGCGCTCGAAGCCGAAGCAGAAATTGCCGCAAAGCCTGTGGAAGGCGCCGTCGTTGGCGTCG
>CAYXQB010000364.1:0-2028 GCA_964466435.1 uncultured Flavobacteriaceae bacterium | reverse complement strand
CGGTGGCGAGAAGTTCTTGCGGATCGAATTTTTTGATCTTCTTCGCCAAGCAAAGCCCCGGTTCGTAACGGGCCGTTCTATCAACGCGCATAATGCGCCCGCTGTTCAAAATTGAACAGTCCGGCCGCGGGTCTTTTGGACGCCGGTCTTCCTGAAAAATGGCTCGGTCGCGTCATGGCGCCGGCAGCACGCGGGCCTTGCGTGGAACTGTCGCGAGCGCTGCGCGTTGTTCCGTCATGCCGAAGTCCCCACGACATCACGAGCGGAGCAACCGGTTGCTCGGCGCCTTTGAAGCCGCAAGCCGCAAGCGGATCGATTCCCAACTAGAGCCCATCACGCTCAAGCTGGGTGCCCTCGTTTGCGAGGCGGGCGGCCTGCTGGAGCACGCCTATTTCCCGCAAGGCGCGGTCCTGTCGCTGCTGACCGTGCTGGAGAACGGTTCGGCGATCGAGACGGCGAACATCGGGCGCGAAGGCGCGTTCGGCCTCTTTGCGGCCATGTACAGCCGCACCTCGTTCAATCGCTGCATCGTGCAGTTGGAGGGCGATTTGGTGCGCTGCCCGATCCAAGTGCTGCAATCGGAGTTCCAGCGCAGCGAACACGTGCGCGATCTCTTGGTCAGCTACTCGGAGACGCAGCTGTCGCAGGTTCAGCAGACCGTCGCGTGCAACGCGATGCATACGACGGAGGAGAGAATATGCCGGTGGCTTCTCATGATGCACGATCGTGCCGAGGGCGAAGTGCTGTCGTACACGCACGAATTCCTGTCGAACATGCTGGGTGCCAATCGCAAATCGGTGACGCTGGCGGCGCAAGCCCTGCAGACGGCCGGTCTTATCAGCTACCGGCGGGGAAAGATTCAGATCCTCGATCGTCGCGGGCTCGAAAAGGCATCCTGCGAATGCTACGCCATCGTCAGCGAGAGGTTCGACGCGTTCTTGAAGCCGCCTGCAAGTGCGGTGCCAGGAAACACGTCCAAGCGCAGGACGTGAGCAGCATCGCGCGGCAGCCGACGCGTCTCAGTGCAGGCGAGCGCCGGGTCCGGGATCGTGCGGCGGCGGTGTCTCTGCATGAACCTTGGGTTCGGACTCCGGACCGCGATGGACCAAGCTTCAGCCATCCGAAGAAAGTGGGATTGCGATGCGGGGCTGCGCGCCTCGCTTGCCAATTGCTCGCACTCCGCTGCCAAGCGCATGCACTCCAACGCGTGCTTTCGCACGTACGAACCGGACAACTCAAACCTCTTGGAAAGATCAACTTTCAGACGTCGCACAACGACGCATGTCCTGTCGGTGGTCCACGCCACAGACGGTGCGCGAAAACTACGGTAGAGGCGCTGGCCGACCCGGATTGCCAATTGCACGCCGGTTACATTCACCGAGGGGCGTAAGCCTAGGTTCGCGCCCGTCTTCGCTCGCGTACGGAGCCGTATGATTTTCTACCAAACGTTCGCGACCCTGATCGGCAACCTTGCGCGCGCGAGCCGGCTTCAAAGCATCTGGCACGAAGTGCTGTCGGCCGGGTCGCGCTTCGGCTTCTCGCACCTGGTCGTCGTCGAGACGCGCGGCGACAGCTTGACCCTTTTGTTTTCCACATCGCACGACACGCCGCTTCACGAAATGCCCGGGATCGGCGGGCTGGCTCACAATCCCCTGCTTACCCGCGCACGGAAATCCGATGAACCATTCGCCAAAGGGGATCTCCCTGAGGGGCTCAGAGACGACGCGCCCGCCTGCACGTTGGGATTGCCCGCGTGTTTCGCGACGATGGAGGCCGCGGTCGTTCCGATCTACGAAGACGAGGCCCTGACGGCCTGGATTTGCTTCGCCGGCGATCGCGACAGCGTGGACCGGCGAACGCTTTATACCCTTGCCGCAGCAAGCTATGCCGGCTGGATGCACGACAGCGCTCTGAAGCGCCGCACGTTGGATAAACACAACCTTACCCCACGCGAGATCGAGTGTTTGCGCTTGGTTGCCACCGGCCGGACCGACGACGTGGTGACGCTCGTGCTCAGCGCGGTCGACC
>CAYXQB010000363.1:0-2031 GCA_964466435.1 uncultured Flavobacteriaceae bacterium | reverse complement strand
TTGTTAAGGAGCACGATGGTGTCGGCCGCCGACAGCTCGGCGTCTGCGAGGCTGCCCGGGTCGAGCCGCGAGCCGACGCCCGTCGCGCCGTCCAAGACCCAGAAGGCGTTGAATCCGCCGAACGCGGACGTGTCGCCGACGAGATTCACGTCCTCGAAATCGTAAAGGCCGTTCGCGGCGTTGATGCCGGTGAAGACGATCGGCGTCGTCGCGTTGATTGTCGAGGCCGCGCCGTCGCCGTCCGTGTTCGAGCCGTCGCCGTACTGGAAATTGCCCGTGTTGTTGGCGTTGGTGAGATCGACGCCGATGGCGACGCCGCTGATCGTCCCGCTATCGACCGTAATCGTGTTGAAGGCGTTGTTGGCGCCGGTGAGATCGATGCCGCGCGTGCCGACGAGCGAGGCGCCCGTAATGTCGAGGGTGGCGAAGTTCGTCGCGCCCGCAGCGAAGCGCAGATCGACGCCTAACGCGTTGGCGCCGAGCGCGGTGATGTCCACATCGGCGAAGGTGAGGCCGCCCGCGACATTTCCGATGGCGATGCCGGTTCCAGGATTGGAGATAGTCGTCAGCCCCGTGAAACCCACGGCTGCGTTCAGCGGCAATGAGGAAAGATCGAGTGCGATGAGCGAATTGTTCGACAGAGTCGTCGCGCCGAAGGTGACTCCAGCGCCGCCGATCGGGTCTGCGCCGGCGAGAATGATGCCCCGGCTGCCGCCAGTGACGGAAAGATTCGAAACGCTCGTCCCCGTCCCCCCGACGCGCATCGTCGAGCCGGCGAATCCGTTCGTGGTCACGTTTGTGATGTCGATCGACCCGAATGTGGTCGTGCCGAGGGTGTCGGCGAGCAGGACGCCGACGTCGATGCCGTCGAGGTCGACGAGACCCGTGAACGTCGCCGAACCCGTCGGCGTGCCGGCGCCCGTGCCGTCGATCCGGACGCCGACATTGGCCGCGCCGTTGACCGTCAGCGTCGAATCGAATGCGACCGTCGCGTTCTCGGAATCCTCGATGCGCACGCCGTCCGCGCCCGCATTGGTGACGGTCACGCCGCCGGTGAAGTCGATTGAGCCGGTCACGGCTGAGAGCGATATGCCGTCGAGACCCGGATTCGTGATCGTCGTCGTTCCGCCGAGCGTGAAATCGACGCCGCCATTCGCGACCCTGATCGCGTTGCCGGTCGCGCCCGAGATGTTGACCGGTGCCGTGACATTGAACGTCCCCTCGACGCCGTCGAGCAGGATGCCGTTGACGCCGCCGGTCGAGGTTAAAGACGTGAAGAGGGCGTTGACGGTCAGCGGATCGAGATAGACCGCCGCGCCGCCCGTGGCGTTGATGGACGTGCCCGTCGTCGTCAGCGTGAAATCGCCCGGCAGCAGCGCCGAATTGTCGATGCGAAGGCCGATGCCGGCGGTCGTCGTGATCGAAGAATCCGTCAGCGAACCCGCGCCCGTGACCGAAGTCAGGTTGATCCCCGAGGGGGCGTTGATGGTCAGATTCTCGAAGGCGAAGTCGGCGACGCCGTTTCCGAAGATCGCCGATCCGCCGCCGCCGATCGTCAGTCCCGAAATCGTATTCCCGTTGCCGAGCGTCACCGTATTCGCCCCGGCGCCGGTCGTGACGAGATTGGGCGAACCCGAACCCGCGAACGGGTTCGTGAGATCGGCGCTGACGCCGAAGGTCAGGATGTTCGAGGGCGCGCTGTTGACGCCCGTGATGGTGTCGCCCGCGGCGAATCCGAACAGGCGTTGATTGTTGTCGAGGACGAGCGTGTCGTTGCCGTTGCTCCCCAGCGCGTTGAGCGTATCGGTCCCGCCGGCCGGATTGTTCAGAAGAACGATGGTGGTGGCCGCGGCGATTTCGGCGGCCGAAAGGCTGCCCGGATCGAGCCGCGTGCCGGCGCCGGCGGCGCCTTGCAGCGCCCAGAAGATCGTGGTGGCGAAATTCGAGGTGTCGCCGATAAGGTTCACGTCCTCGAAGTCGTACGTGCCGATCCCCGGACTGACGCCGGTGAAGATGATGGGCGTGACGGAA
>CAYXQB010000362.1:0-2100 GCA_964466435.1 uncultured Flavobacteriaceae bacterium | reverse complement strand
CACGCACGCGACGCCTGCACGAGCCAGGCCGCGCGCCGCCAATCCACGTCGCGATCGATACGGTTTTCGGATGCGCCTGCGCGCTTCGGCATCGCGACGGACATCGAAGGACTTTCTTGAGTGAGCGAATGAGGTTTCGGGAAGCCCGATTAATAAACCGAATGGACGGTCAATTTTCAACCGTTATAGTGCGGCGCAAATGGCGCGCACACAGGCTGAAGACTACGCGGAACGAAGGGGCGAGATCGTCGCGAAAGCCGCGCGCCTGTTCGCCGAACAGGGTTTCCACGGCACTTCGATCAGCCAGGTCGCGGAGGCCTGCGGCACGTCGAAGTCGCTGCTCTATCACTACTACGCCTCGAAAGAGGACATCCTGTTTGACGCGATGCACGACCATGTAAAGGCCCTGCTCGATGCCGCCGAAGAGGTCGCGAAAGCGAAACTGAGCCCCGACGAGAAGCTCCGCCAACTCACCCACCGCTTCATGGCGCTCTATCTGACTGCCGCCGCCAACCAACGCGTGCTCGTCAACGAACTGCGCCACCTACCGACGACAAGACGCAAGCTGGTCGTCGGCATCCAACGCCGCCTGCTCGACATCGTCGAAGACATTCTCACCGCGCTGCGCCCCGACCTCGCCCGCCAACCGGCCCTGAAGCGCCCCGCGACCATGCTCTACTTCGGCATGATCAACTGGATGCACACCTGGCTCGACCCCAAAGGCCCGGCAAAGCCCACGGCCATCGCCGACCTGACCGTGAACACATTCATCGAAGGACTGCGCAAAGGTGGGTTGCGCGGCGCCTGAGCAATGGCGGCTCACCCGCCCCTACCGCTTCGCCTCCACCCGCAACTGTTTGACGATCAGTTCCACCGTATTTGCGATCACACCGGGGATGCGCTCCAGCGGCAGACCGTGGTCGTGCAGCGGCCATGACGCGTCGGCGCCCGAGAGGCTCAACAGCATTGCTGTTGCGTCCGCCGTCGCGCGCGGTGGTGCGCCGATCGCTTTCACGGCTTTGCGGATCGCCTCCAGCCGCTTGGCGCGCCGCAATCGGCGCATCTCGCGCCACAAGCCTTTGTCGGAGGCCAAGACACGGCTTACCGGATGCTTGAGCGCTTGGTGGTGAATGTCGCGAAAGTAGCGCGGCAAGTCGTCGGGGCCTGCGCAAAGAACGACGCCCTGCGGATAGAGAACGCCATCGAACCACTCGCCAAGCGCGGCGACCTGGCTTGCCTCGTTCGGAAAGTGGAAGTGCACCGTGCGAAGCGAAACGCCGGCGCGCGCCGCCGCTTCACTGGGCGAGAGCGTATCCCGCCCAGGCAGCGACAATTGCTCGGCAAACGCCTCAAGAATTGCCTTCCGCGTCGCGGCGGCTTTTGCCACGCGCGTCGGACTCACATAAGAGCGCGTCTTCATACAAGAAATGTGATCCCGTTCTCGGCACCGACCCGCAACACACCAGGAATATCGGGCGGATCCATTGCGACTTCGGTAGCGACCTGCTTGAAGAATTTCGACGCGTTGCCGCGGCTCACAATCGTGAGGAAATGCGTGTGGTCGAGCGTCTTGTAGGCGTGCGGCGTATTCGCGGGCACGTGCGCATACCCGCCCGGACCGAGACGGCGGGTCTTGCCGTCCACGCTCACGTCCATTTCGCCCGAGATCACGACATAAATTTCTTCCCAGGCGTGCTTGTGCGGTGGCGGCCCTCCGCCCGGAATGCCTTTGGTGTCGAATATCTCGATGGCAGACCCCATCGCGTTCGTCAGCATCGGGCGCAACGTCTCGCCCAAGACGTAGTGGCTCTCAGTAGCTTGAGCTGTCTGACCATCTTCCTTCATGGCACCTCCTCGAAAAATTCGCTGCATCTTCGCGCAGTGAATTAGAAATACACTTCGCTGCATTGAAGTGCAACCAATATTTTTTGGCACACTGGAACGCGGCGAGAGCGCAAGCCAACGCCGCACCGTGACGCGCTATCGTTGCTCGAGAAGCTTGAAGTGTTGAAGGCGCCGCCGACCCGGGACGGACAGCGAGAAAAAAAATGGCGCACCCGAAAGGATTCGAACCTCTGACCCCCAGATTCGTAGTCTGGT
>CAYXQB010000361.1:0-2143 GCA_964466435.1 uncultured Flavobacteriaceae bacterium | reverse complement strand
CGCTTTCAGAACGCCACGAAGGATCTTGAATCCAAACACCGCCAGCTCACCGCGCTGCTGATGCAGAAGCAGGCGATGGACAAACAAATTCGCGACGTGAAGCGCCAAGTCGCGGTGATGGACGGCTACATGGGCCGCTCATACGCCCAAGCCGCCGCCCGCGATGGCGCCAACACGCTCATGATTCAGCTCGCCGAAGCTGAGCCCGCGACGCGCCAAGGGCGGACACCGCAGGCGGCAAATGACGGTGCGCTCGAAGTCATCACGCGGTCGCTGGAAGCCCGTGGCGAGACCGGCAAGAACGCTGTGGTCAAACGCATCGCTCAACTCGAAGAGCGGCTGACGGCCGTCGAGAAGCAGCAAATGGCGCTACTCGGCGAACTCAGCGACGGCGCCACGACGCAAATCGATCGCTATCAGCGCATCATTCAGACGACCGGTCTTCCCGTCGAAACCGTGATCTCCCAAGTTGGAAGTCCCGGCCGCGGCGCCAGCCGCACCGGCCAAGGCGGACCGTTGCTGCTCGGTGCGGAGCTTCGCGCGGCGGCGATCGACGGCGTCACTGATGAATTTGAGAAACAGTTCGCCGAAATCGCCAATACGTATTCGCGGCTCGAGAGCCTGACGATGGCGCTGTCGCGCATACCGCTCGTCACGCCTATCGCGCATGGCTTGTATCGCTCAACCAGTGGTTACGGTTACCGGGTTGACCCGTTTACCGGCCGCGTAGCTTTTCATGCCGGTTCCGACATGGCGGGCGAGTTCGGCACGCCGATTTTGGCCACCGCGCAGGGAAAAGTCATGGCCGCCGAGCGGCGGGGGCCTTATGGCCTCATGGTCGAGATCGAACATGGACGCGGAATCCGCACCCGTTATGCGCATTTGCAATCCGTTTTGGTGAAGCCCGGAGACATAGTGCATTTCCGCCAGAAGATCGCTACGATGGGATCGAGCGGCCGCAGCACCGGACCACATCTCCACTACGAGATTTGGTTTAACGATGTGGTCCGCGATCCCACCAAGTTCTTCGATGCGGGGCGAAATGTTTTCAAGGGGTAGCAAGGGCAATACGAGTCCGCCTTCGGGCAACCTTCCCATTCCACAACCGTCGCGGCGGGTCGGGCGTTCGGCGCCGTCGATCATCTCCGACGATTTGGTCGTGATCGGTACGTTGACCTCGACGGGCGACATCCAAATCGACGGGCGCGTCGACGGGGACATTCGCTCGAGTTCGGTCACGATCGGCGAGAAGGCGAACTTCCAGGGCGAAATCGTCGCCGAGGAATGCACGATCCGCGGTCGCGTTCAGGGTATCGTCCGTGCACGGAAGGTTCAGCTTTCCGGCACCTGCCATATGGAAGGCACGATCCTCCACGAAGCGCTGGCCGTCGAAGTCGGCGCCTTTTTCGAGGGCACTTGCCGCCATTGCGCCGACCCGCTGTCGGAAGTCGCCGGCAAACCGGAGCCCCGCACGACGTTCGAACCGAAGCGCGATCTCGGCCTCTCGGCCGGTCCCGTCGCTCAGCAAGCGCCCGTCGTTCATCAGGCACCCGCGGTGCAGGCCCCTGCCCCGCAGCCCGCACCCCAGCCGCAATCTGCGCCGCTGAACGTGTTCGGCCGTCCGCAGGTCACGCGCACGACCAGCACCGGCAGCCTGCTCGGCGCGATCAAGTCCGGGCAGTAGGCGCTATTCCAGATCCTCGACAAGGGCGGCGTCCGCGCCGCCCTTCAGGCGTTGCGCAAGCGACGCCTGCATAAACGCATTGAGTTCCCCGTCCAGCACGCTTTGCGGCGAGTAACTCTGCGTGCCGGTGCGCAAGTCCTTCACCAGCTGATAGGGCTGCAGGACGTACGACCTGATCTGATGTCCCCAACCGATGTCGGTCTTGGCGGCATTCTGCGCATTTGCCACCGCCTCGCGCTTTTCCAGTTCGAGTTCGTAGAGCCGCGAACGCAACATAGCGAACGCCGTCGCGCGGTTCTTGTGCTGCGACCTGTCGTTCTGGCACGAGACGGCGATGCCGGTGGGCAGATGCGTGATGCGGATCGCGCTCTCGGTCTTGTTGACGTGTTGGCCGCCGGCGCCGCTTGCCCGATAGGTGTCGATGCGCAAGTCCTTGTCCTGGATGTCGACCTCGATGTT
>CAYXQB010000360.1:0-2166 GCA_964466435.1 uncultured Flavobacteriaceae bacterium | reverse complement strand
GGTCGGGATGCCGCGCCCGTTGTCATAGACCGTGCAAGACCCATCGGCATTCAGACACACGTTCACTTCCGTCGCATGCCCGGCCAGCGCCTCGTCGATCGCGTTGTCGACGACCTCGTAGACCATGTGATGCAAACCGGACCCGTCGTCCGTGTCGCCGATGTACATGCCGGGCCGCTTGCGCACCGCATCGAGGCCCTTCAGGACCTTGATCGAATCCGCATCGTAGTCGCCGCTCTTCTTGACTTTCTCTTTTTCTGCCGGCTTTTCCGCGTCTTTCTTCTTCTTGTTCTCGCGGTCTTTTTCGTTGCCGTCGTCTTCAATCGTCGTCATGTCAAAAAATCCAATCGAATATCCAATTACATCGGCCGAATTTGACCGTCGCCAACGCGCTTGAATTGCGCGCGAGCCTCGAGCGCCGCAAAAGCCGGCGCATCTGTACCCGTCATCCAGGCCTGAACGTTCAGCGCATCAATCTCGTCGAACAGAGCGCGCCTGCGCCCCTCGTCGAGATGCGCCGCAATCTCATCCAGCAGCAGCACCGGCGTCTCCGGTGCCCCAGCCGCCGGCAAACCTGCGCTCGCCAGCACCAAGCGGATGAGCAGCGCCTTCTGTTCGCCTGTCGAACACTCCTGCGCCGGACGCCCCTTCTCGCGGTGCTTCACCACGAAGTCGGTCAAGTGCGGCCCCACACTCGTCCGCCGAGCCTCGGAATCGAGGCCCCGCGTCTGCGCAAGCAGCCCGGCAAACTGATCTTCGACATCGACCGCGGCATGCCGCTCGAGCATGCTCTCGACTGCGCCTGCAACCGCAATCTCGGCGCGCGGGAACACCGACGCCCGCTGCGCCTCCATCGCACGGCAAAGCCGCGCCAGCCCTTCGAGCCGCGACACCGCAACCACGACGCCCGTCTCCGCGATCGTCCGCTCCAGCGCATTGAGCCATGCGGCCTGCGCCCCGGACTTGAGCGCACTCAACCGCTCGCGCATCGCAATCTCGTACGCACCCCAGCGCCGCGCATGCGCCGGATCGAAACTCGCAATCAACCGGTCGAGAAACCGCCGCCGCTCCGACACACCGTCGATGAACAGCCGGTCCATCGAAGGCGCCAGCCAAATGAGCCGCACGCGCTCCGCCAGCGCCGCCGGATTTGCGACCGGCACACCATCGACGCGCACCGCCCGCTTCGTCACGGCCTCCTGGCCGCCTGGCAGAAACCCGACGCCCAACTGCGTCTCGCCGGCAGGCGCCGCCAGTGTTGCCGACACGGCCCAGGGGCGCGCTGCACTCTCGCCAGGCTGCGACCGCGCCATCTCGCCAAGCTTGGCGCCGCGCAATCCCCGTCCAGGCGCCAAGGTCGACAACGCCTCCAGCACATTCGTCTTTCCGGCCCCATTGGGCCCGATCAGGACAACGTGCCCCGGCTCCACCTTCAGATCCAACATCCCATACGAGCGAAAGTTGGTCAGCATCAGGCGCGTGATCGCAACGCGCGCGCTCGCGCGAGGCGTAGCCTCTGCCCTGATCTCACCCAAACTCATGTCCGGTACTTACACTCGCATCGGCATCAAAACGTAGAGCGCAGCGTCGCCATCGCTGTCGCGCACGAGCGTCGGCGATCCCGCGTCGGAGAACGCAAAAATCGCCTTCGCCCCGTCGATCCGCTCCAAAATATCCATGATGTAACGCGCGTTGAAACCGATCTCGATCGGCGCGCTCTTGTAATCGATCAGCAGCTCTTCGGTTGCCGTTCCAGCTTCGGGACTGACGACGCTGAGCGTCAGCTTGCCCTTATCCAGGTTCAACTTCACCGCACGCGACTTTTCCGTCGAAACGGTCGACACGCGATCCACCGCCTCTTTCAGCTCGTCGCAAACGACTTCGAGCGCCTTGTCGTTGCCCGAGGGAATAACCCGCTGATACTCCGGGAATGTCCCATCGATCAGCTTCGACGTCAGCGTCACGCTACCGAGCACGAATTTGATCTTCGTTTCCGAGACCGAGATTTCGACCGCATCCTCGATATCTTCAAGCAGCTTGCGAACCTCGTTGACCGTCTTGCGCGGCACGATGATGCCGGGCATCTCGACCGCTCCCTTCGGCGCGTTCAACTCGTAACGCGCAAGCCGGTGTCCGTCGGTCGCCACGGCGCGCAAGTACGTCTTG
>CAYXQB010000359.1:0-2174 GCA_964466435.1 uncultured Flavobacteriaceae bacterium | reverse complement strand
TGGGCAATGCTCCAGGTACAACATGTTCGTCGTCGATGTCCGGAACAATGCCGACGATGCGGCGCGGCTCCGGACTGATGCCGATAAACTTCATGATCGGATCGGTCCAGTAGAATTTCCGATTCAGCACATCTCGCTGCGGCCCTAACTGAGCCGCGACGCTTTGGCTGACGATGACCACGCGCTCGGCGCCGTCCCGATCGTCGGCGGTAAAATCCCGGCCCGCGTCAATGGGAACGCCAAGTACCGAGAAGTACCCCGGCGATACCGAGCGCATGCGGGCATGGGGATCTTCATTGGCCGCACCGCGCTCACCTCCCTCAAGCTGGTAGCCAAACCCTGTCCGATCAAGAACCTCGTTTGTGCGCCACGGGATGCTGCTGCCAATCGCCGCTTGCTCCACTCCGGGGAGGCTCCCCAGTCGCGCATGTAACTGGCGATAAAAATTTCGGGTATCTTCGGGGGTACGGCCGTACGACGTCACCGGTACGTCGAACGCGAGTATCTGTGAGGTGTCGAACCCTGGGGATGATGCTTGGAGAGTGAGGAAGGTGCGCACGAGCACGAGAGCGCCGACCACTAGAACAAAGGAGGCGCCGATTTGGACTACTGCGAAGACATTCAATTTCCTGGCGCCAGCGGCAACCCTGGCGCTGCCGCTGGCGAGCTTCAAACCGCCATTGCGCGTGTCGGAAGGCAGACTCGGCACGAACGCGAGCAGCACCGCCGCGAGTAAGGCGAGCGTCACGCCGAGGGCGAGCATCACTGGATCGACAGTGACTTCGAGCGCACGCACCGAGAACCGGGCCGCATAGCGTGACAGCACTGCTGCGAGCGGCCACGCCAGCGCTACGCCCGCGAGTGCGCCCAAGCCACAGAGCACTAGGCTTTCTGCCAGCAACAGACGGCGCAACGCCAGCGGGTGAGCGCCTAAGGCAGCCCTGACGGCCAATTCCGATTCCCGGCGCACCGTGCGCGCCAAAATCAAATTGGCGACATTCGAGCATGCAATCACAAACAGAAGGAGCGCCGCCGCAAAGAGCACGATTAGTACCGTGCGCGCGTTGGTCGTCAGTTGTTCACGCAACGGCACCGCGCGGATCGCGAATGCCCCTTGCGCCGGGTACGCCTCAGAGTAGTCATGCCGGATCGAATCGTACGCCCCGGCAATTTCGCTGCGAGCCGCGTCGATCGAGGATTCTGGCGCTAGCCTCGCGAACACTTCGGTCATGCGGTGCTCACGGCCTTGCACCATGGTCGCGGAAAGATGATGCGGACTGGTGGTCATGTTCGCCATCAATTCGGTCTCGGCCGGGTAGGGGATCGACGGTTCAAGGACGCCCACGATCACTGCGGGCCGACTGCCGAACGGGGTATCGAACCGGACCGCCTTCCCGATAATCGCTGTGTCCCGATTAAAGGCCGATATCCAGAACGCATGGGTCAGTACAGCCGCGCCTGCGGCGCCCGCACCGTCATCACTAGTCGTGAGAAGCCGCCCCAACACCGGTCGTAATCCCATTACGTCGAAGTAGTTGCCACTCACAATCCCCGCCCGCACTTGTCGCGGCTCGCCAAGACCGATCATGGAGAGCGTTGTGGTTGAGAACTCTCCTATGCCCGACAGTGAGCGGACGCGCGCGCGCAGATCGTTGATCTCAGGCACTGAGAACGTCATGTTCTCTCTGCCAATCCCAGGCGCGCTTTGACGAAGGTACACAATGCGCTCTTCGCCGCGATTGACCAACGGCCGCAGGAGCACGGCCCGCACCAGGCCGAAGATGGCGACGTTCACGCCGATCCCGAGCGCCAGCGTCAAAATGATGGAGATCGACAACCCTTTCATCTTGGTGATCGAACGAAACGCAAAAGCGAGTTCTTCAAGAAACGGCATAGCACTCCCTCTTCCTCTCTTTTCAGTGGCGGGCTTATCAATGGAAGCCGAGCGGAATGAATAGCCACCACGTTCACGTTAATACCTATGTTGCGCGGAACTCGCTGCCCCCTACGATCCTCGTTACACGCTCAATGTCTGACCGTAACGGACGATTTCACACGAGGCGCCTGTTTGTCTATACCGTGTGCTAGTCGTGATCGTTCAACAAGCGCCGCGAACGCCGTTCGGGCTCGATTATCAACGTCGGCCTGCCGAAAAAAGACGGGCGAGTGTCGAT
>CAYXQB010000358.1:0-2180 GCA_964466435.1 uncultured Flavobacteriaceae bacterium | reverse complement strand
AATACGTCGAGGAACTGGTGACGCACCATGTCGGCGGGCTGCTCAAGATCGCGCCGGAACACACCGAGGACGGGCCGCTCGCCAAGATGATGAAGCCCGGCATCGGTACCTACGACCGCTTCAAGACGATGTTCGACGCGGCGGCGAAGAAGGCGGGGAAGAAGTACTATCTCATCCCTTATTTCATCGCGGCCCATCCGGGCACGACGGACGAGGACATGCTGAACCTCGCGGTGTGGCTCAAGAAAAACGGGTTTAAGGCCGATCAGGTGCAGACGTTCCTGCCCTCGCCGATGGCAAGCGCGACGGCGATGTATCACACGGGGGTCAATACCTTGCGCGGCGTGCGGCGTGGTGCGAGCGAGCGGGTGGCGAGCGTCACGGGCTTGCGCCAGCGGCGACTGCACAAAGCGTTCCTGCGCTATCACGACCCGGAAAATTGGCCTGTGCTGCGAGATGCGCTGAAAGCAATGGGCCGCGCGGATTTGATCGGGCCGGGGAAGCATCACCTTGTACCGGCGACGCAGCCGACGGGCGCTTCGATGGCGAAGAGTGAGCCGGGGAAGAAGTTCACGACGAAGGGTGTATTTCCGAAAGCCCGCGCGTCGAGTTCTCGGTAGGGGCAACGAGACAATCGCGAAGGGTATCAGACCATTTCGACGAGAATTCTCAACGCGTTGTCCTTATCAACGAGGATCGCGAATGCGTCGGTGACGACGCGGCGGGTGCCCTCGTCAACCGGCGTGGTGCTCGCCCAGTTCAATGCCGCGAACGAGAGTTCCAGTTCGATCGTGGACGCGAGTGCGATGTGTGCGGAGTAGATCACGCCGTATGTCGCCCAGCGGCAGGCCTGCATCTCGTATCCAATGCTCGCGAACGGAATCGTTGCGACTAGATGGGCGCGAGCGGCAATCGCTGCGGACCGGGCAAGCACGATGAGGTCGAGGTCTGAGTCGGGGCGCGGGTTGCCGCGAGCCCATGAGCCGCAGAGTGCGAGGGCGCGCAGATCGTCGTTGCTCGCGACCCACTTGGTCATGAGGGATTTTACACTGGCGGCTTCGTGGCTGTTCATTCCGTCATTCTTAGAGCGGCCGCGCCGTTGATCTAGCGCAAGGGGACCCGGCGCAACTTGCGATATTGTTATTGCGAGTGATTTGCAATAAGCTTCGGTCCATGAAACTGAACGAATTGAAGCCTGGCTGCGTCGGGCGTGTGTGTGGGGTGGATGCCGGGGCGGCGGAGCTTGAGGCGAAGCTGCGCGAGGTCGGGTTCTCGGAAGGGGACGAGGTCGAAATGCTGGGCTATGGGCCGTTCGGCGGGCGGACGCTTGCCGTGCGTCTCAACCGGACCATCATCGCGCTGCGCGGACCCGAGGCGGCGCTGGTCGAGGTGGAACCCGCATGAGCGTGTTTCGTCTGGCGCTGGTCGGGGCGCCGAATTCGGGCAAGTCGACGCTGTTCAATGGGCTGACCGGGGGGCGCGCGAAGGTCGCGAACTACGCGGGTGTCACCGTCGAGCGGCGGAGCGGAACCTTTGCGACGCCGGGGGGGCGGTCGGTTGAGTTGATCGATTTGCCGGGAATCTACGGTTTGTCGGCGCGTTCGATGGACGAGCGGATTGCGGTCGAGGTGATCAGCGGCAAGGACGAGCAGAAGCCGGACGCGTTGCTGGTGCTGATCGATGCGGCGGACTTGCGGACGCATTTGCACTTGGCATTGCAGCTCAAAGGGCTCGGGCGGCCGATGCTGCTCGTGCTCAACATGATCGATTTGGCCGAGCGCGACGGCGTGAAGATCGACGTTGCAAAGCTCGAAGCGCGGCTTGGCATTCCCGTCGTTACCACCTGCGCGACGCGCAAGGCGGGGCGGGCGTCGTTGCTGGCACGTCTAGATCAGTTGATCGAAGCCGGCATGGCAGGCACAGGGCGCGCCGAGGTCATGGATTTGCGCACGATGCAGGCGCAAGCGCGTGCCATCGCGCGCGAGGCGATCCTGGCAGAACCCGCGATGAACAAGGTGACGCGGGCGATCGACAGCGTCGTGCTGCATCCGGTGGCTGGGCTGCTCATTCTGTTCGGGCTGTTGTTCTTCGTGTTCCAAGCCGTGTTCACGTGGGCAGAACTGCCGATGACTTGGATCGAAGAGGGGTTTGCCGCGCTCGGCACTTGGATAGGCACGGTG
>CAYXQB010000357.1:0-2208 GCA_964466435.1 uncultured Flavobacteriaceae bacterium | reverse complement strand
GTCGCGACGATCCGGAATGCGCGCGGGGGTAGGCACCCCGATCCGCTCAGGGCTGCGCAAATGGCGGTTGCGGCGGGAGCGGACGGCATTACGGCGCACTTGCGCGAGGACCGGCGTCATATCAGCGACGAGGACATCGAGCGGCTCGTGCGCGAGATCGACCGGCCGCTCAATCTCGAGATGGCGGCAACAGAGGAGATGCTGACCATCGCTCTTCGGCACAAGCCGCACGCCGTCTGTCTCGTGCCGGAGAAACGCGAAGAGCGTACTACCGAAGGGGGGCTCGATGTGGCGGCTGGACACAACACTTTAGCGCCGTATGTGCGCGAGTTGGCAGCGGCAAAGATACGGGTGTCGCTGTTCGTCGAGGCGAACCCAGTGCAGCTTGCTGTCGCGAAGGCGTTGGGTGCGCATGTCGTAGAGCTGCACGCCGGCGCCTATTGCGATGCGCATGCGGACGGCGACTTCGTCGAGCGCGACAAGATTCTGGCCCGGCTCAAAGCCGGTGCGAAGGAAGCGGCGCGGCTTGGGCTTGAGGTGCATGCGGGACACGGGCTTAGTTTCGAGACGGTTGGGCCGGTCGCCGCGATTCCGGAAGTCGTCGAACTCAACATCGGGCACTTCCTGGTCGGCGAAGCCATCTTCACGGGCTTCGACGCATCGATCAGGCGGATGCGGCAGCTGATGGACGAAGCGCGCGGCGGCGCGGGCGCGCAATTCGCGTGAGGGATGCATGATCATCGGGATCGGCAGCGATTTGATCGACATCCGCCGCATCGAGCAGACGCTGGAGAAATTCGGCGACAGATTCATCCAGCGGTTGTTCACGGAAGTGGAGCAGCGCAAGTCCGAAGGGCGCAAGAATCGTGCGGCGTCGTATGCCAAGCGCTTTGCTGCGAAGGAGGCTTGTTCCAAGGCGCTGGGCACCGGATTTCGAAAAAGCGTGTATTGGCGAGATTTGGGTGTCGTGAATATGCGGTCGGGAAAGCCGACTATGGCGCTCACGGGCGGTGCGGCGGCGCGGCTCTTAGAGATCACGCCGAAAGGCATGCGCGCGCAGATCGACCTGTCGATTACGGACGATTTTCCGCTGGCCCAAGCGATTGTGATCATTTCGGCTGTTCCGGCAGAATTGCCTCAGTGAAGCCGTTTTCGGTGCCTTGTGGTGCGGTTGTTAACCGCCTGTAACACCTGGCGAATTGACAGTTTTGCGCCGAAACCTCATCTCTGGTGTGCTTCGAGTTTGCATGGGAACGCGTATGACGTCCGAGATTGAAAAGCCGTGGTGGCGCACGAACGTGGCGGTCGAGACCTACAAGACGCTCGGTATCGCGGCGTTCTTCTTTCTGTTCATGCCGACGCTGTTGTTTCAACCCTTCCGCATTCCCTCCTCGTCGATGGAAGGTACGCTTGAGGTCGGCGACTATCTGTTCGTCTCGAAGTTCACGTACGGCTATTCGCAGTACTCGTTTCCATTCTTCACGCCGGTCGCGTTCGCGGGCCGCGTGATGGACAGACCGGCCGAGCGCGGCGACGTCGTCGTTTTCCGACTGCCGCAAGACCCGACGCAGGACTACATCAAGCGCGTCGTGGGTGTCGGCGGCGACCGCGTGCAGATGATCGACGGCGTTCTGCACATCAACGGCGAGGCGGTGAGGCTCGAGAAGATCGAGGATCGTGTCGACATAGACGAGTACGGCAACGAACAGCGCGTGGCACGCTATTATGAAACGTTGCCCGGCGGCGTGAAGCATGTGGTCTTGGACCGGGCGCCGAACACACAGACCGACGATACGGAAGAGTTCGTCGTGCCGCCCGGCCACTACTTCATGATGGGCGATAATCGCGACAACTCGAACGACAGCCGCGTAGGGTATTCAGGTGTGGGCTTCGTGCCGGAGCAGAACCTGGTCGGGCGTGCGGAAGTCGTGTTCTTTTCGCACGACGGTTCGGCACAGCTTTGGGAAGTTTGGAAGTGGCCGTTCGCGATCCGCTACAGCCGCATGCTGAGCTTGATCAGCTGAATGCGGTGCGCGGCCGATGAGTGACAAGGGGCTCGCGCAGGGCGAAGTGTCGTCTGTGTCTTGGGTTATCGAGGCGCTGAAGACGGTCGTCTATGCGCTGTTGATCGCGGTCTTCATCCGTACGTTCTTGTTCCAGCCGTTCAACATACCTTCCACGTCGATGGAAGAGACGCTTCTTGTCGGC
>CAYXQB010000356.1:0-2226 GCA_964466435.1 uncultured Flavobacteriaceae bacterium | reverse complement strand
CAACGACCTCAACCCGCGTCGTCACACTCCTGAACGCGATCGTCAACACCGTGCTCACCGAGAAGGCGAGCTTGATCGAAGACGCATTGGACCACATGAGCCAAGAGGCGAGCATGGTCCTGACCGACGAAATCCGCGCGACGCCCGAACTGCTCAAGAAGCGCCGTGGTGCCCTGGAAGGTCAGATCACCGACATCGAAGACCTGAGCGAAGCGGTGAGCGAAACCACCACCACGTTGATCGACGTGTTGAAGCAGACCAGGACCCTGGCCGACGAAGTTCAAAAGTCGGCGGAGGAGTTGAACAAGATCACGCTCAAATCCACCCGTGCCGAACTCGACGCCCAGAAAGACGCACCGGCCGCTTCCACGACACCGTCGAAGGACCGCGGCGCCGCGCCGAAGAAGGGCATCGACGCGCTCTTTGACAACTAGGATGCAAAAGCACGTTGAAAGGCCGGCCGACAAGGGGTGCGTTCTCCCGCATCTCTACGAACTCGACCGCGACCTAGACGAAGATTTCACGCTGATCGGCCGCGATTCAGAGATCCGTCAGATCGGCGAGGTGCTGACACTCCGCGGTAGCCGAAACGTGATGCTGACCGGACCAACGGGTGTCGGCAAGACGGCACTGATCTACGGCATCGAGGAACGCCGCCGCAAAGCAGACATCTCGCAAGACGTCATAAAGCGCCGCTTCTTCCGCCTCGACAGCGAAAGCCTGCTCGCCGCCGACGACCCGGCGCAAATCAACAAGGACTTCCTGAAGATCGTCGATCACCTCGAAGACGCGCAATACAGTGTCCTCGTCATCGACAATTTTCCGAACTTCATCCACGGCCTTGAAGCGAAGGGCGCACACGGCGTCCTGAACAGCTTGATGGCGGCGATCCGCACGCGCCGCACGCAATGCATCATCGCCGTTTCGGACAGCCAAAAGGCAAAGGTATTTGACCAGCACCCCGGCTTCCGCGAGTTCTTTACGGTTCTCGACCTGAAAGAACCCGACGCCGAACAGGTGTTGAGCATTCTGCGCGGCCTGCGCCACGTCTTCGAAACGATGCACGGCATCGTCATCGGCGACGATGGGCTGCAAACCGTAGTCCAACTTACGACGAAGTTCAAAGGCTCCTTCGACGACCAATCGCTACCGCGCGTGCCGCTGCGCCTGCTCGACCTCGCAGCTGCGGAGTTCCGTGCCGACATCATGAGCAAACCGGCCGAACTCGACCGCATCGAAGAGCAGCTCGTGAACCTGCGCAACCAACTCGCCGCCATCGAACGCGCCGAAGGTGCAGACGGGATTGAGAAGCTCCGCGGCGAAATCGCCAAGCTTGAGGCAAAAGAACGCGAACTATCGAAGGACTGGCTGAAGAAGACCGACGGCGTGAAGGCGCTACTCGACCAGAAGCGCAACTACGCCACCGAACTGCAAAAACTCGACGTCGAAACCGAGGCGGCCAAGCGCGAAGGGCGCCCCAGTGAGATCGCGCGCCAGAACGACGAACTGGCGGACAAATACCGCGCGGCGCTTGCCGGGATCAATCAGAAGCTTGCCGAGCTAAACGTCGGCATGCCGACGGACCACAAACTTACGCCCGAGCGCATCCGCCGCACATTCTCGAAACGCACCGGGATCCCAGTCGCAACCCTCGGCGAAAGCGAGCTTGAGCGCGTCATCAAGATGGAAGAGGCGCTGAAGGAACGCATCTACGGCCAAGACCGCGCAATCAGCTCCATCGCCGCCGCCGTCAAGAACGCCGCCGCCGGCCTCAAGGACCCGAACTCGCCGGCAGGCGCCTACTTCTTCATTGGCCCCTCCGGCGTCGGCAAAACCGAACTCGCCCGCGCGCTCGCCGCCTATACGGAGGGTAAGGCGGACGCTGAACCGATCCGGCTCGACATGTCGGAATACGGTGAAAAGCACACGGTCTCGAAGATCATGGGCGCCCCGCCCGGCTATGCCGGCTACGAGGAAGGCGGCGTGCTCGCCAACGAAGTGCGCAAGAAGCCGAACTCGATCGTCCTCTTCGACGAGATCGAGAAGGCACACCCCGACGTCTTCAACATCCTGCTGCAGATCTTGAGCGCCGGTCGCCTGACCGACGGCAAGGGCCGCCTGATCGACTTCAGCCAGTGCACCATTCTTGCAACCTCGAACGTCGGCTCGCGCAACTTCGTGGACGACGCCCTGACCTACGACGAGGCGGTCGTCAGAGCGCACACC
>CAYXQB010000355.1:0-2265 GCA_964466435.1 uncultured Flavobacteriaceae bacterium | reverse complement strand
GACGGTCCGTCGAAGCGTCCGCCGGCAAAGAGGGTAAGCGTCGCAGGCGCCTGCGGACGTTGCGCGATGACTTGGATCGTCACGGGCTCGAACGAGGCAAGCACCTGCGAGATCGGCGCATCCTCCGACGCCGCGTGGTCGATCCAAGCCGAGCAGCTCGCGAGCGCGATCTGACCGGGCACGAGCGTCATCGAACCGCGTATGCGTGCCGTCTTGTCGGCCCCGTCGACCTTGCCCGTCATCCGCATCGCGACGAGATAAACGCGCCGGCCGCTGCGCAGTTCGTTGGACGAATTCTCGATCTCGACGGTCAGGCCCGGCGTGTTCGCGAACGCGCCGCGCCAGAAATCCGCACCGAACTTGTCCTGGAACTCGGCGTTGATCTGCTCCTGCGTCATCGACTTCGTCGCGGCCAGATCGCCACCCGAGAGCGGGCAAAGCCCGCCTGTCGTTTCGTGGCGCGGCGAACGCAGCACGAGATCGATCGTGGGCGCGTTCTGCGGTTGGAATTTCTCCCAACCGTCGGGCACCTTCACGCGGAAGCCGTTTGTGCTGTCCAAATGATCGGCGGCGAACGCCGTCAGCGGCGTTGCGAGCAAGAGAGACGCGGCAATCAATGCTTTGCGCATGAGGGCTCCCGTTTGAGCGAGACGATCGGAGGTGACCGCGGCACGACGCCTATCACGCCGCAGCCGCCGCCGAGAAGCGCTCACACGCGAAGGGGGAAGCCCGCGCACGATGCACGAATGCCGTGCGTTCGAAGTATCACGCGGCAGCCTGCGGCTCCACGTCCTTGTTGAGTTGCATCACGAGGTCCCGCACGGAGCTCGCGTCGGACTCCACGATGGCATTGTTCTTGTCCGTCGTTCCGGGCTTGTCGCTCTCGGCAAGCGGCGCGCTCTCCCACCTGTCACCGTTCGCGAGCCCGACGGCGGCTAGTTTTGCACCTGATGTGTCCTTGCGGTCGGCAACGCAGTCGCATGCCGCTTTCACGAGTTGGAACTCGTTTCCTACCCAACACTTGGCACCGGCCACCAGGAACAGCGCGCGCACCATGAAATCATGCCGGGAGTCTTCCGGATTGCGCGGCTTCAGTCTTATGAGCGGCCGCAGTTCCTTGGGTTCGCTTACCACGCCGATTTGGGACTGCGCTCGCCGGAGATTTCGCTGTGCACGCTCGAGGACAGGCAGCGACGCCGTCGGATGCGACTCTTGCCCGAACAGGGTCTGCGCCAGCGTGTCGTGCGCGGCCCGAACCGCGGCATACCCCAAGCGAAGCCGGATGCCGTCGACGACCTGCGGCTTCACGCTTGTCGTCGACGCCGCGGTGAGGGCGCGATGAAAGAAGTCCATCGCCGTTTCCCACGCCCCGATGATGCAGGCGAGCTTTCCCGCGGCCGTCAAGGCGGCCACATGGTTCTCGCCCGCCTTCAGCAGACGATCCGCCTGCTCGCCAAGAATGGCGATCGACCGTTCGAAGTGCTGCGCCGCCCGGAATGCGTAGTTGTCTTCACCGCTCCACACGGCGCGCTGACCGTTCGCGAGCCCGCTGAACGCGTGCGACGCCGCGGCGTCCATCATCAGATCGCCGGCCTGGGCAAACACGCCGGCAGGCGGATCCCGCGTCGCGATCGCGTCGGCAAAGTTCTCGATCGCCTGATCGATTTTGGAGGTGTCGCGGCGAACCAGGGCGAGTAAGTACTGAATTGTGCCCAGATTGTGCCGGACTGCAGCCGCGTCGGCCTGCGACCAGGTTTGCGCAAAGACGGCGAGCGCTTCCTGAAGAAGTTCCTCCGCCTCGTTGAGAAGTGCCACCAACTCGCCTTGATCGGCACTGTCCAGGCGCCACCGGCTTTCGACGATGCGCCAGAGTTCGATTGCAAGCAGATTGGTGATGGCCGCCTTGTTCAACGGCGCGCGCTCGGATGCCCATTGCGCCCGCGTGGCGCGCAATTGCCGAACCAACTCCGGCAAACCGGTCGTTTCCGAAACCGCCAGATGATTGACGAACGGCGGATCGACGATCTCCAGCAAGCGCTCCAAGCGTTCCCCGACAAGTCTCAGCCCGGTTCGAAGGAAGCGCTGGCGCAACTGGACATCGCCCTGCCAGGCGCACAGCAGGTAGCCTAGAAAGGCCGGATGAAGGCTTTCCGGGGTGTAGGGCTGCTGCGGCCGCTCGCTGCGGCAGGCGAGTTCGGCCGTGATCATCTTGTCGGCGACGCCGATCGCAGCAGTGACATAGGTCGGACCTCGCCAAACCGCTCG
>CAYXQB010000354.1:0-2290 GCA_964466435.1 uncultured Flavobacteriaceae bacterium | reverse complement strand
GCACCCGCGTCTATACGACGACCCCGAAGAAGCCGAACTCGGCGCTTCGCAAGGTTGCGCGCGTTCGTCTCACGAACCAGCAGGAAGGGATCAGCTACATCCCGGGCGAAGGCCATAACCTGCAGGAGCACTCCGTGGTGCTCATTCGCGGTGGCCGCGTGAAGGACCTTCCCGGCGTTCGCTACCACATCCTGCGCGGCGTGCTCGACACGCAAGGCGTGAAAGACCGCAAACAATCGCGCTCGCTCTACGGCGCCAAGCGGCCGAAGTAAGGAGATCCGGATATGTCACGTCGCCGCCGCCCACAAAAACGCGAGATCCTTCCGGACGCGAAGTATGGTGATCTCATCCTAGCGAAATTCATGAACTGCTTGATGTACGACGGCAAAAAGTCCGCCGGCGAGCAGATCGTCTACGGCGCGCTCACGACGATCGAGCAGCGCGCGAAGTCCGATCCGGTGAAGCTGTTCCACGCAGCGCTCGACAACGTCGCGCCCGCGATCGAAGTGCGCTCACGCCGCGTCGGCGGTGCGACCTATCAGGTCCCGGTCGAAGTTCGCCCCGACCGCCGCCAGGCACTCGCGATCCGTTGGATCATCAACGCCGCCCGCGCGCGCAACGAGCAAACAATGCAGCAGCGTCTGTCGGCAGAGCTGCTCGACGCCGCCAACAACCGCGGCACCGCCGTGAAGAAGCGCGAAGACACGCACAAGATGGCGGAAGCCAACCGCGCGTTCTCGCACTACCGCTGGTAACGAAGAGTCAGACGTATCATGCCCCGCACCACTCCCCTCGAGAAGTACCGCAACATCGGCATCGCCGCGCATATCGATGCCGGCAAAACGACGACGACGGAGCGTATTCTCTATTACACGGGTAAGTCCCATAAGATCGGCGAAGTCCACGACGGCGCCGCAACGATGGACTTCATGGAGCAGGAGCAGGAGCGCGGCATCACGATCACGTCCGCCGCCACGACCGCTTACTGGAAAGACTATCGCGTCAACATCATCGACACGCCCGGCCACGTGGACTTCACGATTGAAGTTGAGCGTTCCATGCGCGTGCTGGACGGCGCAGTGGCCGTGTTCGACTCCGTCGCCGGCGTTGAACCGCAATCCGAAACCGTCTGGCGCCAAGCCGACAAGTACCGCGTGCCGCGCATCTGCTTCGTCAACAAGATGGATCGCACCGGCGCAGACTTCTACCGCTGCGTCCAGATGATGATCGACCGCCTGGGCACCAAGCCCTGCGTGATCCAGCTGCCCTACGGCGCGGAAGCCGACCACAAGGGCATCATCGACCTGATCGAGATGAAAGCCGTCGTCTGGCGTGACGAAAGCCTCGGCGCGAAGTTCGAGATCGAAGAAATTCCAGCCGACTACAAAGCGAAGGCCGCCGAATGGCGCCACAAGCTGCTCGAACTTGTCGTTGAAATGGACGACGACGTCATGCAGGCCTATCTCGACGGCAAAGAACCCGACGCGGCGACGCTGAAGCGCCTGATCCGCAAGGGAACGATGAGCTTTGCTTTCGTGCCGGTGACCTGCGGCGCCGCATTCAAGAACAAGGGCGTGCAAACGCTGCTCGACGCCGTCGTCGACTTTTTGCCCTCGCCTCTCGATGTCCCCGCGATCAAAGGCATCAAGCCGGGCAAAGAAGAAACGGAAGTTGAGCGTAAGGCCGACGACAAAGAGCCGCTCTCGCTCCTCGCCTTCAAGATCATGGACGACCCGTTCGTCGGTTCGATCACGTTCTGCCGCATCTACTCGGGTAAGCTCGAATCGGGTTCGACGCTGATCAACTCGACTCGCGACCGCAAGGAACGCGTCGGTCGTATGTTGCTCATGCATGCGAACAGCCGCGAAGACGTCAAGGAAGCCTTTACGGGCGACATCGTCGCCCTGGCGGCGCTGAAGGAAACGCGCACCGGCGACACGCTGTGCGATCCGCAGCATCCGGTCATCCTTGAGAAGATGGAATTCCCCGAGCCCGTCATCGAAGTCGCGATCGAGCCGAAGACGAAGGCCGACCAGGAAAAGATGGGCGTGGCCTTGGCCCGCCTTGCGCAAGAAGACCCGTCCTTCCGCGTCAGCGTCGACCAAGAGTCGGGCCAGACGATTCTGAAGGGCATGGGCGAACTTCACCTCGACATCAAAGTCGATATCCTCCGCCGGACCTCCAAGGTCGATGCCAACATCGGCGCTCCGCAAGTCGCCTATCGCGAGACCATCACCAAGAAGACCGAGATCGACTACACCCACAAGAAGCAGACCGGCGGTTCGGGCCA
>CAYXQB010000353.1:319-2446 GCA_964466435.1 uncultured Flavobacteriaceae bacterium | reverse complement strand
CCCGACCACCCTGACCGACCGCGACAGCGAAGCCGACAACGGACAGCTCTCGCTCTTGGCCGTGTAGGTGCGCCCGTCATGCAGCTGACGGGTCGCGTCGCGCTCGTAACCGGTGCCTCGCGCGGCATCGGCCGCGCGGTCGCCGTAGAACTCGCCCGCGAAGGCGCACACGTCGTCGCCGTTGCGCGCACGACCGGCGCACTCGAAGAGCTCGACGACGAAATCAAGCGTCTGGGTGGTGGCGCAACGCTCGTGCCCCTCGATCTGAAGGACGGCCCCGCCTTCCCACGGCTTGCCGGCGCCGTCGCCGAACGCTGGAAGAAGCTCGACGTCCTGATCGGCAACGCCGGCGTCCTGGGCCCGCTGACGCCGGTCGTGAGCATCAGTCCGAAGACCTGGATCGAAGCGCTCGAGATCAACGTCAACGCGAATTTGCGCCTGATCCAATTCCTCGATCCGCTGTTGAAGGCAAGCGACGCCGGTCGCGCCGTCTTCGTGACGTCGGGCGCAGTGCAGAAGACGCGTGCCTACTGGGGCGCCTACAGCGCCAGCAAGGCCGCGTTGGACGCGCTCGTGAAGACCTATGCCGCCGAATGCGCGACGACAAAGTTGCGCGTGAATCTCTTCAACCCCGGCCCGACGCGCACGGTGATGCGCGCCAAGGCGTTTCCGGGCGAAGACCCGATGACGCTTCCCGCACCGGAAGAAATCGCCAAGGCGATCGTCGCGCTCGCCCTTCCGTCGGAAACGCGCAACGGCGAAATCATGACGTTCGCGCGCTGAATCAGGCTGACGGCTCCTTCGAGCGGTTGCTGAACATGCGCCAGATCAGCCCGCCGAACGCCACCAACCCGATCGCGATGAACTTCCACGACGCCGCAAGGATCGCGATCAGCCCCTTGAGCAGACCCGCCTTCGCCGCCGCGCCGCCCGCGATCAACGCGGCAAGCCCGCCGGCCGCCAGCGGATCGACGCCCTCCTGATAGTCGGCGTAACGGTGTCCCTCGTTGAAGGACACCATCGACAGAAGCTTCGGCAGCTGCGCGTTGATGTCGGCGAGTTGGCGCATGTCGCCGACCACGTTGACCTGCAGCACGCCCGACCGGCCGAGCGCGCGGATCGCGTAGTTCAGCGTGTGCACGTCCTTGCCGAACTGCAGATGCTTGGCCCAATAGAGCTTGTGCTCCTTCACGTCGTAGGACGGCTTCTGCGCCCACCCGACCAGCGAGATCGCCTCATAACCCGCCTTCACGCGCGCTTCGCTGTCGGCGGCCGTGGCCGTCTGCATCTCGCTCAGCAGCTCGTCGTAGTTGATCGTGGCCGCATCGTCGTCGGTGACATGGCCGTCGTTCTCGTAGGTGATGATCGCGGCCCAACTGCCTTCCGCAAGGACGCTCACGTCGGCAGGCACGATTGCGCCGATCACATGGCTGACCGCGTCCTGCGGATTGCCCCACAACTCGATGAGTAGCGTTTTCGTGTCCGCCGCATCCAGGAACGCAAATCCGTCCGCGACAGCCACTTTCGCCTGCCCGCCGGGAAGATCGATCGCACCGTAGCGCTTGACCAGACTGTTCGCCCTCGCTTCCTCCGGCGACGGTGCAAGATCTTTGGCCTCTTCGACCGGCGCACCGGATGCGTCCGCCCCGGTATCGCCGCCCAGCAACGGATCGATGGTCGCGTCCGGAACGACAGGCGCAGGTTGTTCGTTCGTCGCCGCTGGCGCAGGCTTCGTTTCGTTCGCTTGCGGTGGCTTCTCCGGTGGCGGCAAGACGTCGGCGACCGCCGGCCCGTACATCATCGCAACCGCAAGCGCCGCCCCTGCAACGCGCAAACAAGTCGACATCGAACCCTCCAACAAAACCACGACAGGATAACCCATCGCACGGCACGCCGGAACCCGTGCGAAAACGCACAACCGCCGGAAAGTGTCGCAAAACACTCGCGCCCCACGGAAGCCCAAGACGCGGGATCGACAGCCGAAGGCTCGCTACTCTTGCGGCGGGTACCGCTCGAACTGAGGAAGCTCGTGCGCCCGCTCCATCCAGGAGATGCGCTCGGCGACTTGAATATGAACCTGCGCCGGAACCGCATTGGGATCGTCGTAGGTCGCACTCTGAATGTCGA
>CAYXQB010000353.1:0-309 GCA_964466435.1 uncultured Flavobacteriaceae bacterium | reverse complement strand
TGTAGTAGAACAAGCCGGTGCCGCAATCGGGACAGAAGTGACGTCGGCCGTGCACAGACGATGCGTACGCTTTGGCGCTGCCCTTGGTGATCTTGAGCGCACTCTCGGGGTACATCGTCCACCCGACCATTGGCGCTCCCGCGTGGCGCCGGCAATCCGAGCAATGGCAAAGCGCATGAGTCAGCGCCTCACCCTCAACCGAGTAGCGGATCGCGCCGCAATGGCACCCTCCGGTGATCGTCATAGCCAAAGCTCCTCTGCCTACAGCCCTCTCCGCACGCAGCAGAAAGGCCTCAACGCCCGTTCTTG
>CAYXQB010000352.1:0-2464 GCA_964466435.1 uncultured Flavobacteriaceae bacterium | reverse complement strand
GGCGGTGGTCCGCGTCACCAAGGCGGCAGCAGCGGCGGCGGTCAGCACCAGGATCAGGTCTTCAACATCCACCGTACGATCGACTCGAACGGTCCCGACGTGAAGATCCGCGGCAACGCGCATCACGTTTACGAAAAGTATTTGCAGCTCGCGCGCGACGCCAACTCGTCGGGCGACCGCGTGATGGCGGAGAACTATCTCCAGCACGCCGAACACTACTACCGCCTGATCATGGCGTTCCAAGCGGCTCAGCAAACGCAGCAAGGCCAGCAGCACCAGCCGCAACAAGGCGGCAGCGGCAACGCGCAGCCCTATGGCGGCGGCAACGGTCAGCAGGGTGGCGGCGGCGGATATCAAAACAACGGCGGACACTATCGCCAACAAAACGGCAACGGCCCGCAACCCGAAGCGAACGGCAACGTCACCGATGTCGCTGCAGCCGACGCCACGCAGGACGAACCCTACCGCGAAGAAGACAGCGGCCGTTACGACTAGCGGCATCGGCCGCTAGCCCTGCGTAGCCACTTGGCGAAGCAGGGTTGAGCCTCAGCCGCTCACCCCGCCGCCGCTCAAGCGCTGGCGGCCGCTGGCACGGCTTGCTCGAGGTAGAGCATTGCGCGGAGGCGCGCGTCCATTTCGGGGCCGAAGTTCTGAGTCGCTGTGCGCACGGCGTCGAGCTGCAGCACCAACAGCGAGTCGCGCGCGCCCATGTGCTGGTACAAATGATTGCGCACGCTGCCCGCCGTGCCGACGGCGCGCAAGAGCCAAGAGCTGTCGCCAAGCTGCAGCACATCGCCGGCGCTCTTGAGGCCGCGGTCGAACGTCGGGCGTGAGCCCGAGTTGAACGTACACATCACGACAAATCGATTCAGTGTGGCGGCTTGCGTTTTCATGGGACGGGGGAGCGCTTCGAGTGAGGACGTGGGAACCTAAGCGCGAGCCTTGGCCGGACCTGCGTGCGCGCACGCCAGCGCCTCGCCGACTGCCGCAATGATCTGCGGCGCGTGAAACGGCTTGGCCAGCGTCACATGCGCGCCCAGCTGCTTTGCGACGGCCAGGACGTCGAAGTCCGAACCCAACCCGCCCGACATGGCCACGATCGCCACATCCGGCTTCGCCCTGCGCATATGGCGGATCGTCTCGATCCCCTCCTGCCGCGGCATAAGCATGTCGCAGATCACAACGTCGAAGTCGCTTGCATCGAACATTTGCTCGCCCACTTCGCCATCATAGGCGACCTCGACCGCGTGCCCGTTGTTTTTCAACGTTCCCGCAACAACGGCAACGATGAACTTGTCGTCGTCGATGACGAGAATCTTGGCCATGGGTATTCCCCGAACTTGTGTGTTGTCCCAATCTCGCACGAAGGGTCTTGCGATCCCGTAAACCTCGGGAAACCAGGGCGAATTCGATCCAAGCCAGACCGCAATGTTAAAAATGTTTGACATCACCCGCGCCCCACCCTATATGTTAAAAATCTTTGACACGGAGCCGTTGCCAATGTCCTTCCAAGAAAAATCCGCCTGGGTGATGTCGCTGGCGCTCCTCCTCGCCGGCGCCGCCTACTTCGTTGTCGTCGCGCAAATGTCGGCGGCGCTGGGCCAGATCGCTCCGCCGCTCGCGCCCCTCATCGTGGTCTACGTCGTGGTGCTGACGCTGATCGCCATCTTCGGCCACGCGATCGTGGCGGCGCTGGCGCCGAAAGAGGCGAACGCCGCGACCGACGAGCGCGACCGCCTGATCGTCTTTCGCGCCGGCAGCTTCTCCGGCGTCGTGCTTGGCCTCGGCATCGTCTGCGCGATGGGCACCTACCTGGTCACCTACAGCGGCAACGCGCTGTTCCACGGCGTACTGGCAAGCCTGATGATCGCCCAACTCGCCGAATACCTGCGCCAAATCGTGCTCTACCGCACGACGGTCTAAGCCCCATGGCGCGCCGCCCGAAAATCACGAACCGCGTGCGCGAACTGCGCGAGGCGAACGGCAACGTCACGCAAGCCGAGCTGGGCGAGGCGATCGGCGTCACCCGCCAAACGATCATCGCCATCGAACAAGACCGCTACTCCCCGTCCCTCGAAAGCGCCTTCCGCATCGCGCGCCACTTCAACGTCGGCATCGAAGACGTCTTCGCCTGGGACGGCTAAGGCCTAGGAGCGCAGGCGTCCCGCCTGCTTTTCGCGGCGGACGAACGTTGGAGCAGGGCATAGGGACACCACGACCTGTCGCCGTATTCCAACGAGCGTCAAAATAGGCCTATTCGGACACGACGCGAACCGCCGAGCTAGGGCGCAGTGACGCAAGACGAGAGCATAACCGCAATGCTCTAATGGCGATCGTCAAAGCCATCGCCCCCAAGATCGGAACTCAACCGTGAGCGAATTTCCGCCTTGCCCGAAGTGCAACTCAACCCTCACGTATCAGGATGGACCGCTGTTCATCTGCCCGGAATGCGCGCACGAATGGT
>CAYXQB010000351.1:0-2505 GCA_964466435.1 uncultured Flavobacteriaceae bacterium | reverse complement strand
CTCGTTGCCCTTTCGTTGAATGATCTCGAAGAAGATCGGCCCGATCTCGTTCTGCGTGAAGATCTGCAGCAGCAACCCCTTGCCGTCATGTGGCGCGCCATCGATCAAAATCTGATTGCGCTTGAGCCGCGCAACGTCCTCGCCGTGCCCGGGCAGGCGTTGGTCGATGCCCTCGAAATAGGTGTCGATCGTCGACTGGAACGCGACGTGGCTCTTGCGCAACCGCTCGACGGTTTCATAGATGTTCTCCGACGACAGCGCGATGTGCTGAATGCCCTCGCCTTTGTACTCGTTCAGATACTCGGCAATCTGCGATTTATCGTCGGCACTTTCGTTGATCGGAATGCGGATCCTCCCGCACGGGCTCGTCATCGCCCGGCTCTTCAAACCGGTTAGCTTTCCTTCGATATCGAAGTACTTGATCTCTCGGAAATTGAAGAGCTTCTCGTAGTACCCCGCCCACACATTCATGTTGCCGCGATAAACGTTGTGCGTGACGTGATCCACTTCGACGAGGCCAACGCCCTCGTGGCCGAAGCCTTGCGTCACATCCGTCGGCACGAAATCGATGTCGTAGATCGAAACCTGCCCCGGTCCGTAGCGGTCGACGAAATAGATCAGACTCCCGCCGATACCTTCGATCGCGGGAATGTTGAGTTCCATCGGCCCGACCTTGCCTTGCGCCGGCTTCGCGCCGAGTTCGATCGCGCGCTTGTACGCAAAGCCCGCGTCCTTGACGCGAAACGCCATCGCGCAGGCCGAAGGGCCGTGCGCCTTCGCAAAGCGCGCGCCGTGGCTTTCGCCCTCCGCATTGACGATGAAGTTGACGTCGTGCTGCTTGTAGAGCGTGACGTTCTTGGAGCGGTGCTTGGCAACAGCCCGGAAACCCAGACCCTCGAAATAGCGCCCCAGCGCCGCGGTGTCGGGGGCGGTGTATTCGATGAATTCGAACCCGTCCGTTCCCATTGGATTCTCAAACAAATCGGCCATTTTGCGTGTCCCTCATCGGCGTCTTGGCCCGCAACATAGTTTCACTTGCAACTATTATCAACCATTTCATCCCTCCCGTGCACAATTGAATGCGAACCCCACCACCCCCACATGCACGGGCCCCACGTCCGGCCCACTGGGGAGGGGCATTGAGATCGAGGAGTGATCCATGTCGAACGTCTTCACACAGCGCCCCGGCGGCCGTTTGCCCGGCGGCTTTCCGAACTTCCTGAGCGTACCGATCGTCATTCTGATCGTCGTAGTCCTGGCGATCTTCATGCTGTGGCCGTTCCGCACGATCGACCAAGGTGACGTCGGCGTGAAGCTGCGCTGGGGCCAGGCCGTCGATGTTCTCTACCCCGGCATCAACATCGTGATCCCCGGCATGGAGCGCGTCGTGCTGCTGCCGACCCGGACGCAGAAGTTCACTCCGCCGCCGCTCAACTCGTACTCCAAGGACACGCAGGTCGCGGACGTGAAGGTGTCCGTGAACTATCACGTGGATCCGACAAAGGCGATTGAGGTCTACTCGCGCTACGGCGCGGCGTTCGCCGAAACGATTATCAACCCGAACGTGAGCAAGCGCTTCAAAGAGGTCTTTGGCCGCTACGACTCGCGCGAGATCGTCAACAAGCGCAAAGAGCTCGGCGAAGAAGTCGAAACCGCCATCCGCCAGAGCATCCCGCCCTCAATCGTGATCGAAACCGTTCAGATCGAGAACATCGACTTCTCCGACACGTACGAAGCCGCCATCGAAGGTGCGGCGCAAGCCGAAGCGGCCGTGCGCAAGGCCAAGCAAGAGCTCGAGCAGAAGAAGGTCGATGCCGAGCGCGTCGTCGTCCAAGCGACGGCCGACGCGACCGCCCGCATCACCGCAGCCAAGGCCGAAGCCGACGCGATCCGCCTGCGCGGCGAAGCCGAAGCGGCGGCGCTCCAAGCCAAGGCCGCGGCGCTCCGCGACAACCCTGGCTACGTGGCGCTGACGGCAGCTGAAAAGTGGGACGGCAAACTGCCCACCACGTTCGTGCCGGGTTCGTCGGTGCCGTTTGTGACCGTCCCGCGCGGCGGTAACCCGTAACAGCCTCTCCGAGCGGCCCGCCCTTCAAACGGCGGGCCGTTTCGCGTTTTAGCCTTCCTCGTTCAGGCGCACCAAAATCGCCGCCGCACGCGCGAGAACCTTGAGCTCATCCGCGCTCAAACCCTCCACCTGCTTCGTCAGCACCTCAAGACGCCGCTCGCGCCCTGCCTCAAGCAGCGCTCGGCCTTTCGCCGTCGCCGCGATCTTGAGCGCGCGGCGATCGTTCGCATCCTCAGTCTTGGTCGCAAGACCGTCCGCCTCCAACTCCGCCACCAGACGCGACATCGTCGGCGCGCGCACCTGCTCGGCAGCGGCAAGATCCTTCAACGTCTGCGGCCCACCGAAAACGAGCACCGAAAGCGCCGACGACTTCGGCGCCGAAAGCCCCATCGCAAAGTCGTATCTGCGCAACCGCCGCAGCAACCGCAACGCCGCCG
>CAYXQB010000350.1:0-2512 GCA_964466435.1 uncultured Flavobacteriaceae bacterium | reverse complement strand
TGCCCAGCGGCGCGGCAAGCGCGATCAATTGCGGCGCCGTTGCCTTGCGCACTGTCAAAAGCAGGCCAAAAAGCTCGCTTCGCGTTCGAGGATTCATAGTTGCAAAGAAGATCAGCAATGAGTATTATTGCAACCATAAAGACATGGACGCACCGATGCCGACAGCGAAAGTCCACAAGAATTGCCAGTCCTGTGGCATGCCGATGAAGCGCGACGAGAAAGGCGGCGGCAGCGAGGCAGACGGCCGGAAGAGCGGTACCTACTGCTCGCACTGCTATCAGGACGGGAAGTTTACCTACCCCGACCTCACAATGGAGCAGATGCAAGCGCGCGTGCAGGGCAAACTTAAGGAGTTTGGCATGCCGGGCTTCGTCGCTAGGCTGCTCTCAGGCAACATCCCGAAACTAGAACGCTGGAAGCGCGGCTGAGAATCAAAGCTCCCCAATAAGCGCCTGCGCGGCCGCCGGCGCCCGTACTTTCGCACCGCTGATGAAGTAGACGAACACGTCGCGCTTGGCCTTCGCAGGCTTCTTGCCCAACAGCGGCAGATCGTCGGACGTCCCGCCAGCCGCCCACATCTTCGCGCGAGCGGCCCACGTCTTGATGTCGGCCGGTTTGTACCCCGTCGCGATCTTCTCCTGCGTCCGCTGCAGCCGCAGATACATGAACTCGGCGGTCGGATCGGCGATCAGCGTATGCTTCTCGCTATCGACCAGCACGACGGCGACCCCATACTTGCGCGCCAACTCCACAAACTCGGGCACGGCGAACGTCGCATGCCGCGCCTCGACCGCATGGCGCAGCTTTCGCCCCTTTAACTCTTTGGGAAGCATTTTGAAGAACGCCTCGACGTCCTTCGGGTCGAACTTCTTCGCCGGCATGAACTGCCAAAAGAACGGCCCGAGCCTATCCCCCATCCCCAAGACGCCGCTCGTAAAGAACTTCTCAAGCGCAGGTCCCGTCTCGGCGAGCACCCCCTTCCCCACCACCGACATCGGCCCCTTGACCGAAAACACGAACCCGTCCGGCACCTCGGACGCCCATTTCGCGAACGTCTCCGCCGAAGGCGTCCGGTAGAACGTCCCGTTGATCTCGATCGACGTCAGCACGCGAGACGCGTAGTCGAGCTCCTTCGCCTGGGGATGCCCCTTCGGATAGAAGGTCCCCCGCCATTCGGGAAAGTTCCAACCGCCGATTCCAGCCCTGATCATGCCCGGCCCTCGCCCCTTTATTTGGCCAAGAACCTTGCACAACCGCCTCTGGCGGGCCACATGTTTCCGCGCGTTTCCGCTGGGAGGAAGTTTCCGATGTCCGATGTCGTCGTCCGCACGCCTATGCAGTATCTCGACCGTGCACTGTCCACCCTGCGCGACATGGGGATCGTCCCCACGAACAAGGGCGAAGAAGCCCCGATCAACGCACTCCTGCATCAGATCTCGGACCTCGACCAGGATCGCATCACGATCATCGCCCGCACGCTGAACCAGGCCTCGAACTTCAACGAAGTCGTGCGCGAGCATGTGGCGGCGATGGAGGTGGGCGACCGCTACCGTCAGATCACCGAAGGCTTTAACTCGATCCGCGACGACGCCAAGGCGATGGTCGACCAAATCGCCGACGGCAAAGTCAGCATGTGGGAGCGCGCGACGAATTCTTGGATGAAGCTGACCCGCGGCGACGTCGCCGACCGCTTCGACAAGATCCGCGCGATCTACATCGCCGTCACCAAGGAAACGAAGAACCAGATCCAACGCGAAGCCGCGATCCTGGAATCCTACCGCGACTTCCGCGGCGCCCTGAAACAATCCGAGGTGATGGCACTCGAAGTCCTGAAAAAGGCCGAGTGGAAACTCGACGAAGCGAAGAAGAAGCTGAACGAGGCCGCAAACGCTGTCGCAACCTTCGCCGGCACCGAGCCCGCCGAACGCGCGAAACTCGAACTGATCCGCGACGAGGTGCTGCGCCAAACGCAAGACGAGGATAAGCGCTATCAAATCGCGAAGGACCTCTCCGACAACCTGACGATCGGCTACAACACGTCCGAAGTCATCATGGCGCGCCTGATGCAGACGACGAGCGCGAAGGAACGCATCTATGCGCAGGCCGTCTCGTTCTTCTCGACGAACGACACGGTGCTGACCGCGCTCAAGGCCTCGTTCACCGGCATGTTCGGCCTGCACGAGTCCACCGAAACCGTGAACGCGATGAAGGAAGGCGTCTCGAAGTCGATCGAGGTCCTCTCCGAGATCGGCGACAAAGTGCAGGAAGCGGCGGTGCGCGCGGGCTACGGCCCCACGATCCGCGCCGATGCGGTCAAGAAGCTCGTCGACAGCGTCGTGAACTTCCAAGAGAAGTCGCGCATCATCATCGAAGAAATGCGCAAACTCGCGACGCAAAACTCAGCCGAAATCCGCGACGCCGTCGAAGACGGCAAACGCCGCCTCGCCACCCTCGTCGCGCAAGGCAAAGCGTTCAACCTCTAAGTATCAACCCGTCATGGCCGGGCTTGACC
>CAYXQB010000349.1:0-2535 GCA_964466435.1 uncultured Flavobacteriaceae bacterium | reverse complement strand
GAGCCGCGCGGTCGTTTTCACCGACTGAAGATCCGAGCCCGTGCCTGGTTCCGTCATCGCAATCGCGGCGACGAGATCGCCAGAAGCAAGCCGCGGCAACCACCGCTTCTTCTGCTCTTCCGTTCCGCAATGGAAGATGTAGGGCGCAACGATCGCGTTGTGCAGCACGAGGCCCCACCCATCGATCCCCAACTTGCCGAGTAGATCGATCAGCACCGCCTCATGCGCGAACGTGCCGCCCGCACCGCCGTATTGCTCCGGCGTCGAGGCGCACAGCAATCCCGCTTCGCCCGCCTTCTTCCAAGCAGCGCGATCGACGTGTTGCTGTTTGATCCACTTCTCCGCATGAGGAACGCATTCGCGTTCGAGGAACTTGCGCGCCTCGCCCTCGAAAATCTTGAGATCCTCATCCATCCACGCAGGAGATTCGACCTGGAGCGCCGCCATCGAATTAATCCCGCGCGGATGCGTTCATCGAATACCCGATCAGACGGCCGTGGCCGTCGTCGTTCGCAGGTTTGCGGTGCGGCTGTTTCTCGCCGAGCAAAACTTCGAGCCGCGCGCGCGCCGCGCGCAACTCTTCAAGCGAATGCTCGATATCCGCTCTTTGCTGTTCCAGCATTGCAATACGTTGGCTGAACTTCTTGATCGTGTAGGAAAGCTGCGTGGCCTGCCCGTCCTTCACGTCGTAGAGATCGAGCATCTCCTTGATTTCGTCGAGCGAGAACCCAACCCGTTTACCGCGCAGAATGAGCGCAAGGCGAGCCCGATCCCGCGCCGCGTACACGCGCGACTGCCCGACGCGCGTCGGGTGAATCAGATTCTCGTCTTCGTAAAAGCGAATGGCGCGCGGTGTGATGCCGAACTCGTTGGAAAGTTCACTGATGGTCCAAGTGCGCATGGTCTTCGACCTCCTTTGAATAGCGACCATCTGTCATATGCTTCCGTTGACGTAAACGTCAACACCTCGTAACATATTGAAGTTACTAGGAAAATTCCTCAGCGTCGCAAAGCGTAGGGAAAAGTGGCTCGCTCGCCCCCCTCCATCGTGCCAGGTATCCACCATGTCCCGCCCCATCATTTTCGACTTCGACGGCACGATCGTCGACAGCGAACCGCTCTCCAACAAAGGCCTCGCGGAGACGCTGAGCGAACTCGGTTTCCCGACGACTTACGATGAAGCGGTCGCGACCTATATCGGCCTGAGGATGGCCGACTGCATCCGCAAGATCGAGCAGGTGCACGGGCGAAGACTGCCGGACGACTTCGCCGACCGTTGCCGCGCCCGCGTCGGCGCATTGATCGACAAGCATCTGCAACCAGTCCCCGGTGCGGCCGCATTTGTCCGCGGCCGCGCCCGCGAGAAAATCGCAATTGCCTCGTCAAGCCGTGTCAAAAGCATCGAACACTCCCTTGAACGGGTCGGCCTCACCGGCGTTTTCGACAACCGCATCTTCAGCGCCGCCGACCTTGAGCGTGGCAAACCGCACCCCGACGTATTCTTGACCGCAGCCCAAGCTCTCGGCGCAGCACCGCTCGAGTGCTTCGTCATCGAGGATGGCGTCTTGGGCGTCGAAGGCGCGGTTGCCGCTGGCATGACGGTGATCGGCTTGACGGCCGGCGCTCATTGCAGCCCGGATCACGCGGAGCTGTTGCGCGGGGCGGGCGCACACGCGATCGCTCACTCATACGACGACGTTGCCGCGTATGTTGCGCGCTTCTCTTGAGCGTTACCCGCGCTCGCGGAACACGATATACGCCGCAAAGCCCGCAAACGCCGACAGCACCACCGCCAAAAGCCCGTAGAGGAGCGGCTCTTCGACCGCCATCTCCGACAAGCTGCGCTCGATCCCCGACTTGTCGATGTAAAGCACCAGCGTGCTCGTGCTCGTGACGTCGCCGCCGGCAAATACGAAAACCTGCACCTTCAGGTTTCCCGCCGGCACGTTTGGCGGCAACCGGACGGTTGATCGGAACAGCGACCCCGACAGGAAGCTAACGCCGCCTTCGTGCTGCGCATAAAGCGCGCTTTCGCGTTTGCGGCGAACGACCGCCTCGCGAAATGCCTTGGGCCCGCCGATCGAACCGGGCGCAGGCCCAAACGCCAGCCTGTCAAGCCCGAGTTCGTACTGCGCAAGCAGGTCGCCCCGCGCAATGTCTTTGAGCGGACGCGTCGACGCTAGAAAGTAGAATCCCGGCACGCCTGCAAAGCGCTGCGTATCGCGATTGATCCAAATCGGCCCCACCCGTTCCTTCTTGCGAACGGTAACGACATTCGGCTTCTCGCTCTTTACGACGACAACGACGTCGCGCATCTCGGTTGCCGGCAGAGCCTCGCCGAGTTCGTTCTCGATCGCCCCGAACACGACGACATCCGTCCCGGTAAAACTGGAGGTGATCTCTATCCTGTCCCGCGAGATTCCAGCCGCCAAGTCCTCTGCACCGGCCACGCCGGCCACCAGCACCCACAGCAATGCGAGGACGAGGACGGACCTCATTCGACGCCCTCGATCACGAGATTGAACGGATCGACAG
>CAYXQB010000348.1:0-2559 GCA_964466435.1 uncultured Flavobacteriaceae bacterium | reverse complement strand
GATCGTCAGCACTGCTACCGAGGTGACCGGCGGCGTACCGTTGTTGTAGTGGCCGCTCTGCGCACGCCAGGTGATCGAACCGTCGCCATTGGTCAGGCCGCTCCAGGTCGCGGTTTCGCTGTGCGCAAATCCGTTCGCATCCTTCCAGATTACATCGAACGGTTCCGGCGTCTGCAGCAACGAAACGGATTTGGTGCCATCCACTCCCGGCGTGAACAGTGCATTGGCTGCCCCGATAACCGATCTCGCGCCGAGTGACGGGTCGTTGTCGCCACCTGCATTGGCGGGCGTGAACAGCGTCTGCGCTTCATCGTCAAGCGGCGCAGTGACGTGCGCACCGTTGGTAAAGGTCGGCAGGGTCGGTCCGTCGTCACGGAAGCCGATGTTGAGGGCCCGCGTGGCCCGGTCATTGTCGCCGTCGAACGCGCTGAAGTAGATCGGGTTGAGGAAAGACGCCTCGTCGTTCGGGTTTGGCGAAACCGTGTGGAAGATCGGTTGATACTGCGCGACCCAGATCGAGTTGTCCGACGGGTCGAAATAGACGGCGAGCACGGTCGGACCGTTCAGGCCGGCGGTGCCGACAACGAGATTCGGATTCGTGGCGTCAGTGGTGAGCAGGATCGCCTTATTGTCGAGCGTGAAGAGTCCACTCGACGCATTCACCAGCCTCGCCCCGCTCTGGTCGCCGAGGATGGTCGACGCCAGACCGTCCGCACCCGCCGCGATCGATACAATGCCAGCAGCCGAATGCGCGAGCGACATGATGATACCGGTCGGCAATGCAGCCGGCGCGCTCGTGATCAGCGCAACTTCGTTCGTGCCGCTTTGGACGCCTGGCGTTTCGTCCGTCGTGACGGCGGACCCGATCGAGACGACCGGTGCGTCATCGTCGAACGTCAATCTCAGGGTCGACGGAGCCGTGGTGTCGCCGTCGGCATCGGTCGCCGTGAAGCGGAAAAGCAGATTGATGTCGTCTTCGGTGTTTCTGCCGTCAACGCCGCGATCGTGGTCGAGGTTGTCGGACAGCACGAGGCTGTACGAACCATTGGTGGTCGAGTCGTCGAGCGTAATGACGAAAATGGTGCGCGCGCCGGCGGTCGCGGTGAGAACCGTGCCGTCGTTCGACAGCGTGTAGTGCACCTGCACGCCGTCCGAGAAGAGCCCTTGCGGATCGGTGTTGTGCAGCGTCGGGTCGAACGCAACCTTGCGGTTGGCGATCGTGCCTGTGTTGTTGGCGTCGGCGCCCCAGTTGATGCCGAGTGAGCCGTTTGCCGTCGTGGCAATGCCCGGCGCGTCGCCAGGATAATTGTCGGTCTGGGTCGCCGAGGTGGCGAGCCCCTCCTCGTCCACCGTCTTCGGTTCCGGTGTCCCGATGGTCGGCGCGCTGTCGCCGACAGTAACGTCAAAGCTCTTCTGAGCAGTGTCGCCGTCGCCGTCCTTGACCTTGAAGTCGAAGGTGAACTTGAGCGAGGAGATCGCGCCCGGCAGATCGTCCAGCGTCTGACGCAGAGCGAAATCGTACGCGCCGTTGGGATTGGACGCATTCAACGACAGCACCACAGAGAACACCACACCGGCGCTGTCGATGGCCGTCGGCACTGTCGAGCCGACATAACCGACCAGCGTCACCGGATCGATGAGCACATACTGGACGGTCTGACCGTTCGAGGTCAGCGTCGCCGGGTTGATCACGCCGCCCGTGTCGGTGGTGATGTCGATGTTGGCGATCGCACTCGCCTGGTCGGCGAAGGTAATCGGCCCGTCGATGAAAGTTGTGCCGGAGCCGTTGCGCGTAATCGACAGATCATCGACGTGAGCGAAACCGCCATTGTTCGACTGAATCGTCAATGAATCCAGCAACAGTCCTGCGAACGGCGGAAGGTTTGCAACGAACAGCGTGTTGGTTTCGCCGGTCTGGTGGAAGACGTTGCCGACGGGGACATCGACCTGCGCGATGATGGTGCCGGCAGCATTCTTGCCGATCAACCGCACCGAGCCTGGGAAAGCAGGATTTGCCGCCTCACCGAGTTTGATGCTGGTCAGGATAAACGGCTTCGAATCCGTGGCGTTGAAAACGACCGTCGAGCCGGTGATGGCCGAGAATCCGAAAGCGTTTTGGAAGAAGCCAGTGACGGCAATATCCGGATCGATATTTGCGCCGCCGGCAAAATTGAACGTCGTTGTCGACGAGCCACCCGTGACAACGTTGGCCGGTCCGTCGGTGCCGAAATCGACATTGAGCGAACCGTGCGAGGTCGGCACAGCTGGCGACGGCGATTCTTGCACGCTCGTCGCCACCGGAGCGCCGATGACCGGACCGTCGTCGCGGATCGAGACGCTGATCGGCGCCGTCGTGGTCGCACGATCGTTGTCGCCGTCGGTCACCGAAACGTACACGACGCCCGCGAGCGAGACCGGATCGTTGTGATCCGAGGTCACCGGATGCTTGATCGCCACGTACTGGGCGACCGACACGGTGCCAGTCAGCGGATCGATGAAGATGGCGAGCGCACGAGTTGCGCCGGCCATGCCGATGACGAGATTCGGATTCGTGGCGTC
>CAYXQB010000347.1:0-2582 GCA_964466435.1 uncultured Flavobacteriaceae bacterium | reverse complement strand
TATGCCGAACGCCGATACGATCTTCATGGGTCTTATGAGCGCGACGGTCGGCGTGTCTTTCATCGAGCCGGTGAACTTCTATCTCTTGGTCGAGCGGGCGCTGAAGTATGCGTTGCTGTTCATCGGGCTTGCGTTCCTTTCGTTCTTCTTGATCGAAACACTGTCGGGCGCGCGCATTCACGGCGTGCAGTATCTGTTGATCGGGGGCGCACAGGTTGTCTTCTATCTGCTGCTCCTGTCGTTCGCTGAGCAGATCGGTTTCGATCTTTCGTATCTTTTGGCCGCGGCGGCGACGGTAATGTTGATCTCTGCGTATGCTTGGTCGGCGTTGAAAAGCTCGTCGCGCGCGATGGTGATCTTCGCCGTGTTGAGCGTGCTTTATGCGTTGCTGTTCCTGTTGTTGAAGCAGGAAGATTATGCGCTGGTTATCGGCGCGTCGGCGGCGTTCGCGGCGGTTGCGGTCACGATGTATGTGACGCGCAACGTCGATTGGTATCAGTCGAAGCCGGCGGTCGGGTTTGGGTTCAACCGGGACTGATCAGGGCTGGCGAAGGGCAGCGGTCAACTCGCTGCCCTTTGTCTTGCGCCAGGCGACGCAGCGATCGACCGTTTCAAGCACGTTCGCATAGATGCGAGGCGCGCCGGAGATCTCGCCGATCATCGGCTTGTAGAACCACTCGATCTCCGCGCGCGATTGATCGCCGCAGAGGTTGCCGGCGAGGCCCACAAGGCGCGAGCGCGCGTCGCGCGGGATCGAGGCGCTGATGCGCTTGAAGTCGCGGCGGAACCAGGCCCACACGCCCGGACGCCGCTCGGCATCCGCGAAGGCGTTTCGCATGTATGTGCTTTGCTCGCGTACGCTCAGGTTTCCGGAGACGACGAAATCTTCGATCTCTTCGTTGGCTGCCGGATCGCGCGCGGCGGCTAGCGCGGTTAGGGCGATGTTGCGAAACTGTGCGTCGGTCGAGCTGCGGATCGCGGCGACCGCGTCGCGGGCGACCGGCGCACCGCCCGAGTAGATCGCGGCCCAAAGCGAGGCTTGCACGAGTTCAGGGGCAAGGGGTTGCGGCTGACTTCCTTGCGCCAGCGAACGGAGGAGGCCCGCGCCCTTCGGGGCCAACGGGGTCAGCGTGCTTGGGTCGCGAGCGACGCGCACCATCATGTCGGCGAGTTCGGCGCGCAGCAGGGCGGTCGAGCGAGGCTCTCGCCGCCTTGGCTCAAGTCCCGTGGCGGCGAGCGAAGGCGCGAACCAGTTGCGAACGGCCCGCTCGAAGTTCGGCAATTCGTTCCTGGGTAAGAGCTCACCGCGTAGTTCGTGCAGGAAGCCGCTTGTGAGCGCGACTGTGTCCCAGGTGTTGCCAGTGCCGACGGCCTTGAGCGCGGCCAGGTAGGTCTTTGCGTCCGCTTCGCCTGTGCGGAACGCCGCGCGCAAGCTGTGGAGTAGCGCGAGCTGTTCGCCAGGCGACAGCCGTGCAGCGCTGATGGCGAGCTTTTGCCAATTTTCGCTTGTCATGGCGAAGCGGTAGTAGCCGGTGCCGTCTGCGTTCGGCATGAGTGTAGCGCCGCATTGCCCCGGCGCAGTCACTGCGGCAGTGCGGCCCGTCAGCATCGTGCAGCTGCGGTAGCGGCCTTTGGCGACCTCGCGCATGCAAACCGGAACCGACCACTTGCGGTTGTCGTCGCCGGCCATTGCACCGAAAGGCGACTGCGAGAACTCGACGATCAAGTCGCGGTCGCTGCACGTGGTTTTGATGCGTACCAGCGGTACGCCTGGTTGGTTCAGGAACGACTCGAACGCCGGCACGACCTCAGGCTTGCCTGATCCCTTGGCAAGCGATTCCATGAAGTCGTGTACGTCGGCGCTGCCGTGCGCGAAGCGGCGCATGTGGCCTCGGACACCCTCGCGGAAGGCGTCTTCGCCGAGATAGGACTCGAACATCGCGAGCACGCCTGCGCCCTTGTCGTAGGTCAGGCCATCGAAGGCATTGAAGATGTCGTCGGTCGATTTGATCGGCTGCCGAATCGCGCGGGCGGTCGAGAGCGAGTCTGCGTCCATCACGTCGAGGGCGTCACGGATCGTTTCGCGGGAAAATTCGTTCGCGGGCCAAACGGCGTTCGCGGCCTTGTTGCCCATCCAGGAGGCGAAGGCTTCGTTCAGCCAAATGTCGTCCCACCACTTCGCGGTGACGTAATCGCCGAACCACATGTGCGCAATCTCGTGCGCGTGCAGAAGCGCGAAGTAGCGTTTCTGTTGGATAGGCGCGCGGTCGTCGAGCAGGATGCCGCGCTCGGTGTAGGTGATGGCGCCCGCGTTCTCCATGCCGCCGGCGGTGAAGTTCGGGGGCGCGATGAGGTCGAGCTTCGAGTAGGGATAGGGTGTTGCGAAGTAATCTTCGAGATAGCGCAGCAGCGGCGGCGTCTCTGTGAGTGCGTAGCGGGCGCGGTCGCCCTTGCCTTTGACGGTCACGCCGCGCAGCGCGATGTTGCTCTGGCGCGTACGGAAGGCGGGCAGCACCGGACCTTCCTCAATGTCGTAGGGACCCACGATCAGCGCGACGAGGTAACTGGGGAGCGGCTTCGTC
>CAYXQB010000346.1:0-2634 GCA_964466435.1 uncultured Flavobacteriaceae bacterium | reverse complement strand
ATCTGCTTGGCGGTGAACGCCGCGCTTTGGACCTCGCGAACGCCGTCGACGTGGCGCATGTACCAGCTGAACTCGTTTAGGTAGTTCATGTAGGCGTAGTTCACGCAGGCCTGCGGCGGGGTTTCGACGACAATCGTCAGGAGGTCGAGGCCGACCGAGAACTTTTTCGAGATCGTTTGAGCGTCGATGTTGTAGCGCGAGTCCGGCCGTAGTTCGGGCGAGCCCGCGTGCAGGTCGCCGACGTGGCGATCTTTGCTGTACCAGACGGCGGCGCCGAACAGGCACAGGAAGATGAACGTCATCGGGAAGGCAACGGCCGGCGTGCCGAAGACGCCAAGCAGCTTCATGAACCCGAGGCGGGACGCGCGGGCGCGCGTGATGCGTTCGCGGTAGCCGTCATCGTATGTGAAGTACGACGAAATCACCGGTAGCATAATCAGGTTCGAAATCAGCTTCAGGGCCGTACCGATCGAGGCCGTAATCGCCAATTCCTGAATCTGCGGGATCGGCACGACGTAGAGCGCGGCGAAACCGACGACGGCAGTGATCAGCGACAGCGAGCCCGGAACAAGCAAGCCGCGGAAGCTCGATCGTGCGGCAGCCTCCGGCGAGGTGCCGTACGATAGTTCCGAGGTTATCATGTTTAGCTGCTGAACGCCGTGACTGGTGCCGATGGCGAAGACCAAGAACGGCACGAGGATGGCCAGCGGATCGAGGCCATAGCCCATGATCTCAAGCAGGCCGAACTGCCACACGACCGTCGTGAGGGAGCAGCCCACGGTCAGCCAGGTTAGCGGCCAGTTGCGACAATAGAAGTAGACCGCGAAAACGGTCAGCAGGAATGCGCCACCGAAGAAGATCGGCGTTGCCTCAAGCCCGCCCTTGGCAATGTCGGAGATGCTCTTCGCAAAGCCGATAATGCGGATCTTTAGGTCACCCTTCTCGAACTTGTTGCGGATCTTTTCTTCGAGCTGTGTCCCGAGATCAATGTAATCCAGCCGCTTTTGCGTGGCAGGGTCGTACTCGAGAAGTTCGGCGACGACGAGCGAGGCGGTGAAGTCGTTGGAGACCAGGCGGCCGACAAGGTTGCCCTTCAGAACGTCGTTCTTCAGCTGCTTGATCGCGACGCCTTCCATTTCCTCCGGCGTGATCTTGCCGGGGATGACGTCGCGGGCGGAGATGCCGTCTTCGGTAATTTCCAAGATGCGGGTGTTCGGCGTCCAGAGGCTTGTCACCGTGCGACGATCGACGCCAGGGAGGTAGAATATGTCCTGCGTCACGTCGTTCAGCGTGTTCAGGAACTGCTTGTTCCAGATGTCGCCCTTCGTGTTTTCGACGACGATGATGACGCGGTTCGCGCCAAACAGGCGATCCTGATACTCGAGGAATGTCTCAATGTAGGGGTGGCCGACGGGCAGGCCTTTGTAGAAGCCCGCGTCCATCTTCAGCTTCGTAGCTTCGTAGCCGAGCACAATCGTTATGATCGCGATGATCGCAAGAACCAGCACGCGACCGCGGAAGAAAATCGTTTCAAGAAACCGGATCATTGGACTCGTTTACTCCCCTCGCACGACTCATCGTTCGCGCGTTGTCATTGACTCAATAGCGAAACGCGCAGTCCCGTATTCGCGGGCGCGCCGGAAATCGGCTGGTTGGAATCTGCCGGCAAGCTCAAGGCGCAATACGACCATACTCGCGTCCCTTTCCCCGCCTTGAGCGTCGACCGCACCGACGCCCCCCGCGTCTATGGCAGCCGTCCGCTGACTGCCTGACGGCAGCCGTTTCCCCTGAATTTGCTGTAACACAATCATGAGATTGCGCGAACTGACAGGTCTACGGTTGGTTCATTACCCGTACCCTGTGTGGGTCCCAGGCCGCACCTGCTGGATTCGCACCCCTGTCGTTTCTATCTATGGTTGCACGAGCGATAACAGCCTTCCCCTTAAGGTGGCTCTAATGGGTCGGCGGTAACTAGGAACTTGACGCCCGCGTCAGATCAAAGTTGACGGATGTGTCATTTTGAGCTTCAGTCCAGATTGCCAGCCACTTTTGGAGTTCGTCGCCGATGACCGCGCTGCAAATCACGAAAGACAATGCCTACGACGCCCTCGACCCGAGCGACTTCCCGGCGATGATGGACGTTGACCGGTACAACGCGCGGTCGACCGCGTTCGATAAGATCATCTCGGCGACCCATGATCACTTTTGGGATCCGCTCGACAAGAAGTACATCGACTTCAGTGAGCCGTTCGATCTTGAGAACGAGCAGATTTTGCCGGACGAGTTCTTTCCGATTTTCCAGACGAAGTTCGGCGAGAAGTTAACCCGTCAGCAGAAGATCAAATTCGCGAACGAGTCCGCGCGCTGGATTCTGTCTTCGATCCTGCACGGCGAGCAGGGGGCGTTGTCGCTTTCGGCATCGCTCTGCCACATTCTGCGCGACCCGGGCGCGCAGGAATACGCGGCGAACCAGACGCGCGAAGAGGCGCGGCATGTCACGGCCTTCGCGCGCTACATCCAAGCGCGTTGGGGCAAGCCGCTGCCGGTCGGGCCGACGCTGGGCTCGCTGCTGACGGAACTCGTGCTGGCGCCGGAGGTCTATAAGAAGATCGTCGGCATGCAGATGCTGGTCGA
>CAYXQB010000345.1:0-2674 GCA_964466435.1 uncultured Flavobacteriaceae bacterium | reverse complement strand
GCAGACGACGCGGCCCATGGCGATGGCGGTTTCGGTGACGGCGCGGACGTGCGGTTCTCGCTCGGTCTGGTACGTGTCGAGCAGCGCTTCGCTCGCCTCGCCCCGTAGGACGTGGGTGAGTTTCCAGGCGATGTTCACCGCATCGCGGATGCCGGAGCACATGCCTTGGCCGGCGAACGGCGGTGTTTGGTGCGCGGCATCGCCTGCGAGGATGATGCGGCCGCGGCGCCATTCGTTCGCGACCAGGCCGTGGAAGCGGTAGACGGCCTTGCGGTCGATCTCGATGTCGCCGTCATTGACCCACGGCTTCAGTAGCTCGGCGATGCGGCGATCATCGAGGAAGCTCTGCGCGTCTTCGCCGGGGCGGATCATGAACTCCCAGCGGTGGCGGCCGGGACCCATCAGCACGCAAGTCGTCGGGCGGACGGGATCGCAAATCTGCAGGTTCAGGTTCGGCATACGTTCGGGGCGCTTCACCTGCGCGTCGATCACGAGCCACGGTTCGTCGAAGCCGTAGTCGAAATGGGTGATGCCGAGCGCCTTGCGTACCGGGCTCGACGCGCCGTCGCAGCCGATCACGTAGCGCGCTTCGATAGTTTGCGGGTTGCCGGATGCGTCCGTGATTGTGGCGCGGATCGTATCGGCGCCGATCTTTTCGAAACTTTCGAAGCGTACGCCGAGGCGGGTTTCGACCGTCGGGTAGTCGGCAAGTTTGGCGCGGAGCGCGCGCTCGAGATCGGGCTGGTTGAACATCCAGCTTGGTGCGAAGCCGGAGGCGACAATCACTTCGTCGAGGTCGAAGCGCAGGAGAATCTCGCCTTTGGCATTGCGGAACTCGTAAGCCGGGGCGCGCCGCGAGATTGCCGTCGCTTCTTTCAGCAGACCCAAGCCCTGCCAGATGCGCATGATCTCCGCGTCGAAGTGGGCGGCGCGGGGGAGCGGATAGACGGCCGTGTCCTTCTCGACCGCGAGAACGCGAAAGCCTTCGCGGCCGAGCAAGTTCGCCAGCGTCGCGCCGACGGGACCGAGGCCTACGATGAGGACATCGGTTGTCGTCATTGTTCCGGCGCCACCGTCGCTTCGATTGCCCCGATCTTGTCGATTTCGATGCGCGTGACGTCGCCGGCTTTGAGGAACTGCGGCGGTTTCAGTGCAGCGCCGACGCCGCCGGGCGTGCCGGTGAAGATGACGTCGCCTGGTTCGAGCGTCATCGCCTTGCTGATGTGGGCGATCTGATCGAAGACGTTGAAGACGAGGTGCTTCGTGTTCGAGTCTTGGCGCTTTTCGCCGTTGACGAAGGCGCGGATGCCGAGTGCGTGCGGGTCGCCGATTTCGTCGGGTGTGACGATCCACGGGCCGATGGGCCCATGGGTGTCGAAGCTTTTACCCAAAACCCATTGCGGCGTTTTGAATTGCCAGTCGCGCACCGTTACGTCGTTGCCGGCGCAATAACCGAAGATCACTTCGTGCGCTTTTTCCTTCGGCACGTGCTTGCAGCGTTTGCCGATGACGGCGACGAGTTCGGCTTCGTAGTCGAGCAGCATCGAGACTTTCGGAAGCTGCACGGGTTCGAACGGCGCGTGGATCGAGGTGACGGCCTTTGTGAACCACACTTGCTCGGGCGGCGTCGGCTGGCCGCTTTCGGCGATGTGGTCGGCGTAGTTCAAGCCGATCGCGAGCACTTTGCCTGGGCGCTGTACGGGCGCTTCGAGTTTGACCGCGCTTTGGGCGACGTCGGCCTTGCGCGTGGCGGCGCGTTCGACGGCGCCGCGGACGGCGGGCCATTGGTTCATAAGGCCGATCATGTCGCGCGGCAGATCGGGGTCGACCTTCTTCAGGTCGACGATACCGCCGTCGACGGCAAGGCCGATGCGGGTGCCTGATGCGTCGGTGAATGTGACGAGTTTCATAGTCTCTCTCCTCAACCCATGTTCGGAGGCATTTTCATGCCCCATTGCACGCCGATCAGATCTTGCATCGTCGCTTCGCGGCTGCCCCAGCTTGCGGTCATGAGATCGCCGTCGGTCCAGTGCTCCAGCGTGTGGCCCCAGGGGTCCTTCCAGTAGTCAAAGATCTGGCTGCCCAGGATGTGGCGGCCGACGCCCCATTGGGCTTCGTGTCCCTTCTCTTTCAGAAGGTCGTGACCGCTCATGAGGTCGTCCATGTCGACGACTTCGAAGGCCGCGTGATTGAACTTCGGCGTGCCGGTGCCGAGCAGGAACAGTGTGTGATGGTCTGCCGGTTGATCGCCGCGGTCGCAGCGCATGAACGCGCCGAGTGCGAACTCCGGCGACATCTTGATTTCGTCAGAGGTGATGAAGCCGAAGCGTTCCTTGTACCAGGCTTCGCTGGCGCGGAAGTTCGAGACGTTGAGCACGCAGTGACCGAGCCGCTTGATATGCGCGGCGCCTTGGTCGACGCGCTTCGTTGACGGGCGGTGCGGGAGGGATTGCTGAGGGCGAGATCGATTCGCGTGCCGCCACGACCTCCACGGAGAATCCGTCTGGGTCGCTCAGGCGCACAGCTTTGCCGCCGCCGGGGCCGTCAAGCGTTTCGATTTTTGCGTTTTGCGACTTGGCGAAAGCGGTCAGATCGTCGAGCGATCTGGCTTTGAACGCTACGCCGGCAAAGCCCGGCTCGCCCTTGTGCGTGACGTGCAGATAGGGATCCGGTC
>CAYXQB010000344.1:0-2735 GCA_964466435.1 uncultured Flavobacteriaceae bacterium | reverse complement strand
CCCGCAAGAGTCCGGCCCGGAAGCCGCCTGGGCCGACGGCCTCGAAATCATCGCGGCCCCGACGCTCGTCGCGCTGATCAATCATCTCAAAGGCGTGCAGGTCCTAAGCCCACCCGTCGCCAAGCTCGCCGACGAGACGATTTCGATCCCCGACATGCGCGACGTGAAAGGTCAAGAGACGGCCAAGCGCGCGCTCGAGATCGCCGCCGCCGGCGGCCACAATCTGCTGATGCTCGGGCCCCCAGGCGCCGGCAAGTCGATGCTGGCCGCAAGGCTCCCCGGTCTCTTGCCCCCGCTCGATGCGCGCGAAGCGCTCGAAGTATCGATGGTTCAAAGCCTCGCCGGCGAACTGAAGAACGGTGCGATCGGCAGAAGGCGCCCGTTCCGCAACCCGCACCATTCGGCGAGCATGGCCGCCCTCGTCGGCGGCGGCATCCGCGCCAAACCCGGCGAAGTCAGCCTCGCGCATCTGGGCGTCCTCTTCCTCGACGAACTCCCCGAGTTCCAACGCACCGTGCTGGACTCGCTGCGCCAACCGCTCGAAACCGGTGAGACGTTGGTGGCTCGCGCGAACGCGCACATCCGCTACCCAAGTCGCGTCCAACTCGTCGCCGCGATGAACCCCTGCCGTTGCGGCTATCTCTCCGATCCCGAACGCGCCTGCACCCGCGCCCCAAAATGCGCCAGCGAGTACCAATCGAAACTTTCGGGTCCGCTTATCGACCGCATCGACCTCCACGTCGAAGTGAGCGCCGTCAGTGCACAGGATCTGACCCTTCCACCACCCGCCGAAGGCACGGCGGAAGTGGCCGCCCGTGTCGCCGCCGCGCGCGACACGCAAAGGAAGCGCTACGACGGCGTTCCCATCCGCACGAATGCCGAAGCTGACGGCGAGTTTTTGGAATCCGTCGCGCGCCCCGACGAACCGGGCCTCGCCCTCCTCACCAAAGCCGTCGATGCGCTCAAACTCTCCGCCCGCGGCTACCATCGCGTCCTGCGCGTCGCCCGAACGCTGGCCGATCTTGAGAACCAAGACGGCGTCAAGCGTCCCCACATCGCCGAAGCCTTGAGCTACCGCCGGCTACAGATAACCAACTGACACGGCGCTCTGCTGCCGTTTTGTCTGAGACCGCACCTGTCACACGACCCGCCAAAAGCTTTGCCCCTGCGTCCGCCGCGCATCACCACCCGTGCTAAAATCCTTGGCAAATCACTAAGCCAGGGGAACCGCATGCTGCGCTACGTCATGTATCTCTTTCAGCCGGGCGTCATCTCGACCGGCCTCATGGGCACCGTCCTTCAGGTCGGCCTTGCCTTCGCCAACACGATGAATGTCGGCGGCGCCGCCGATATGATCGCGAACTACGGGCTGAATGGTCAGCTCGCCTCGGGCGGTCTCATTGCTGCGCTGACCGGCGCTTACTATGCGATGACGCAACGCAAGACGGCACACGCCATGGCCACCGGCGCCGGGGCCGTCGCGGGCGGCATCTCCGGCACGCTCGGCACCGCAATCACACAGGCGATCGGCTGGACCGCCGTACCCGAAGGTGCGACGCAACTGGTCAACTTCACCGCCCTCGGCACGCAACTGATGGGCCTGGTCGGCATGGCCGACGCCTCCACGATCACCGACCCGATGATCGACCCGAACGTCATGACGCAGGTGTTCGGCACGACAGCGGCGGGCGGCGGTATCGGAGCCCTTCTCGGGCGCACCATGTTCGGCGGTAAGAAATCGCACGCGTAAAGCGCGGGATCGGTGCATTTCGGCGAAACCGGCCCACGACTAAAGTGGGCCGGTAACGACGAAAGTTTAGGCAATCTTAAAGCGGCACCTGCGATTTTAGAGGCTCATCCTCGCAGAGGGTTGGGCCCGCGTGAATTCTCAGGACATCGCACGTCTGTTCATCATCGTTTTGCTTGCCGCGCTGGCCGTCACCGCGGCGGCGATGGTGATGTTTCCGGCAAGCACGATGCTGCCGACGCCGGTGGGTTTAGGCGTCGTCGCTCTGGCGGGCCTCACGATACTTTTCTTCGCCCTCATGGAAGCGCGCACGCGCGTGTTCGCGCTCGACCGGCGCTCTGGCGAACTCGCCCGCGTCAAGCTTGAACTCGAGACCACGGTCCGCGCGCTGCAACAGCGCCACCGCGAACTTCTGGTCAGCGAGGCGCGCTATCGCGGTCTCGTCGAACAGCAAGGCGACGTGATCCTGCGCAAGATGCCGGACGGTAGGCTCACCTTCGTCAACGACGCGTTCTGCCAAACCTTCGGCATGCTGCGCGAGCGCGCGCTTGGCCGCCAATTCACGCCCGAACTCCATCCTGACGAAAAGATCGACCATCCACCGCTTCTGTCCGGACAGCAGCCTGCCGGCCGCGTGCGCTACGATCAGCGGCTGAAGACGAAAGACGGCTGGCGCTGGTTCGCCTGGGAAGACTACCCCATCCGCAACGACTCCGGCCACGTCACCGAGATCCAAAGCGTCGCCCGCGACATTACCGAGCACAAAGAGCTCGAAGCCGCGCTGCGCGAAGCCCGTGACAAGGCGGAAGACGCCAACCGCGCGAAGTCGATGTTCCTGGCCACGATGAGCCACGAGATCCGCACGCCCATGAACGGCGTCATCGGCATGGCAGGGTTGCTGCTCGATACGCAGATGACGGCCGAGCAACGCTCTTACGCGAACGCCGTGCGCGAGTCCGGCGAGGCTTTGCTCGACATCATCAACGAC
>CAYXQB010000343.1:0-2772 GCA_964466435.1 uncultured Flavobacteriaceae bacterium | reverse complement strand
GGGAACGACTTCCTGCTGGGTTCGACGGCCGACGAACTCTTGGTCGGTAACGAAGGCGACGACTGGATCGAAAGCGGCTCGGCCGACGGTGCGGCCGGCGACAATTTGGACCTGAACGGTCTCGACCTCATCGCCGGCAACGACGTCTTCATCGGCGACGGCATGCCGAACGGCATGGCCGGCGAAGGCGGCGACGACATCTTCGTCGGCAGCAGCGGCGCTGGCGACCGTTACGACGGCGCGTCCGGTTTCGACTGGGCGACGTTCAAAGACGACGGGTTCGGGGTCAACATCGACCTCAACGTGCGCGCTTTCGACTTGGCGCCGATCCCGGCGTCGGCGGCCGCTATTCTGGCCCGCTTCGACTCGGTCGAGGGTCTCAGCGGTTCGGCACACTCCGACATTCTGCGGGGTGACGACGAAGACGCGATCGGTATCGCAACGTCCGGTGCTCAGGGCAGCACGTTGGCCAACATCGACCTCGTCGACGGCTTGCAAGAGCTGCTCGACACGATGCTGGGCGGGCCGGTGACCAGCTTCAACGCGGGTAACATCATCCTGGGCGGCGACGGCAGCGACATCATCGAAGGCCGGGGCGGCGACGACCTGATCGACGGCGACAAGTGGCTGAATGTGCGTATCAGCGTTCGCGAGAACAACGACGGCACGGGCGACGAGATCGCGACGTTCGACAACGCCGCCGACCTCGTCGGCCGGATGGTGACCGGGGAAATCAACCCGGGCCAGCTCGTCATCGTGCGCGAGATCTTGAACAGCACAAACCTTGCCGCCGATCCGGTAAATGGCCCCGACTTCGACACGGCGACGTTCCGCGGCAATCGTGCTGACTACACCGTCGTAGTCGACGACAACGGTACGGCGCTCGACTTCAGCGACGACGTGATCACGGTGACCGACAACGTCGCCGGCCGCGACGGCGTCGATACTCTCATGAACATCGAACGTCTGCGCTTTACCGATCAGTCGATCGTGCTCAGTGGGCTCAACAACGCGCCGGAAGGCTTGTTGGAGATCCTCGACGACGCGACGCTTACCCCGGACAACACGCCGACCGAGGATCAAGTCCTGCGTGTCTCGATCGCCGGCGTGACTGACGCCGACAATCCAGGCGACATTCTGCTCGAAATCCCGCCCGGCGCCATTACCGGTCCGGTCGTCTACTACTGGCAGTTCGAGCCGGATTTGGATTCGGGCGTGTTCGAGGACATTCTGCTTCCGGGCGGCGGCGAAGAAGCGCGCGCCACCGGCCTGACGTTCACGCCGGGCGACGACATGGTCGGCCTGAGGATCCGCGTGAAAGCGGTCTATCAGGATGCGAACGGCGTGCTGGAAGAAGTGTTCTCGGCGCCAAGCGAGCCCGTGATCAATCTGAACGACGAGCCGGGCGGCAACGTTCTGCTCAGCAACCTGACACCGGCAGAAGACACGTTCATCACGGCGATCAACAACATCACCGATGCCGACGGTCTGACGCTGGCGGAGTTTGCCTATCAGTGGCAGCACTTCGACGCGGATATCGCCGATTGGGTCGATATCGCCGGAGCGAACTTCGAGTTCTTCGCGCCTGACCAAGACCAGGTCGGACGGATGGTGCGGGTGGTCGTCACCTACACGGATGACCAGAACACGCTGGAACGCGTGGAATCGGCGGCGACGGCTGAAGTCACGAACGTCAACGACCCGCCGCTCGGCTCGCTGGATATTAGTGATATCACGCCGACCGAGACGCTGACGTTGACGGCGGCGACGAACTTCACCGACCAAGATGGCACGGTGGGCTCGACGTTCCTCTTCCAGTGGCAGGAACTGATCGGTGACACGTGGACCCCCATTGCGGGGGCGACGACGGACTCGTTCACGCCTGGCCAGGACCAGGTAAACAGGCAGCTGCGCGTGATCGTCGAGTACGAAGACGACTTTGGGCAACTTGAGACAATAACGTCCGAACCCACAATCGTGACCGGCGACTTCATCCAAGGTACCGGCGCGGACGAGATCTTCGACGGTACCGAGGGCCAGGACATCATCAACGGCGGCGGGGGAGCGGACACGCTCAACGGCCTCGGTGAGGACGACATCCTGAACGGCGAGAACGGTGCCGACACGCTGAACGGCGGCGACGGCAACGACACGCTGAACGGCGGCAACGGCAACGACATCGTCAACGGTGGCGCCGGCAACGACTTGATCATCTTCCAGGTCGGCGAGGAAACGGACACGATCGACGGCGGTGACGATATCGATACGCTGGAGTACCGCGGGACGGCGACCAACAACACGGCTCGCTTCCTGTTCGACGGCAGCGCGATTGCGGCGATCGCGGGCGGGTCGGTCGCGAACATCGAGGTGTTCAACCTCGACCTCGGCGACGGTACGGATACGTTGTCGTACGATCCGACGGGGGCGGCGATCACGACGGTCGGGGTCACGGTCGATCTGGCGGCGGGCACGGCGTCAGGCTTCAATGCGCTCGCCGGCGTCGAAAACGCCACCGGCGGGTCGGGCGACGACCTGTTCATCGGGGATGCGGGTAACAACGCGTTCGTCGGTGGGGCCGGAAGCGATACCTACTCGGTTGCCGGAACGACTGGCGGGGCCACAATCACGACCGGATCGGCGACCAGCGCGGAAGCCGGAGCGGACACCTTGGCGCAGATCGAAAACTACATCGGCAGCCAGGGCAACGACTCGATCTTGCTGAACGGCGGCGTGAACCTCATCGACGGTCAGGCCGGCAACGACACGCTGAAC
>CAYXQB010000342.1:0-2782 GCA_964466435.1 uncultured Flavobacteriaceae bacterium | reverse complement strand
GAAGATGTTGAGACCCTTGTTCTCCATCGCGCCGAAATTGAATGCGCTGACCGCCACGATGTTGAAGACATCGAGATCGTACGCGCGGCCGAACACGTCCTCGTCCCACTTCATGGAACGCTTCAACGCGCCCATGGCGAAGTCGACCTTGTCCTCGTTGCCATGCGTGACATAGATGCCGAGCTTCAACCGGCGGCCCGAGCCGGTAACGTAGTGATCTTCGACATGCGCAAGATCGCCCGCGACAAGAGCGAACAAGTACGATGGCTTGGGAAACGGATCGTCCCACTCGGCCATATGGCGCCCGCCGGGAAGAGCGGTGTAACCGTCGGGGTTGCCGTTCGACAGCAGCACCGGGAAGCGCGCCTTGTCGGCGATCATACGAACGCGATAGGCGGACATGTTGTCCGGCCGGTCGTACGAATAAGTGATGCGCCGAAAGCCTTCTGCTTCGCACTGCGTGCAGAACATGCCATCCGACATGTAGAGGCCACTAAGCGCCGTATTGGCCTTCGGATTGATTTCGACCGCGGTGTCCAGCCGAAACCGCGTCGCGGGCGGGTTCTTGATCGTCAGCTTCTCCGCCGTCACCTCATACGCATCGGAAGAGAGTGGGCGCCCGTCCAGCTTGACGTCGAGCAACTTAAGATGCTCGCCGTCGAGCACCAGTGCTCCGCCGGCGTCGCCAAGCCGCTCGACGTGCAGCGTCGCATAGACGCGCGTTGCCGTCTCATCGAGGTGTAACTCAAGCTCCGTGCGCGCAACACGATAGGGCGCGGGGCGGTAATCGAGGCGGCGAACCGGGATCGGTGTTTCGGTTTTCATTGCGGGCCTTTGCTTCGAAGCCCGCGTTGTAGGCGATTTGCGGTGCCGCCTGGTAGGGCTTAGTCGAACACAGCGTCGAGATCGAGTTTGGGCCCGGCCAAGCCGCCGAATGTGCCGTGCTCGGCAATCTCCTTGGCCGCCGTGGAGAATCCGCGCCATGCGGCGCGCGCGAGCGAGCCGCCGACACTGATCCGGCGCACGCCTAGGTCGGCGATTTCGGAGACGGTGATCCACGGACCGCCGATGAGGTTCACGGGCTTAGGCGCCACGGCCTTCACAACCGCGGCGATATCGTCCTTCTTGTTCAATCCAGGCGCGAACAAGCAGTCGGCCCCGGCGGCCGAATAAGATTGGAGCCGCCTAATCGTCTCGGCCAGGTCAGGACGGCCCGCGATAAACCCTTCCGATCGCGCGGTGAGCAACACCCCGCTGCCCGTCTTGTCGATCGCGGCGCGCGCCGCCTTGATGCGCTCCACAGCAAAGTCGCGCGCATAGAGCGGTTCGCCGCCGCCGCGCGTCGAATCTTCAATCGACAGACCAGCGATGCCGGTCGCGACGGCTTTCGTCACGTTCTTGGCAACGCCATCGGGCTCGACGGCTAAGCCGTCCTCGAAGTCCGCATTGACCGGGATGTTGACCGCCTCCGCCAGGCCTTTCAAGTGTGCCAGAAGTTGATCCAGCGTTACGTTGTTGTCGGAGCGCCCTTGCGACCAGGCAAAGCCCGCGCTCGAACTCGCGATCGCTTTGAACCCCAGTTTCTCCAAGTAGATCGCGCTACCGGCGTCCCACGGGTTCGGGATGACGAAGCAGCCGCCTTCATGCAGGCGGCGAAACGTTTCGATCTTGGACGTCGTCATGGGATGCTCCAAAAGCTTCGGGCGTCCACGCCATATGGCGGACGCCCGAAGGTGGAAACTTCCCGGAAGCTGATGTCAACAGCCTACTGCGGAACATCCTGTTCGACGTAGCGCAGGATGCCTGCCGCTTCTTTGCAAAGCGTGTGAATTTCGTGCGGGACGTTTTCGGCCTCGAGCTTCACGAAGTCGTTGAGCACATGCAGAAGTGCCGCCATCTTCGGCGCAGAGACGATCATGCGCGCTTGCACCTCGATCTTCTCCGGATAGAGATCGTACTCCGCACCCGGCACGCGCCAGCCGCCCCATTCCGCTTCGCCGGTCACGACTTGCGGGTGGGTGCCGGGGTAGGGGTGATTGCCGCATTCTTCGGGAGACTTGTACTTGTTCTTCGAGCGTATGAGGCGCCAGTTCTCGGCTCCGACGGACGCCGACGAGGCATTTTGCGCTTGCTCGGTTTGCAGCTCTTCGGCCGAGAACTCGCGCCCCAGACCCACGTCGTAGAAAATGCGCAACGGCTCGTCCAAACCCTTCGCCCAGTGGGGAACGACGCGCTCGATCGTGGACCATGTGCCTACGGTCTTCACGTAGATGCGCTGGTTTTTGTGGAATACTGCTTTTGCCATAACTGACCCCTGGCGCCTTGTTGGCGCATCATCCCAGCCGACATCGTGCCGCAACCGCTTTAAAGTGCGGTTAAGCGGTCACTCCGCTGGTGAGATCCGGGGACGGAAGAATCGCGCACTGACGCGGCTATACCAGCCGTAGGCGTCGGCCATTAACGTATAAGCAACCGGAACGATGAAAAGCGTCAGCAACGTCGACGAGAGAATGCCGCCGATCATGAGTACGCCCATGCCGTTTCGGAACTCCGCGCCCTGGCTTACCGATATGGCGACGGGGATCATGCCGAAGACGGTCGCAAGCTGCGTCATGAGCACGGGGCGCATACGGCGCGGGCCTGCTTCCTCCATGGCCGTGCGGGCGTCGAGGCCCCGCGTCTCGCGCGCCGTGTTGGCGTAGTCGACAAGCAAGATGCCGTTCTTCATCACGAGGCCCATCAGCGCGATCATACCGATTTGGGCGAACATGGTCATCGTCAT
>CAYXQB010000341.1:0-2795 GCA_964466435.1 uncultured Flavobacteriaceae bacterium | reverse complement strand
ATGCGTTAACCGACCGGATCGCCTTGACATGACGGCGTGTGGCCGCCCCTATGCCCCGCCGACGAAAGGGCGGCGCCAACCAGGACGGACTTCAGCGCATGAGCGAGCGGATTGCGGTCATCGGTCTCGGCTATGTGGGACTCCCGGTGGCGCTCGGTTTCGCCGAAAAATATCCCGGGACTATCGGCTTCGACATCGATCAGGCGCGAGTCGACGCGCTGGCCAAGGGCGAGGACTGGACGGGCGAAACCTCTCGTGAAGAACTTGCCACCGTCCGCATGAACTTCACGCATCGCGAAGAGGACCTCAAAGGCGCAGATGTGTTCATCGTCTGCGTGCCGACCCCGATCGACGATCAGAAGCGGCCCGACCTTCGCCCCCTCAGCAGCGCCTCGAAAACCGTCGGGCGCGCACTCAAACGCGGAAGCATCGTCTGCTACGAATCGACGGTCTATCCCGGTCTAACAGAAGACTTTTGCGGACCGATACTCGCTCAGGTTTCGGGCCTGAGCCAAGGTTCTGATTTCAGACTGGGCTATTCGCCGGAGCGTATCAACCCTGGGGACAAAGAACATACCCTTGAGCGCATCGTCAAAGTCGTTGCAGGTGAAGACAAGGCGACCGCCGCAACTTTGGCGCGACTCTACGGTGCGATCGTGCCGGCCGGCATCCACGTCGCCCCGTCGATCAAAGTCGCGGAAGCTGCGAAGGTGCTCGAGAACACGCAGCGCGATTTGAACATCGCGTTGATGAACGAGCTGGCGTTGATTTGCGACCGGCTCGACATCCGCACGATGGATGTTCTGAAGGCGGCGCGAACGAAGTGGAACTTCCTGCCGTTCTCGCCCGGTCTCGTCGGCGGGCATTGCATCGGCGTCGATCCCTACTACCTGACCACGAAGGCCGAGACGCTGGGCTATCACCCCGACGTCATTCTGGCCGGGCGGCGCATCAACGACGGCGTCGGCGCATTCATCGCCCAGCGCCTCGTGCGCTTCTTGAGCCGCAACACGACGCCTTTGAACGATGCGCGCGTCGCGATCCTAGGGCTCACGTTCAAAGAGAACGTATCCGACACGCGCAACAGCCGCGTGCCCGACATCGCGCGCGAGCTGGAGAATTTCGGCGTCCGAGCGACGGTCAGCGATCCGAAGGCGCGCGCGGAAGATGCGGTGCACGAGTACGGCATCGCGCTCACCGATATTTCTCAGGTCAAGAACCTCGACGCGCTCGTCCTCGCGGTGCCGCACCGCGAGTATCTCGCCGCGCCGGCGAAGCTGTTCGAGCGGCTGAAACCGCAAGGGGTGCTGATCGACGTGAAGTCGGTCATCGATCCGGCAACAGTGCCCAAAGGCGTGACGTATTGGAGCCTCTGACGGCCGCCTTAACGCTACGAACGCATTGAAATCCGCGGATGAGCGGCCATACTCCCCCCATACTCGGGGGAGTTTCAAGAATGGCAGAGGCTAAAGCGCGTTTGGGCTTTGGGGCGCGCGTACTCAACGCGATCGAATGGGCGGGCAACAAGCTGCCCGATCCGGTGACGTTGTTCGTCATCGCGATCTTTGCGGTAATCGGACTCTCCTGGCACTACGCCTCCACCGGGCTGACCGTCATCCATCCCGGCACCGGCAAAGAAGTCGCCGCCGTCAGCCTGCTCGAGGTCGAGCAGGTGCGCAGACTCTTTGTCGACATGACGAAAGTGTTTGCGGAGTTTCCACCCCTCGCGCTCGTGCTCGTGATGATGATCGGCGTCGGCGTCGCGGAGCGATCGGGGCTGATCGCGGCGGCGCTACGCGGGGTCGTGCGGGCAACGCCGGCGTCGCTCCTGACGGGCGCGATCGTGTTTGCCGGCGTGATGTCGTCGCTTGCGGCGGACGCGGGTTATGTCGTGCTGGTGCCGCTTGCGGCCGCAATCTATGCGGCGTCGGGGCGCCACCCGCTTGCGGGCCTTGCCGCGGCGTTCGCCGGCGTCGCCGGCGGGTTTTCCGCGAACCTCCTCGTGACGCCGCTCGATCCGCTTCTGGCCGGCCTCACGCAGGCGGCGGCGCAGATCATCGAGCCCACGCGCGAGGTCAAGGCGACCGCGAACTACTTCATGATGATTTCGCTGGTGCCTTTGTTCACGGCGGTGGGTTGGTGGGTCACGGACCGCATCGTCGAGCCGAGGCTGACAGGACACACGCCGTGGCAAGTGCCGGGCGGCGCGCAGACTCATGAGCTCAGCGATCTCGAAAAGAAGCGCGAGCGGCGCGGTTTGTTCTGGGCGGGACTGGTGGCGCTCATTCTGATCGGCGTCTTCACCTGGCTGAGCTCCGGCCCCGGCATGCCGTTCCGCGGCGACGACGGTTCGATCGAGCCGTTGCTGCGCTCGCTGGTCGCGATCCTGTTCGTGTCGTTCCTGTTGTGCGGCATCGCCTACGGCGTCGGCGCCGCGACGATCGCCAGCGACAAAGATGCCGTGAAGATGATGAACGCCGCGCTCGGCGAGATGGGTGGCTACATCGTTCTGGCATTTTTCGCGGCGGTGTTCATTGCGCTGTTCAACTGGTCGAACCTCGGCGTGATCATGTCGGTGAACGGCGCGGAAGGCTTGAAGAACGTGGTGTCCACGTCCGAACTTCGCAACGCTGATTTCGGAAGCGCTTACGGCGTTCGCATCGCCGACGGCGCGTTGGCGGGCCTCATGTCCAGAGCCGTGGTTGTGTTGGACGAGAAAGGAAACGTCAAATACACCGAGCAAGTGGCGGACATCGCACAAGAGCCGAACTACCAGTCGGCGTTGGGTGCGCTTA
>CAYXQB010000340.1:0-2805 GCA_964466435.1 uncultured Flavobacteriaceae bacterium | reverse complement strand
GCGCTCGAGTTCGAGGCGATGGGCTATCACTGCGCCATCCTCGGCCAGAAGAGCTACAACGGCGTCGCCATCCTCTCGAAGCACAAGATCGAGGACGTGCGCCAAGGCCTGCCCGGCGACACCAGCGACGAGCAAGCCCGCTACATCGAAGCGCTCATCACAACGAAAACGGGCGCCGTGCGCGTCGCCTCGATCTATGCGCCCAACGGCAATCCGGTTGACACCGACAAGTACCCCTACAAACTCAAGTGGCACGACCGCCTGACCGCGCATGCCGAGAAGCTGCTGCAAGACGAAGAACCGCTCGTGCTCGGCGGCGACTACAACATCATCCCGACCGTCGACGACGTGTACGATCCAAAGGCCTGGCTGAACGACGCCCTCTTCAAACTGGAAACCCGCCGCAAGCTGCGCCAACTCGTCAACCTCGGTTTCACCGACGCGTTCCGCGCCTGCAACGCAGCGCCGCACCAATACTCGTTCTGGGACTACCAAGCCGGCGCCTGGCAGAAGAACAACGGCATCCGCATCGACCACCTGCTGCTCTCGCCACAAGCCGCCGACAAACTAAAAACCTGCGCGATCGACAAGCACGTGCGCGCCTGGGAAAAGCCGTCGGATCACGTCCCCGTCTGGTGCGAGCTCGCGCTGTGAAGAAGACGCTCGAAGGCGGCTGCCTCTGCGGCGCCATTCGCTACAGCCTCGACGGCGAGATTGAAGAGAGCGCCTACTGCCACTGCCGCACCTGCCAACGCCAAAGCGGCGCACCCGTCGTCGCCTGGTTCGCCATCGCGCCCGCGTCGTTCGCCTACACAAAAGGCAAACCCAAAGGCTACCGCGCGTCAGACCGCGCAACGCGCGAGTTCTGCGGCGACTGCGGAACGTATCTGCTATTCCGCGAAGGCGATGCCAGCGCCAGCCTCGGCGTCAACACCGCAACCCTCGACGACCCCGCGCAAGTGCCGCCGACGTTCCACATCTGGCACGAAAGCCACATCAGCTGGTTCGACACGACCGACACATTGCCACGGCACGCCAGGGGCAAAACATAGACAATGGGCGCGGAACTGAAACGAGTCGATCTTCTGACGACTGCCGATTTCAAGCGCTTTCCTGTGTGGACCTACGTTCCGGAAACGCGAACCCGCGATGAAACGTGGATGAGGCCTGTTCGCAAACTTCCAGTCTCTGACTTTGACAACAAGCTTGTTGGAGCACGCGTGCGCTTCTCGAACGGCCGGCGAGTTTGGGCGATGATTGGCAACGTCGATGTAAACGACCCTTCCAAAACCGAACAATTCCTCGGCCTGTCGTTCAGAATTGGGCGATCATGGTTTCACCTCGCCCGCTACCATGACATCGACTACAACTCGCAAGGCCCCAAAGCGCTCGCCGCAGCGCTGAACATGCGGACAAGCGACATATTCCCTATCACGTATGATCTTCGACCGTTTGCACGCGGCAATCCGAACGCGCTTCAAGGCCAAGTTTTTCTAGCACCGAAGAAGCGGCTGTCAAAGCCGGCGCTCATGCGCCTGATCTTCACCTGATTTTAGGCACAGTGCAGTCTAAATATCCGCGTACACGTGCCCTTCCGCTGCCCCGCCCGCATGCGTAACCGCACCCGCGCGCGCAGGACCCACGCCCGCCGCGTACTTAGCGAGCACGCCGGAGGTGTACATCGTCTTGCGCGGTTTCCACGCGGCTTTGCGGCGCGCGAGTTCCTCCGGCGAAAGCTCCACGTCGAGCGTGCCTTTCTCGGCATCGATGACGATGACGTCGCCGTCTTTGATGAGCCCGATCGGACCGCCCTCTGCAGCTTCAGGCCCCACATGGCCGATGCACAGCCCCCGCGTCGCGCCCGAAAACCGTCCGTCGGTGATGAGCGCGTAGTGCTCGCTCTCGCCTTGGCCATAAAGCGCGGCCGTCGTCGACAGCATCTCGCGCATGCCCGGCCCGCCCTTCGGGCCCTCGTAGCGGATCACGATCACGTCGCCGCGCGTGATGCGCCGCTCCTGCACGGCCGCAAACGCATCTTCCTCGCAATCGAAGCAGCGCGCGGGGCCGCGATGCTGCAGATGCTGCAGCCCCGCCACCTTCACAATCGCCCCGTCCGGCGCGAGTGATCCGCGCAAGCCGACCACACCGCCCGTCGGCGACAACGGCTTCGAAACGGGACGAATGACCTCCTGCGCGCTGTTGAATTGCACGTGCGCCAAATTCTCGGCGAGCGTCTTGCCCGTCACCGTGATGCAGTCGCCGTGCAGATAGCCGCCGTCGAGCAACACCTTCAGCAGCGCCGGCACACCACCCGCCTCGTACATGTCCTTCGCGACAAACCGCCCACCGGGTTTCAGATCCGCGAGATACGGTGTCTTCTTGAACACCGCGGCGACCGCGAACAGGTCGAAATCGATCCCCGCCTCATGCGCGATCGCGGGCAGATGCAGCGCCGCGTTCGTCGAACCGCCCGTCGCGGCCACGACAACGGCGGCATTCTCAAGCGACTTGCGCGTCACGATATCGCGCGGCCTGATCCCATGAGCGAGCAGCTGCATCACCGCCTTGCCGCTCGCTGTGCCGTATTCGTCGCGTGACGTGTATTCCGCAGGCGGTCCGGCGGAGTACGGCAGCGCCAAACCCATCGCCTCCGAAACGCACGCCATCGTGTTCGCCGTGAACTGCCCGCCGCACGCGCCCGCACCCGGACACGCGTGACACTCGAGATCGTGCAGATCGGCATCGGACATCTTGCCCGCCGCGTGCTGCCCCACGCCTTCGAAGATGTCGACGACGGTGACGTCC
>CAYXQB010000339.1:0-2832 GCA_964466435.1 uncultured Flavobacteriaceae bacterium | reverse complement strand
GAACCCGCGACCTCCGGCGTGACAGGCCGGCGCTCTAACCAACTGAGCTACGCCCCCGCAAAGGGCAAAAGGGCGGCCCAACTGGCTGGCCGCCGGAAGGCGGTGGGTGTACTGAACGGACCCCTCAGTGTCAAGCAAACCAAGGGAATCATGGCTGAGACGTTCAAGGAGCCGGACCGGCTGCAGAAATACTTCGCGTCCCTAGAGGCCAACATCGAAAAGGCGACCGGCAAATCGGTGCCTCAGTGGGTCAGAATTGCCAAGACCTGCCCCGAGACAAAACCGCGCGCTCGGCTGAAATGGTTCAAGGACAAGCACGGGCTGGGTCAGTCGCGCGCCAGCCTAATCCTGTGGCGCGCGTTCGGGAATGGCAGCATGGGCGAAGAAGACCCGAACAAACTAATGGACGCCCTGTTCGCGAAGCACGCCGAACAGCGCTCGCTCTACGACAAAGTTGCCGCGTTCGCGACCAAGCTTGGTCCGGGAACGTTGAGCCCACGCAAGAGTTACGTCGCGCTCTATCACCTGAAACAATACGGTGCCATCAAACCGTCGAAGAAGGGTCTTGTGGTCGGTCTAGCAATGCAGAAGTACCCCAAATCCGCGCGCTTGACGGAAGTGACGAACTTCGGTGGCGGCGAACGCAATAGGAAGGCGCTGGTGCTCGCGACGCCGAAGGATTTCGACACCGACGCCAAAGCCTTGCTGAAAGCCGCGTACGACGAGAACTAAGGAGCGCTCGTGACCGATATCTTCCGCCCCGTCGATCGACGCTTGCTCTCTGACGGGCAGCTGCTGCTCGCAACTGGTTCGCACTGCCACGCGGCAATCGATCCGGCAAAGAGCTGACCTGGTGCCGCTGTTTCATCCCGCGCTGTACGACTGGTCGACGCCGGTCGCTAGCCTTTGGGAGACGCAGCGCACATCGTTTGACAGCGTCGAAACCCGCACTCTCCGTGGCGACGAGACCGCAGAGGTCGCGATCATCGGCGCCGGCTATTGCGGACTGTCGGCGGCGTATCACTTGGCGCGCGCCGGGATCGACGTCCGCGTGCTGGAAGCCGGCGCGATCGGCTGGGGAGCGTCGGGCCGCAACGGCGGGTTCTGCAGCGTCGGGGCCTCGTTTCTGGGCGCCGCCGAACTCAAGGGAACCTATGGCGAGGATGAGACAGTCGCATTCTACCAGGCACTCGTCGATGCCGTGCGCCTCGTAGATGATTTGGCGCAAGTGGAAGGGATCGATCTGAAGCGGCAAGGCGACGGCGTGTGGACCTTCGCGCACAAGCCGAGCCGCCTTGCGGAGCTTCAGGCACATGCGGACGTGCTGTCGCAGATCGGCGTCGCCACCCGCATTGTCGATGCCGCATCGTTCGAACAGGGTGCATTCGCCTGTACGGAGCAGTTCGGCGCGCTGCACGAGACTGTCGGCTTCGGCCTCAATCCCCTCGCCTATTGCCTCGGGCTCGCGCGAGCCGCGGCAGCGCGCGGGGCGATACTTCACACGGTGTCACGCGTGGTTGAGTGGCGCCGCGAGAACGATACGCACCGCTTGGTCACCGCCAACGGCAGCATGCGCGCCAAGCGCGTGATTGTGGCCGCCAACGGGTGGCTCCCGGAGGAGCTGCATCCCGTCTTTGCCGGACGAATAATGCCGATCCTCTCCAATATCGTGACGACGGCCCCCCTCAACAACGACGCTTTGCATGAGCAGGCTTGGCGAACCGAGGCCCCCGCGTCGAACACGCGCGCCCATCTGGCCTATCTACGGATGTTGCCGGACAAGCGGCTGCTGTTCGGCGGACGCGGCGATACCACGGGGAGCCCCACAGGCGGCGCCGCGATGCGCACGTTGCTTACGAAGCGGCTGGGCAAATTGTTCCCCGCTTTCGCCGCCACGGAGACAACGCATTCCTGGCGCGGCTTCATCGCCGCAACGCGCAGGCTCACCCCCGCTGTAGGTGAATTGCCCGACGATCCCACCGTGTCGTTCGCATTCGGCTGCCACGGCAATGGCGTCGCCTTTATGACGTGGGCGGGGCGAGAATTGGCGAAACGGATTGTCGGCTCTGCGAACAGACTTCCGGCACCCATTCAGGGTTTGCCGCCCCGGTTCCCGCTGCCGGCTCTGCGGCTCTGGCAGCTGCGCACCATGCTTGCGCGCGCCTGGCTAGAAGACGCGTTAGTCTAGCTTAAGGCGTTCCCGTCGATGCGTAGTTGATGTAGCGCTTGAACGCTTCGTCCAGAACGCCATCGACAGCTTGAGCAATGCCTTTGAATTTCTTCGGGTCGTGACCGCCGACCGCATAGGTCAGCTTCACGCGCGCGCCCGCGCCCTTCGGTTGAACAGTGACGATCATGTGACCGCTGACGCCCATATAGGCGAGCGGCCCCAAGCCACCGCTGAACACGAGGCGTGCCCCTGGAGCGGCTTGTTCAACGATCATGTGCCGCACGAATCCGCCATCCTTCAAAGCTTCGCACCAACAACCGCCCGGTTTGATGTCGATCGATATGTTCTTCCCGTCACCCGAGTAGGAGTGCGACTTGGCGTTCCACCACACCCCGGCCTGCACGAAAGCGTCGTAAGCGGCTTGCGGGCTCGCGGCGGTATATGCCTCGAATGACACGGTGAACCCCGTAGCCGACTGGCTCGTAACGGCTGCGTCGGCCGTGAACGCCAGCGCCAAGCTAATGATGCCGACGGTGATAAGGCGCAGCTTCATTTTCAAACTCCCAACGGCAGCGGAAGCGCAAGGTGGTGGGCGATGACGGGCTCGAACCGCCGACATCATCGGTGTAAACGATGCGCTCTACCAACTGAGCTAATCGCCC
>CAYXQB010000338.1:0-2890 GCA_964466435.1 uncultured Flavobacteriaceae bacterium | reverse complement strand
TTCGCTGCGTTCACCGCGATCGCCACCGCGGTCGCGGTCGCGGCCACGGCCACCCTCTCGATCGCCACCACCGCGGCGACCGCGGCGTGGTTGGTCTTGTGTTTGCTCACCACCGGACATCGGTCAAAATCCTTCTAAAACTTCAGGCCGCCTTCGCGGGCCGCATCGCCGAGTGCCTTGACCCGGCCGTGATAGATGTATCCGCCACGGTCGAAGACGACGTCCGTGACGCCGGCCTTCTTCGCGCGTTGGGCGACGAGCTTGCCGACGACGGCGGCCGCGTCTTTGTCCGCGCCCTTCGCCAGCGCCTTCTTCGTCTCTTCTTCGAGCGTCGAAGCGGCGGCGATCGTCACGCCCTTCACGTCGTCGATCACCTGCGCGTAGATGTGCTTCGACGAGCGAAACACGGACAGCCGCGGACGTTCGCCCGAAACCTTGCGCAACTTAAAGCGCGCACGGCGCTGACGCCGCTCGAATAGCTCTTGCCGGTTGAGTGCCATGGCTGCCTCTTACTTCTTCTTGCCTTCTTTACGCCGAATCTTTTCTTCGGCGTATTTGATACCCTTGCCCTTGTACGGCTCAGGCTTGCGGAACCCGCGGATTTCGGCAGCCACTTGGCCGACCTTCTGCTTGTCGGAACCCGACACCAAGATCAGCGTCGGCTTCTCGCATTTGATGTCGATGCCGGCCGGGATCGGGTAGATCACGTCGTGGCTGTAGCCCAGCTGCAGCTGAAGGTTCTTGCCCTGCACGGCAGCACGGTAACCGACGCCTGCGATCTCGAGTTGCTGCGAAAAGCCCTTCGAAACGCCGTCGACGAGGTTGTTCACCAGCGTGCGCTGCAAGCCCCACTTGGCGCGCAGATCGTCGGTCAGCTCCTTCGGCGTCAACGTGAGGCCGCCCTTGTCGACGGTCACATCGATGCCTTCGACCACGCGGAGCGAGAGCTCGCCCTTCGGGCCTTTGACCTTGACTTCGCGATCCTTGACGGTGGCCGTCACGCCCGAAGGCAGCGGTACCGGCTTCTTACCAATTCGTGACATCTTTTTTTCCTTCCCGCGCCCGTTTGCTCTCTAGAACACGTGGCACAGAATTTCGCCGCCCACATTTTGCTCGCGGGCCAACGCATCCGACATGACGCCCTTCGGCGTCGACAAAATCGAGATCCCGAGTCCGTTGCGTACGGGCTTCAGTTCCTTAATCGAAGAGTAAACGCGGCGGCCCGGCGTGGAGACGCGGCGGATCTCTTTGATCACCGGCTTGCCGTCGAAATACTTCAGCTCAATTTCGAACTCCGGCTTCGACTGGACGTGCGTCACCTCGGCGTAGCCGCGGATGTAGCCTTCTCCGGTCAGCACGTCGAGTACGCGGCCGCGCAGCTTCGAGGCGGGCGAGACGACTTTCGCGTGACCGCGTTCTTGACCGTTGCGGATGCGGGTCAGGAGATCGCCAATGGGATCGTTGATCGACATCTATCTTCCCCCTTACCAGCTCGACTTGACCATGCCCGGGATCAACCCGTGGGCGGCCAACTCGCGCAGTTTGATGCGGCACATTTTGAGCTTGCGGTAGTTGCCGCGCGAGCGGCCCGTCAGCTCGCAGCGATTGCGGATACGCGTGGGCGACGAGTTGCGCGGAAGCTCGGCGAGCTTCAGGCGCGCGGCAAAGCGTTCTTCGGGCGCCAGCGACATGTTGTTCGCTTGGTCCTTCAACTTCGTACGCTTGGCCGAGTAGCGCTTTACCAGGCCGGTGCGCCGCTTGTTCTTTTCGATTGAGCTTTTCTTCGCCATTTCGTCTTCGCCTTACCTTCTCGTCACTTCACAAACGGCATCTGGAAGCCGGCGAGCAGCGCCTGGGCTTCGTCGTCCGTATGCGCGGTCGTGCAGATGGTGATGTCCATCCCCCACACCGTGTCGATCTTGTCGTAGTCGATTTCCGGGAACACGATGTGCTCCTTCAAACCCATCGAGAAATTGCCACGGCCGTCAAAACTCTTCGGCGACACGCCACGGAAGTCGCGCACGCGCGGCAGCGCGATCGTGACCAAGCGGTCGAGGAAGTCGTACATGCGGTCCTTGCGGAGCGTGACCTTACAGCCCAAGGGCATGTTCTCACGCACCTTGAAGTTCGAGATCGCGATTCGCGCCTTCGTCACGACGGGCTTCTGGCCGGCAATCAACGCGAGGTCGCGGACGGCGGATTGAATCTTCTTCGTGTCCGCGGTCGTCTCGCCGACGCCCATATTGATGACGATCTTGTCGAGCCTTGGCACCTGCATCGGGTTCTTGTAGGCGAACTTCTCGATCAGCTGCTTGCGCACGACATCGTGGTAGCGCTTCTTGGCGCGCGGTACGTATTTCTCGCCGGCCGCGAGCTTTATGCCCTTCGCGCGTTGCGATTCCGATTGCGTCGTGACGGCCGGACCGGTCGCGGCATCGCCGCCCTTGCCCTTCGCCTTTTTCTCGGCGCGCTTTTCCTCGGTCTTGGACGGCGGCGGACCCTTCTGTTCCTTCGCTTCGCCCTCGGCCTTGCCCTTTTTGCCTTTGGCTTCTTTCTCAGACATCGATCAGTTCCCCGGACTTCTTCGCAAAGCGAACCTTGCGTCCGTCCTGCAGCGTCTTAAATCCGATACGCGTCGGCTCGCCCGATTTCGGGTCGATGTGCGCGACGTTCGAAACGTGAATGGGCGCTTCTTTCGTAATGATGCCGCCCTGGCTGCGCGCGGACTGCTTCGTGTGGCGCTTGACCATATTCACGCCCTGCACCAGCACGCGGTCTTCATCGGGATAGACCTTCAAGATCTGCCCGATGCGCGGCTGCGAGCCCTTGCGCTTCTTTTCTTCGCCGGCGACCACCATCACGCGGTCGCCCTTTTTGAACTTAACGGCCA
>CAYXQB010000337.1:0-2913 GCA_964466435.1 uncultured Flavobacteriaceae bacterium | reverse complement strand
AAGCCGATAACTTTCGCGAAGCCTGCCGCCTTTGCGGTTTCGGACATGCCGATGACGCCGCCGGCGGGCCCTGAGAGTAGCGCGTCTTTGCCGGAGAAATGACTTGCGTCGGCGAGCGCGCCGCTCGAGCGCATGAAGCGCAGGCGGCCCTCGCGCGCTACGCTGTCTAGCGGCCTTGCGACCTTATCGACATAGCGGCGCAACACGGGCGAGAGGTAGGCGTCCGCTACGGTGGTGTGGCCCCGGCTGACGTATTTCATCAGCGGGCTCACCTCGTGACTGACCGAAATTTGCGTGAAGCCAAGGCGCTTGGCGATAGCGGCGACTTCGCGTTCGTGCGCGGTGTGGCGGTAGCCATGCATGAAGAGAATCGCACACGACTCGATCCCCTGGTCCCGTGCCGTCATCAGTTGTCGCTCAGCCTGCGCGCTGTCGAGTGTGCTCAAGACCGTGCCGTCGGCCGCTACGCGTTCGTCGATCTCTATGACGCTTTCGTAGAGCGGGGCGACAAGGTCAATGTGGCGAACAAAGAGTTTCGGGCGATGTTGGTAACCGATCCGGAGTTGGTCGCGGAACCCGCGTGTTGTGACGAGGACCGTGCGCGCGCCTTTGCGCTCCAGAAGTGCGTTCGTCGCGACCGTCGTTCCCATATGAACTTCCGCGATTTCTTCATGGGGCAGGTCGGCGTCTTGCGCGAGACCCAGCAAACGCCTAATTCCTTCGATGGCCGCGTCGTCATAATGTTCGGCGCATTCGGAGAGAAGTTTGGTCGCACGCAGTTGGCCGTCGGGTCCCAATGCTACGAGGTCGGTGAACGTGCCGCCGCGGTCTATCCAAATGTGCCAACGGCGCTTCGTCATATGTTCGCCTCAATCGCGCTCGAAGAAGTTTCACGGTAGGATGGGCTGAAGATGTCGGTTTGGGGCAAAATCGCCGGCGCTGCGGCCGGACTTGCTATCGGCGGGCCGATCGGCGCACTGCTCGGCGGATTGGCGGGGCACATACTGCTTGACCGCAGTCGAAAGCCGGGAGTGCGGGACGAGCCCAAGGAACGGGAACGTAACGACCGAAGCAATATCCGCGAGCGCGACGAGGTGGCGTTTACGATCGGCGTCATCGCGCTGGCCGCGAAGCTCGCGAAAGCCGACGGTACGGTGACGCATGACGAGGTCGATGTTTTCAAGCGGGTCTTTCCTGTTCCGCGCGAGGAAGAGTCCAATGTGGGGCATTTGTTCAATCTCGCCAAGCAGGACGTTGCCGGGTTCGATTCGTACGCGAAGCAGCTGGCGTCGTTGTTCCGGTCGAAGCCCGGCGTGCTTGAGGACTTGCTCGACAGCTTGTTTCTCGTCGCGAAGGCCGACAACCGATTACACGCGGGCGAGCTTGAATACCTGAAACATGTGGCGCAGATCTTCGGTTTCACCAGCGCGCAGTTCGAACGAATCCGCGCATCGCATTTCGGACCGGATCGCGAAGATCCCTACGTCATTCTTGGTGTCGATCGATCGTCCTCGGACGAGGACTTAAAGCGGTCCTATCATACGCTCGTCCGCGAGAACCATCCCGATAGTTTGATCGCACGCGGGGTGCCGGAGGAGTTCGTGCGGCTGGCGACGGAGAAGCTCGCTTCGATCAACGGGGCCTACGACAAGATCAAGAGAGAGCGTGGGATCGTCTGATGGAGAAGAATTCCCCTGCGGTGGAGACACTCGGCAAGACGACGCTCGAAACCGATGCTGCGCGCGGCTATGTGAGGGCTTCGTTCGTGGCGGGTGAGAGCTTCGTCAATCGCGGCGGGCGCATCTTTGGCGGGTTCTTGGCGGCGATGCTCGATTCACTGTGCGGGCATGCGGTCAGGTTGACCCATCGCGAGCCCAACACGCCCCAGGTGACACTGGAGCTCAAGACTTCGTTCATCGGTCGTGCCGATGTCGGTACGCTGATCGGCGAAGGGTGGGTTCGGCACCGGGGTAAGTCGATTGCGTTCGCTGAGGCCGAGTTGCGCAACGAAGCCGGAGAGGTTGTTGCGCGCGCGAGCGCGACGCTGAAGGTGGGCGTATGAGGATCATCGAGCGGCCGTCACCGAACTACAACGAGCGCGTCGGCGAAGCCGTGCCTGACATCCTGATCATGCACTACACAGGCATGCAAACATGTGAGGCTGCAGTGACGCGGTTGACCGATGCCGCGTCGCGAGTGAGTTCGCACTATACGGTCGACGAGGACGGCACGATCTACCGGCATGTCGCCGAGGAGATGCGCGCTTGGCACGCCGGCGTGTCGCACTGGCGGGGCGAGACCGACATCAACTCGCGCTCGGTTGGGATCGAGATCGTCAATCCTGGGCATGAGTTCGGCTATCGTGCGTTTCCCGGTGTGCAGATCGAAGCCGTGTTGGCACTCGGACGCGCGATCGTGGCACGGCATCGGATTGCACCGCGCAATGTGATCGGGCATTCGGACATTGCGCCGGGGCGCAAGACCGATCCGGGCGAGTTGTTTCCATGGAAGCCGTTGGCGCACGCGGGGCTCGGCGTTTGGGTCGACGCGAAGGCGGGACGAGAGGCTTCGCTGGCGCGTCCCGATACGGGGCCGCATGTGGGCGAGCTACAGATGTTGCTCGTGCGCTATGGTTACGGGCTCGAGATCACGAGCGTTTACGACGAACCGACGGAGATCGTGGTGAGCGCTTTTCAGCGGCATTTTCGGCCGGCGCGGTTTGACGGCGTTGCCGACGCCGAAACGCTCGCGATCTTGCGCGCGCTGAATGCGACGCTTGACGTCGTGGCTTGAGTGGCCATTTATCGGCGTTGAGCCAGAAGGCTGGATGGCCGCTGGAGGTGCAAACCTCTGGAGGAAAGTCCGGGCTCCACGGAAGCATGACGCCGGGTAACGCCCGGCGGGGGTAACCCC
>CAYXQB010000336.1:0-2934 GCA_964466435.1 uncultured Flavobacteriaceae bacterium | reverse complement strand
TGCTCGCGAGTTGGGCACGAGCGCGGTGATCGTCATGCCGGCCGACGCGCCGAAACTCAAAATCGAGAACACCAAGGGCTACGGCGCCGAAGTCGTACTCTACGACCGTTTTACTGAAGACCGCGTCGCCATCGGCAAGAAAATCGCGAGCGATCGCGGGCTCACGCTGGTGCCGCCGTTCGACGATGAGCGCATCATCGCCGGTCAAGGCACGGCGGGGCTGGAGATTGCGCAAGACGCGAAAGCGATGGGTCTGACCTTCGACGCAGTGCTCGTGCCGTGCTCGGGCGGCGGTCTCACCGCAGGCATCGCCAGCGCACTCGCTGAACTCTCGCCGAAAACCCAAGTCTACGGCATCGAACCGGCTGACTTCGACGACACCGCCCGCTCGCTCGCCGCAGGAAAGCGCGTCGCGAACACCGCGACCAAGGCTTCGCTCTGCGACGCGCTGATGACAGAGATGCCCGGCGAACTCACGTTCCCGATCATCCAGCGTCTGGTGAGGGCCTTGAGTGTCACGGACGATGAAGCACTCAGCGCCATGGCGCACGCGTTCACCCACCTGAAACTCGTCGCCGAACCAGGCGGCGCCGCAGCCTTCGCGGCGTTACTCGCCGGCAAACTCGAAACCCGCGGCAAAACCATCGCCGTCATACTCTCCGGCGGAAACGTCGACGCCGAGACGTTCAAGCGCGCACTCGGCGCCTAAAGCCGCCCCATCACCGCCGCGACAAACGCCTTAGCTTGCGCCTCGTTCACGCGGCCGAATTCGAACGTGATCAGCCGATCGCCTTTGAGCACCGCGACGAGCCCCGACGCAGCCTTACGCCCGTCGAACATCGCGAACGCTTGATCGCCAAGCCCCGCCACCTCTTTCGCGCCCGTCGTGTCGGCCTTCATCTTCGCGTAGTAGGAAGCCGCATCCTTCATGCCGACGACCGGAAGCTCATCCCCCGACCACACCGAGATCTTGACCTCCTTCTCGCGCTGCGCTGTCGCCCAAATGCAGGATGGTGCAGTCTCCTCGCCCATCAGCTCCGGCGGAACCGGCAAGCTCGCCTCACCCAGCACGCGCTCGGCCTCGGCGGCAGTCGTAACCTCGCACGGATCGACCCACGCGGTGGCGCTCAACGCGGCAGCAAGAACGGCAGACAACATCATGGGGGCGCTCCAAGAGGACAAATCACCTTGGCAGCGATCTTTGACCGAAAGAGGGCATAAGAAAAAGGCGGCCGCGAAACCGCTGACCGCCCTCAATTCTGCAAACTTCAGAGACCTTACCGCGAGTAGAACTCGACGACCAGGTTCGGTTCCATCTTAACCGGATACGGCACATCCGAGAGCTTCGGCGTACGCGTGAACTTAGCCGTCAGCTTGCCGTGATCGACCTCGATATAGTCCGGCACGTCACGCTCCGGCAGCTGGATCGCAACCGCAACCAATTCCATATCGCGCGCCTTGTCGCGCACCGAGATCACGTCGCCTTCCTTGACGATGTAGCTCGGGATGTTCACGCGCCGGCCGTTCACGTTGATGTGGCCGTGGTTCACGAACTGGCGCGACGCGAAAACCGTCGGCACGAACTTCGCGCGGTAGACGACCGCGTCGAGACGGCGCTCCAGCAGGCCGATGATGTTCTCGCCCGTATCGCCACGCTTGCGCTGCGCCTCGGCGTAGATCTTGCGGAACTGCCGCTCGGTGATGTTGCCGTAATAGCCCTTCAGCGTCTGCTTCGCCTTGAGCTGCACGCCGTAGTCGGACGTCTTGTTCTTACGCCGCTGGCCATGCTGACCGGGGCCGTACTCGCGCTTGTTCTGCGGGCTCTTCGGGCGGCCCCAGAGATTGTCGCCAATACGCCGGTCAATCTTGTGCTTGGAACTCTGTCGCTTCGTCATTCGCAATTTCCCTATAAATTCAAGATGTTAAGTCTAGGAAATGCTGCCCTCCTCTGCTCCGGTCGTCCGAGCCGACAGGCGGGGGCTTCCCCGCCACGGGTGCTTCCATCCACCAGGGAATTCCCCAGCGGAGGCGCGGGTTTTAGAGGGGGCTGGCGGGACTGTCAAACAACGCCCCTGGGCCATAGGGTCGCGTCCATGACAGACGATGAGACCTACGTTCGCGACGCCATCCATGTTTGGGTTTGGGGCGGCTTCTACGACCCGGAAAGGGCCACTGAGCACCTCGACGACCTCTTCGCGGACGACCCGGAATTGACGGTCGACAAAGCCGCCATGAACGCCGCGCTCGCCAACGAGTTCGCCGCCAAAACCGCCGCCGAAAAAACCTGGCCCAAGGAAACCGATTGCGACCGCCTCGACCGCGCGTTCGACGAGCTCCACCGCGCCGGCATCTGCGCGCTTCAGAACGCGGGCTACACCCAATCCGACGGCCACAGCGACGTCGCTGAAGTTCTGAAAGACGAAGGCCGCGAAAACTTCCGCGGCTTCTGCTTCTACCACGGCCAAGACCTGGAGCGCGCCGTCAACGGCAGCGGCCTGCTGATCGCCTTCGGCGATTTGGACGAAATCGAAGCCGACATGATCGCCGTCGGCCGCACCGTGGTGGCGACGCTCGCCAAGCACGGCTTCAAAACCGAATGGGACGGCACGGCCAAGAAGCGCATCGATATCACGAACATCGACTGGAAGCGGCGGACGCCGCGATGATCGACCGCACCTTTGCCGAACGCTTTGCCAAGGAATGGATCGAGGCCTGGAACGCGCACGATCTCGACGCGATCTTGCGCCACTACGCCGACGACATCGTCTTCCATTCGCCGCGCATTGCGCTTGTGATGGGTGAGAAGATCGACAGCGTCGCCGGCAAGCCCGCCCTGGCCCGCTACTGGGACAAAGCGCTCGCGAGCGCCAAGGACCTGCGCTTCACGTTTGACCGCCTCTACATCGGCAGCGACAGCCTCACCATCGCCTACCG
>CAYXQB010000335.1:0-2975 GCA_964466435.1 uncultured Flavobacteriaceae bacterium | reverse complement strand
GGGTCTTCGGTGTGGATTTGGACGCCGTTGCAGAGTTTGCCAACGTGCTTGTGGAACGTCGGTTCGAACCAGCAGTCGCGAAGCGCGCAGCCTTTCAGCCAGTGGGCGCCAAGGCGGTGCATCTCGGCGATGACCTTCTTCGCGTCGATGTCGGGGGCACCGAAGAGCTCCAAGGGTCTGGTCGTGCCGCGGCCTTCGGAGAGCGTCGTGCCTTCGAGCATCACCGTGCCGGCGTAGGCGCGGGCCATCCAGAGGTTTGGTGCGTTAGGGCTTGGGTTCACCCAGGTGCGCGTGCCGAGCGGCCAGCCGAAGCCGGGGGCTTCGTCGGGGCGGTAGCCTTCCATTTCGATGATGCGGTAGTCGACGTCGAGCTTCTTCGTTTTGATGAACCATAGGCCCAGTTCGCCGAGCGTGAGGCCGTGGCGCATCGGCATGGGGCCGGCGCCCACGAAGCTTTCCCACCCCGGCGCCAAGCGCAAACCTTCGACCGGGCGGCCCGCGGGGTTTGGGCGGTCGAGCACCCAGACCGCTTTCTTATGCTCGGCCGCCGCTTCGAGCATGTAGAGCAGCGTCGTGATGAACGTGTAGATGCGGCAGCCGAGGTCCTGCAGGTCGACGAGCACGACGTCGAACGTGCCCATGCTTTGGCCGGTCGGGCGGCGCACTTGGCCGTAGAGGCTGAAGACCGGGATGCCGAGCGCGGGGTCGTTGAAGTCCGGGCTCTCGACCATGTTGTCTTGCTTGTCGCCGCGCAGCCCGTGCTGCGGACCGAACGCTGCGGTGAGTTTGATGTCGCCGGTTGCGGCCAGCGCATCGAGCGAGTGCGTTAGGTCTTGCGTCACCGAGGCGGGGTGCGCGACGAGTGCCACGCGCTTGCCCTTGAGCGGTGCGCGGAGCGCCGGGTCGGCGATCAGGCGGTCGATACCGAATTTCATGAGGTCGGTCACTGGGTTCGTGTGGGGAGTTCGAGGACGAAACAGTCGGCGTGGTGAAAGTCGGGCTTGGTGGCGGGATGCGCAAGCGCCCAGTACGATTTGTTGCCGTTCGCTTCTTCGATCACGGCGGTGAGGTTCAGGTTCCAGGCGGCGTCCGCGGGCAGGCTCGGCTGCGCGTCGAGCTTTAGCGCCGCTTGCAGCGAGTAGGTCTCAGTGTTCTGACGGCACTCGATGAGGGGCGACGGCATGTCCTCCACCGAGACCATACCTTCGCGGTAACCGCGAAAGCGGTACGCTGCCCATTGCGTGGATGGGGCGAAGTTGAACTCGTAGTAGCGCGGACTGGGCGTCTTGCGTACGAACGCTTCGAAGCACGTGTGCTGCCACAGGCCGTCGGTACGTGCGCGCGCGGCGGGGGCCGGCAACCGCAGGTCGGCGATCTTGCCGGTGACGAGATAGGTGAGCGTCAGCTGCCCGTGGTCGCGCGCGACCGCGACGTCGATGTGCGCGACGGCGGCGCAGCGCGAATGCGGGTGAAGCTTCAGGGAATGGTGCATGACGATTCGCAGTGTAGTCGTATGCGCCGGCATTCTGAAGCGCTGGGGCTGCGCCCCTCCTAGACTACTCTGCTGCCATGGCCGGCGGCGGCGGGGAGCTCGCTACGGCAGCTTTGCGCGCGATCGCGGCGACTTTGCCGTCCAGCGGCGTCAGCAGCCTTTCTTCCAGCGCGTTGCCATCGTCTGCGTCCCAGAGCAAGTCCATCAGTTGGTCCTTGTACTCCGTGTCGAATGCCGCCGCGATCTGATTAACGGTTGCGTTCGCCTCGATGATGATACCGCGCAACGCATCGACCGTGCCGGTCGACAATGAAGCCAGCGACTTTTCAATCTCCTCAAGTTTGCCCTGCAGGGCGAACAACTGCGAAGAGTACTTGCCAACCGCCTGCCGCTCTTCATCCGTGAGGAGCTCGGCGTTCGAGATGATCGTCGCGGACAGGTTCGCGCAAATGTCAGCCACATCCGCCGATAGCGAGCGGATGCGCGGCCTGCCCCAATTGACGCTCCAATCGTCGAAGCGGGTCAGCTTGTCGTAGAGCCCGCCATGCGCGCTCGCCAAGCGCATGACAAGCATGCGGCGGAACGGCTCCATCAAGGAGGCGCGGCGGGCGTCGGCGAGTTTGTTCTCGCGCACTTCGCGCGGCCTCAACACGAAGCGGTGGTAGAGGCTGCCCAAGATCACGGTCGTCAGCGTGAACATGATGAGCTGCAGCGCGATATCGCGCGCGAGCGCGCGTGGGTCGGCGGTCATTTGGCTGAACGCTTCCGCGAACACATCGACAGCGCCCGCGACCGCGCCGCCAACGACCATTGCTGCCGTCTCCAGCATCGGCAAGAACTCTTCCATCGCTTCCCCCAAAAGCAGATCGGAGCGTAGATCAGTTGGGGCATCGCCGCTGTGACGTGCGCGAGACATTGCCTTCGAAAACAGGTCGCGGGCGCAACCGGCGGATGTTTCGATCCGAGTCAGTGTGATGCGTAGCGCGAAGTCTGAGAGCGAGCTCTTAGGCGCGTAGTATCGTTCGCGCGCGTTCGCTGTCTTTCGCGATTTGCGCTTTGAGGGCGTCGAGCCCCGCGAATTTTTGTTCGGGGCGCAGGTATGCCACGAACGCGACGACGATTTGTTGGCCGTAGATGTCGCCTTCGAAGTCGAAGATATGGACCTCGAGGAGAACGTCCTTTTTGTCGAATGTGGGCCGGCGGCCGAAATTGGCGACGCCGTTGTAGCTCTTGCCCGCGATCTCGACGCGGACCGCGTAAACGCCGAGCGCGGGTTCCAGGTACCCTTCGAGGGACACGTTGGCTGTCGGGAAGCCGATCGTGCGGCCGCGTTTGTCGCCCTGCTCGACCCTACCCTCGACGGTCCACGCGTGGCCGAGCAGCGAGGCCGCGACGTCGGGCTTGCCGTCGCGAAGGGCTTCGCGGATACGGGTCGAGGAGATTTTCGCTTGCGGGCCCGCGCCGACCAGATCGAACGTCGAGA
>CAYXQB010000334.1:0-3027 GCA_964466435.1 uncultured Flavobacteriaceae bacterium | reverse complement strand
GATTGGTGTCGAGCACCTCGTCCCACTGCGCGCGCGATTGCTTCTTCAGCGTCGAGTCGCGCGTGATTCCTGCGTTGTTCACGACGATGTCGACAGACCCAAGTTTTGCGACCACTTCCGCCACGCCCTTCATGCACGCGTCGTAGTTCGCCACGTCCCACTTGAAAACCGCAATTCCGTGTTTGTCGGCAAACGCCTTCGCACGCTCGTCGTTGCCCGCGTAGTTCGCTGCAACCTTGTACCCCGCCTTCTTGAGTCCCACCGAAATCGCCTCACCGATTCCGCGCGTACCGCCGGTGACAATCGCTACCCGTGACATTCTTATTCCTCCCGTATGTTCTCTTTAGCGCTCAACGCAAACCGCGATACCCATTCCGCCGCCGATGCAGAGCGTGGCAAGACCCTTTTTCGCGTCGCGCTTCTGCATCTCGTGCAGCAACGTCACGAACACGCGTGCACCCGAAGCGCCGATCGGGTGCCCGATGGCGATCGCCCCGCCGTTGACGTTCACCTTGGCCGTGTCCCAACCCATATCCTTGTTGACCGCGCACGCTTGCGCCGCGAACGCCTCGTTCGCCTCGATCAGGTCGAGATCGGCGGCATTCCAACCTGCCTTTTTCAACGCCGCCCGCGACGCCGGGATCGGCCCCGTTCCCATGATCTTCGGATCGACGCCGGCCTGGGCCCACGATTTGATCACCGCGAGCGGCTTCAGCCCGCGCCGATCGGCTTCTTTCAGCGACATCAGGACAACGGCCGCAGCACCATCATTGATGCCGCTCGCGTTCGCCGCGGTCACGGTACCGCCCTCTTTCAAGAAGGCCGCGCGCAAATCCTTGATCGAATCGTAGGTCACGCCGTCGCGGATATACTCATCCATATCGACGACCTTCTCGCCCTTCTTCTCTTTGATCGTCACCGCCACGATCTCGTCCTTGAAGCGTCCGGCTTTGCGCGCAGCTTCTGCCTTGTTCTGCGAGGCGACCGCGAACCGGTCCTGCTGCTCGCGCGTGATCTGCCATTCCTTAGCGACGTTCTCGGCCGTATTGCCCATATGATAGCCGTTGAAAACATCCATCAAGCCGTCCTTGATCATCGTGTCGATGAACTCAAGCGGCCCCATCTTTTGCCCGGCGCGCAGGTACGCCGCATGCGGCGCCATCGACATGGACTCTTGTCCGCCGGCGACAACGATCGAGGAATCGCCGTTCACGATTGCCTGGTGACCCAAAGCAACGGCACGCAGCCCCGAACCGCAAAGCTGATTGACGCCCCACGCCGGCACCTCCACCGGAACGCCGGCATTGATGGAAGCCTGCCGCGCGGGGTTTTGACCTTGAGCCGCGCTCAAAATCTGGCCGAGGATCACCTCGCTCACGTCCTTCGCGTCGACCTTCGCGCGCTTCAACACTTCCTTGATTGCGACCTTGCCCAGTTCGTGCGCTGGCAGAGAGCCAAAAGAACCGTTGAATGAGCCCACGGCAGTGCGTGCAGCTGCAACAATCGCAACATCGGTCATTGTGAGGGGTCTCCTGAAAGACGGGCTAAAAGTTGAGGCCTGTTAAGATTGACATTGGCACGGCCCAGGCCCCGCGGCCAAGCCATTCCGCCATTTCGTGAGGCGGATTTGATCTCCCGCAGGTCGCCCTTAACGCATCCGCGGTAGGAATACCCCATCAACTGGCGTATTATGCTGCGCAACAAAATTGCGATTGCGGCGCAACATCCACCCGCACCGTCTATCGAGGCCTCACGAATGACCGCTGCCCCAATCAACGAACCGATCACTATCAAAAAGTACGCGAACCGCCGCCTCTACAACACGGCGACGTCGAGCTATGTGACGCTCGATCACTTGGCCGAGATGGTCAAGCATGGGCAGGAGTTCAACGTCTACGACGCCAAGACCGGCGAAGACATCACCCGTTCGGTCCTGACGCAGATCATCTTTGAAGAAGAGGGCAAAGGCGGCCAGCAGCTGCTGCCGATACAGTTCCTGCGCCAGCTGATCCGCTTCTACGGCGACAGTATGCAGGCACTGGTGCCGGGCTATTTGAATCTGAGCATGGACTCGCTGTCCAAGAACCACGAGCGCATTCGCGAACAATTCACGTCCGCGTTCGCCGGCAAAGGCATGCTGAAAGAATTCGAAGCGATCACCCGCCAGAACATGCAAATGTTCGAACGCGCCGTGCGCATGTTCACGCCGTTTGGTGCGCTTATGAAGACACGCGAGGATGGCCGTGAGGAACAGCCGACGAACGGCACCGGCGAACACGGTGCCGACGAAGAGATCGCCGATCTAAAGGCCCAGATCGAAGCGATGCGCCGCCAGCTCGACGACCTGGCAAACCGCAAGTAGTGCATTTCCGTTACGTCCGGCCCATCGCTTGCGTGCCGTGCCGCAGCCGTGCCTAACTTCGCGGCCTTCCGGCCGGAGCTCAAGATGACCGCGTCTCAGTTGCTGGCCACCATGGCCCTCGCCCTCGCCGCCATTGCGTCTCAGGCGGCGCAGGCAGCCAATCCCAATGACCTCGCGCGGGCGCGCAAATCGCAAAACTTCTCCGAGTGCATCCGCTGCGACCTCTCAGGCGCCGACTTCGAAGACCGCTTCTTCCAACTGGCCATCTTCATCGAGGCAAACCTCTCGGGCGCGAAATTTGACGGCGCCAACATGGCCGGCACACAGCTGACCAACGCCAACCTCTCGAAAGCCTCGCTCCGCTACGCCAACCTCTCAGGCGCCCAGATGCAAGGCGCCGATCTGCGGGGCGCCGACTTCAAGGGCGCTTGGCTGAACTGGGCCTGGCTTGAGGGTGCAAAACTCGACGGCGCCGACTTTACGAACGCGCACTTTGTCGGCGCCCAGCTTCAGGGCGCCGACCTCTCGAAAGCGAAGGGGCTAACGTCGTCGCAGCTGCGTACCGCATGCGCGGATTCCAACACCCGCCTGCCGACCGGTATCGAACGGCCCTGGTGCCCCTACTAAGTTACGACTTCGCAACCATGCAAAACGCGACGAGCTTG
>CAYXQB010000333.1:0-3108 GCA_964466435.1 uncultured Flavobacteriaceae bacterium | reverse complement strand
GCGCGTAGTCCGATAGTCATGTCGTGGGGTGCTCCTGAATAGCCGCCGTTGCCGGCGGCCGTTGATACGGTCGCCGCGCCGGTGAGCCTTCAGCGCATGTGCGGGATGTTCGGGCCGTGGGGTTAATGAAAGCCTAACCGCACGGTCCCTGACTGTGGGACTTGGGCAACAAGACGACGCATCTGACATGGGGACTATGTTCGCGCTAGTGTGCGTGCTTCCGCTTCCCGCTGAAGAGCGCGCCATGCCCCGCACCCTCGCCGATATCCCCACGCTCCCGTTGCCGATGCCGGCCGACGCCGATCCCTACGCCGTTTTTGCCGAGTGCCGGGCAAAGGGGCCGTTCGTGCGGGTGGAGATGGGACTCGTACTCGCACTGCGTGCCCGCCACCTCGACGTGGTGATGACCGACGTTACGCGCCAGCTCGAAACCGAAACGAAGATGATGCAAGGCATCACCTCGGGCCCGATCTATGCCTTCACGGAAGCGGCCATGCTGTTCGCGAACGGCGACGCACACCGCCGCCGCCGCGCGCCGGTACAGCGCACGTTCGCCTTCAAGTTGATGGACGCAATGCGTCCGAAGGCGGCCGAACTCGCCGCAGAACTCGTCGGGGCCCGCCTGAACACGGGCCCGATCGACTTCGTGAACGAGATCGCAGCCCAAATCCCCGCGCGCATCATCGCCGACATTCTGGGAATCCCGCGGTCCGATTTGCCCGTCTTCCTGCAATGGATTGCCGATACGGCGGAGTCCTTGGGCTTCATCGATCCCGCGCGCCGCCCGCAAATCGAGGCAAGCCTGGTCGCCTTCGACAAGTACGTGAGCGCACTGCTCGAAGACCGCCGCCGCAGCCCGCGCCAAGATTTCCTAACCGACTATGTGGAGGCGACCGCGCGCGACGGCGAACTCAGCGACATCGAGATCCGCACCCAAGTTCTCGGCCTGATCCTCGCAGGCTCCGACACGACGCGCGGCTCGCTCTGCATGACGCTAAGCGCACTGTTGCAACACCCCACGCAATGGCGCGCGTTCTGCGAGAACCCCGATGCACTGAAGCGCGGCGCCGTCGACGAAGGCTTGCGCTTCGAACCGGTCATTTCCGGCATCCCGCGCGTTGCCGTGAGAGATTTCGAGATCGACGGCTACGTGATCCCGGCCGGTACGCTGATTGCGGTCTCGCTGCCTTCCGCCTTGCGCGACGAGGACGTCTTCGCCGACGCGAACCGCTTCGACATCACGCGCAAAGACCACCCGCGCTGGCACATGATCTTCGGCGCCGGAGCCCACCGCTGCGTCGGCGAAGCCTTGGCGCGCGCCGAGATGGAAGAAACGCTCGCCACCATCGCCCGCCTGAGCCCCAACGCAAAACTCGAGGGTACCCCGCCGCGTCTCAGGCCCGGCGCTATCCGCCAAGTCGATCAAATGCGTGTAAGTTTCGCCGCTTGATCATGTGCCGTTTATCCTTAAGCGCGTGACAGGTTGCCAATCTCGGGCGTACAGTGCCTGGTGAGAGACCGACGGAAGACTCGACTATGGCTGACCTCACGCCACGCTTCGCGCAGGCTCTGGATCACGTTCGAACCGCCCCCGCGATCGCCCAAATCTGGACGGCGATGAAAGAGTTCGCCGGAGAGCTCGGCTACACGCATCTGGCGGCCGTCGACGCGGCGCGCCTTGCCGGCGGTGCCGCGGACGCGACGATCTACACCGATGCGCCCGCCATCCCGGCGGAGATCGACCGAGCCTACACCTATACGTCTTCGCCGTTCGTCCAGCGCGCGTTGCGCTCGCCGGAGACATTCTTGATCTCGGAGCTGCGCGCCGACCCGAACACACGCGGACGATGGGCCGATCTGATGGCCGACGTTGTTAAGCACGGCGAGGGTCTCATCGCGCCGGTGTACGAGGAGGCCGAACCGCTGGCCGGCTTTATTTTCGGCGGCGACAAGCCCGACACGTCCGCGCTGACGCGCGCGATGCTGCAGATCCTCGCCCACGCCGCTTTCGCGCGCTATCGCGTTTTGAAGAGCGGCCGCCGCCCGTTCACGCCCCACGCGCTGACCACGCGCGAAATCCAATGCCTCCGCGCCGCCGCAGCCGGCAAAGGCGATGCGGAAGTCGGCGCCGACCTTGGCATCTCCTCCCGCACGGTGCGCTTTCACATGGACGGCGCGAAGGTGAAGCTGAAAGCCACCACCCGCGTCCAAGCCATCGCCAAAGCGCTGCAGGAAAAGATCATTACGGTTTGACCCGCCCGCTGGGGCGATTGGATCGGTGGTCTCGCAGGCAAAGCTTCAAACCCTCACGACCTTGCCCGGGTTCATAATCCCTTTCGGATCGAGCGCACGCTTCACCGCGCGCATCGTCTCGAGCGCGATGGCGCTCTTGTAGCGCGTGATTTCGTCGATCTTCGCCTGACCGATGCCGTGCTCCGCGCTGATCGACCCGCCGAACGCATGCACGATATCGTGCACGATCCGGTTGACCTCGTCCGTGCGCGCGAGGAAGGCAGCCTTTTCGCCGCCGCCGGGCTGGCTGATGTTGAAGTGAATGTTGCCGTCGCCCAAGTGCCCGAACGGCACCGGTCGCGCGCCCGGTACGGCCGCCGTGACCGCGCGCGAAGCCTCCACAATGAAGCGCGGGATCGCCGAGATCGGCACCGACACGTCGTGCTTGATGCTGCCGCCTTCGGGCTTCTGTGCTTCTGACAAGCTATCGCGCAGCCGCCAAAATGCCTCGCGCTGCGCGAGCGATTGCGCCACGACGCCGTCCACGATCAACCCAGCGCTCGCCGCGTCGGCCAGCAACGCTTGCGCCGCGCCAACCTGCGCCTCCGAGAACAACGACACGTCGATGAGGACATACCACGGATAGGCCCGCCCGAACGGATCGCGCGCGGCCGGGATGTGCTTCGCGACGAATTCGATCCCGTTGCGCGGCATCAACTCGAACGCTGTCACGCTTGCACTTTGCGCGCGCGCGAAATTGAGGAGTGCGATCGCTTTGTCCACACTCTCGACCGCCACGATCGCCGTCTCGATCTCTGCGGGCTTCGCAAACAGCTTCAGCACCGCGCCGGTGACGACGCCGAGCGTCCCCTCCGC
>CAYXQB010000332.1:0-3117 GCA_964466435.1 uncultured Flavobacteriaceae bacterium | reverse complement strand
CCGACCCTAACCTTGGCAAGGTTATGCTCTACCCCTGAGCTACGCCCGCGCTCCGTGGCGCCGGTGTGACGGCGCCTAGATTCAAGGCCGTGGGTTATGACGTATGTGCGCCCACGATGCAATATGGCCCGCGCGAGCGGCGGGAACGGCGGATTGCCGCGCGAAACCGGGCGAACACACCCGCGCTTAAGGCTTTGGCAACGTCGGGTCTTCGACCTCTTTCAGCCGCCGCTGATACATCGCACTGAGGCATGCAGCGATCGCAGGGCCCCGGCAACTCGCGTCGCGGGCGCGGAGCCATGCGCGCTGTTCGGCGCGGATTTTCTGCCGGCGCACGTCGTCGCCTTCCCACGTGAGCTTAAAAACATAGGCATCGTTCATATGCCGGTCGAGCCGCGCCAACGTGTGCAACCCGCAGATCGCCCGCTCCACCTCGCTGCGTGCCAGGGCGCAATCGAAAGACGCCGCTGGCAGCCGTGGGTTCGGCCGCATTACATCGCGCCAATTGGCGAGCGGAATGCGCACCTCCTGCGGCCCCGCCGCGTAGGCCGCGACCTGATACGCATCGAAGGTAATCGTGAGCTCCCGCGGCAGAAGCGCGAACGAAGCGAAGTTCCGCCCATTCGGCCCCGCCCCGCGCTTGATCCAATCCAGGTCACCGACCCCGTCCGGTCCGCCGAGCTCCTGCTTCAGCTGCGCGACCGAGATGTCGCTGACACGCTGAATTCCCTTCGGCGAAAACAATTCCCCAAACTCGACCCGCCGCCCTTCCGGCATCAGGAAGTTGAATGTCTCGCTCGACGAATTCGGGTGCGCGCCGCCGGTGTAGGTGTAGTAGGCGAAAGCGACGACGGTCATCTGCGCATTCTGGCGCAAGACCTCGTAGGTGCCCTCCCGCGACTAAGGGTTCGGATCGCCGGTGGACTCGCGCGCGCCCTCGCGAAAGTCCTGGGCGATGGCCCGCGCCCAGGTCTCAAGCTCCCGGTCCATCGCCGCATGCCCGAAGCGGGGGTAGGAAACGTCAAGCTCGTACCCCTTGCGGGTGTCCTTGATCGACATTTTCTGCGGCGCCGCAGCAAGCGCCGAAGCGGCGATCAGCAGTGACGCAAGAACGGCGGCAACGACACGCATGCCTGAAATTCCTCGAAGTTGAGGAAACCTTAAGCAACCTCGCGCGAAGGTGCAAAAGCCTAGTGCACAGCTTGGCGTTGCCGCAGCAAGTCCTCTAGCTTCGATTGGTCATTTCCGAGGTGCCGAAGTGTTGAAACCCCTGATCTTGGCGCTAGCCGTTGCCCTGATGCCCGCGATCGCACTTGCGGCAGGCGAGACCAAACCCGCCAAGGCCCCGCCCGACACCGCCGTCCTCGCCGAAGCGACCGCCGCCGTCGAAGCATTCCACACGGCACTGAGGAAAGGCGACAAAGCTGCGGCGCTCGCCATGCTCGACGACAGCGTCGAGGTGTTCGAGCAAGGCATGATCGAACGCTCGAAAGCCGAATACACGACGAAGCACCTCGACGCCGACATCGCATTCTCCGGCGCCACAAAAGCCAATCGCATCAACCGCGGCGGCGCAATCCTTGGCAACCTCGCCTACATCACCTCAGAGAACAAAGTCACGGGCACGTTCAGGGGCAAGCCCGTAAACTCGGTCTCGATCGAAACCATGGTGCTGCACAAATCCGGCAAGGACTGGAAGATCCTGCACATCCATTGGTCGTCGCGCGACGCGCAATAGCTCAAAGAAACGCCTTCAGCTCCGCCACGAACTTGTCGAACTGATCGTGGTGCAGCCAGTGCGCCGCATCCGCAAACGTGACCACGCGCGCTTGGGCGAAGTGTTTCGCCCGCCCGTCTTTCTCTGGATTTGAAGCCCAACTGTCGGCGCCGTACATGAGCAGCGTCGGACACGCGATCGAAGCCCACAACGCCTCGATGTCGGCTTCCGCCATATCGACCGGCCCGAACACACGCATATAGGGATCGAACTTCCAGCTATAGGTCCCATCCTCGTTCTGGCTCACGCCATGAATGGTCAAATGCCGCGCCTGCTCGTCGGACAGATGATGGTTCGCGTCCTTCATTCGCGCGTAAGCTTCATCCAGCGTCGCGTACCGATGCGGCATTCGGCCTGCGACGTTGCGCTTGGCCTCGATCCAATCGCGAAAACGCTTGCCCGGTGGGATCGCGGCACGCTCCGACCGCATCTTCGGGCTCGGCCCCAAGCCTTCGATCGCGACCAACTTCTTCACGTTCTCCGGATAGACGCCCGCATAGCGCAGCGCGATGTTCCCGCCATAAGAATGCGCAACGATCGTCGCCGGCGCGAGCTTCAGCTGATGGATCAGCTGCGCAAAGTCGTAAAGGTTCGCCGCTCCCGAATAGTCCCCGTCCGGCGACCAGTCGCTGTCACCGTGCCCGCGCAGGTCCGGCGCGATGACGTGCCACTTGTCGCGCAAGGCCTGCGCCGTCCAATCCCAACTGCGCGAATGATCTCGCCCGCCATGCAACAACACGAGCGGCGGCGCTTCCGGGTTGCCCCAGTCGACATACCGAAGGCGCAAGCGCTGCGAAATGTAGCTATGCGATGTGGGCCCGGTGATCATGCAAACCCCTTTCCAACCTCAAGCGGCGCAAACCGGACAAGCCGGCTCGTCAGCACAGCCGCTTGGCGGTGAACCACCGCCAGCTTGTAGTCGGCATCGGTGATCATAGCGAGAAACGCCGCAGCGTCCGGATAGAACGCGATAAAGGCCAAATCCCATTGCTCGCCTTCTCCCGCAGGTCCCGTCACCATCGCCTCGAACTTGCCGCGCCAGATCGTCTTACCCCCGACGCGCGAAAAGATCGGCTCGCTCGTGCGCCCGTACTCCGAATAGGCGTCGGCACCGGTAAGCCCGCGCTCCGCGTGACTGTGCCCCGCCGGATAGAGTGCACGGACCCGGTAGCGGATCAGATTCAACATGTTGATCGGTGTATTGCGCGGCAACGCCTTGAAAGCGTCGAAGTTCGCGCGGGTCGGATCGACGAAAAATTCTTCCATGAGGGGCTCCCGCATCTCGGACGAGATGTAGCAACTGCGAGGGCGCCGGGCCAAGTCGACAACCGCCAAGCCTT
>CAYXQB010000331.1:0-3124 GCA_964466435.1 uncultured Flavobacteriaceae bacterium | reverse complement strand
TTCTCGACCTCCAGGATGTCCGCATGCTTCGTCACCGACCAGAACGGCCGAAAGTGCGCAGGCGTCGTCCAGTGCACCGGATCCTCGCGCCGAAGCTGCGCGTAAACATCGTGGATCGTCTCGTCCTGAGTGAGTTGAGGGTTCACGATCCGGTTGTCGAGCGTATCGGTCGTGTACCCCGGAAACACAGCGGGCGCGGCACTCATGGGGTTCTCCAGTTCTGATGCGGCAATAGCGGATGCCAAGAACTTGGAGCCGCCGACAGGAAAACGCAACGGCAACTGCACGCTCAGCCGTCATGGTGCGCGCAGACGCACCGCCCACGACTTCGAGCTCTGGAAAGTGGTGGGTGGTCCGCCTGCGAGGACCATGACAATCTGGGCGAAACCGCACGGAAACGCCCATGACCAAAAACATCCAAACGCTCGACTTCGACTCGTCAAGGCCCCCCTCACCGTTCATGAACGAAAGCCACCACGCTTGGCGACGCGAGCTCAGAAAATTCATCGACAAGGAAATGATGCCCTATGTCGACGAGTGGGACGAGAAAGGCGAGATCCCGCTCGAGCTCTACAAGAAGGCCTCGGACTTCGGCCTGCTGCGCATGGGCTATCCGGAAGAATACGGCGGCATCAAAGAAGGCCTCGACCGCTTCCACGGGATCGTGACGTCGGAGGAGCTTGCGCGCCTCGGCGCGGGCGGCATCAACGCGAGCCTCATGGTGCACGGCATCGGCCTGCCGCCGATCTTCGCGATCGGCGATGAAGTCATGAAGCGCCGCATCGCGCCACCCGTCCTCGCCGGCGACAAGCGCATATCGCTCGCGATCACGGAGCCTTCCGGCGGCAGCGACGTCGCGCAGCTGAAAACGAAAGCCGTGCGCGACGGCGATCACTACGTCGTCAACGGCTCGAAAATGTTCATCACTGGCGGCATGCGCGCCGACTATTTCACGACCGCTGTGCGCACCGGTGGCCCCGGCATGGGCGGCATCTCGCTGCTGCTGATCGAAGCCGACCGCGCAGGCATCAGCCGCACGAACCTGAAGAAGCAAGGCTGGTGGGCCTCCGATACCGCCGCGCTCTACTTCCAAGACGTACGCGTGCCAGTCGAGAACCTGATCGGCGGCGAGAACATGGGCTTCATGGGCATCATGTTGAACTTCAACGGCGAGCGCTTGGGCATGGCCTCAGGTGCCTGCGCCTACGCGCGCGTGTGCTTGGAAGAAGCCGTGAAGTGGGCCCGCGAACGCCACACCTTCGGCAAGCGCCTCGCCGACCATCAAGTCATCCGCCACAAGATCGCGGAGATGGTGCGCCAGATCAACGCGACACAGGCCTATCTCGAAATCTGCGCCTGGCGCGTCCAAAACGGCGAAACGCCCGCGGCGGACCTCGCCCTGCTCAAAGTCCAAGCCACGTTAACGATGGAATTCTGCGCGCGGGAAGCCATGCAGATTTTGGGCGGCAGCGGATATATGCGAGGCTCGCGTGTCGAACGAATCTACCGCGAGGTCCGGGTCAACGCGATCGGCGGCGGCTCGGAAGAAATCATGCGCGATCTCGCAGCGCGACAACTGGGACTTTGAACCATGCCCTTATCACTTCTCCTCGCATTCCTTCTCTTCGCAGCGATGGGCGCGGCCTTGCTCTGGAAACCGGAGTACATCGCCCGCGTTACCAACCAAGAGCCCACGACGCCCGAAGCGCGCAGCGAAGTCCGCGCCGTGTACGGCGGCTTCGGTATCGCGATCGCCTTGGCGCTGTTCGTGGCGATGGTCTACTCCGACTTCCGCGGCGGAATCATGTTCACGGTCGGCCTTTCGCTGATCGGCATGGCTGCCGGCCGCGGTTACTCGGCATGGTTGGAGCGCCCGACGAGCAACATCATCTGGGGCCTCCTGGCGGGCGAAGCGGTCCTCGGACTGATCATCTTCTTCCGCATGTTTTGATGAGCTTCAAACATCTCACTTACGAAACCGAGGGCCGGATCGCGACGATCACGCTGAACCGGCCCGACCGCCTGAACGCCATCACCCGCGGCATGCCGCAAGAAATCCGCGAAGCGGTCGAGAAGGCGAACGACGACAACGACGTCCACTGTATCGTCCTGACGGGAGCCGGCCGTTCGTTCTGCGCCGGTTACGACCTTGTCGACTTCGCCGAACACAAGAGCCCGGCCGCAGGCGGCCAAAGCGCCACGCGAGGCCAGTGGGACCCCATGGTCGACTTCGCCATGATGGGCCGCAACACGCAGGACTTCATGAGCCTTTGGCGCTCGAACAAGCCCACGATCGCCAAGGTCCGCGGCCACGCCGTCGCCGGCGGCAGCGACATCGCGCTGTGCTGCGACCTGGTTGTCATGGCTGAGGACGCCAAGATTGGCTACCCGCCGGCCCGCGTCTGGGGCGTACCGACACCGGCGATGTGGATCTACCGCTTGGGGCCGGAGAAGGCGAAACGCATGCTGCTGACGGGCGACCTCGTCACCGGCCGCGAGGCCGCCGCGATGGGTCTAATCCTCGAAGCCGTGCCCGATCCCGAATTAAACGCCCGCGTTGTTGCATTGGCGACACGCATCGCCGCTGTGCCAAAAAACCAACTGATGATGGTCAAACTGATGATCAATCAGGCCGTCGAGTCGATGGGCCTCGTTCAGACGCAGATGTTCGCGACGCTTTTTGACGGAATTGCGCGCCATTCGCCCGAGGGCGTGTGGTTCAAGCAACAAGCAGAAGAAAAAGGATTCAAGGAAGCGGTGCGCCAACGCGATAGCGGAGAGCCTATCGCAGAAGGTGTGTCGAAGCCGTTCTATCGCTTCTGATGTATTGAACGCGGTTCAAACATCGTCCAATTGTATCGACGAGAGTCAAATCCGGGGGGATACGATCTTGTCTCACATCGAGTTTCCGCATGACCGCCGCAAAGAAGAGCGGCGGGAAGCGGCGCACGCCTACAAGCGCGCCGAAATCCTGAGCGCTGCAAAACGCGTCATGGCGCGCACCGGCGCCAAAGGCCTGACCATCAGAGCCGTCGCATCCGAAGCGGGCTACGTTCCGGGCGCGGTGTACTTCTACTTCGACAGCAAGTCGGCGATCTTGGCCGACCTCGCCGTCCACGAACTT
>CAYXQB010000330.1:0-3137 GCA_964466435.1 uncultured Flavobacteriaceae bacterium | reverse complement strand
GGTCGGCAGCGATGAAACGGTTGGCCGCCGTGGTAATCTCGTCCCACGCGGTCTTCTGGCGTCCGTCGTGAGTTTGACCGGTGATGATCGCCATCTTGGCCGCGACCTTGTCGCCGTCGAACTCCGGAATGCGCTCGATGGCAAGATCGAGCGTGTCGACCGTGATGCCGGGCGTGCGAGCGCGCAACGCGGCTAGATAAGCGTCAGCGACAACCGCCGATTTGGAGTCCGCGCCGCGTGGCGACGCCTTGATGTAGAGAAGTGTGCTCACTGACGTGCTCCTGCGAATGATGGGGGAAAGTTGGTTGATCAGGTTGTCGTGGACTTGGACGGAGCCGATGCTCCGCCCAAATTCAATGAACCGACCGTCGGCGACCGCGTTCAGGCCGCAGGACGGCGATGGTTGAGGGCAATCGCGCGCTTCTGAAAGGCCTGGTCGACAGCCGTACCCATGATGTGGTTCGTGTAGTTGCTGATGACCTTCATCGCGATCGAGAGGATGACTTCGAGCGACTGCGCCTTGGTGTAACCGGCAGCGAAGAAGGCAGTGAGGTCTGCGGGTTGCACCCAGCCCTGCTCGCGCACCATCGCCTTGGCGAACACGCGCAAAGCTTCGAGCTTGGCATCGGCGATCGGCGTATCGTTGCGCAGAGCTTCGATAATGTCCGCCGGCAGCTTCTTCATATCCGCGATGGTGGAGTGCGCCGCGACGCAGTAGTGGCAGCCGTTCATCCGGCTGGTCGTGATTTGCACGATCTCCTGCTCGGTCGGTGACAGTGTGCCTTCGGCGACGTTCGAAGAGATATCGAGATATCCTTTCAGCACATTGGGCGCTTCGGCGAGGCCGGCGAGCATGTTGGGCAGCATGCCGTACTTCGCTTTGACGGCATTGATCAAAGGCTGCGATCCGGCCGGGGCGGTTGTATCGGTGTGAAGGGTATATTTTGGCATTTTTGGCTCCATTGCTTGTTTGACGAGAAGTGTGTCGGTGTACATGTTGAATCGCGTGATCTTGCCGTCCTGCACACACCAGTGGTGTGCGAAAGGCGCTTCAAGCGGACGCTGGGTTGCCCGGTTGACGCCCTGGTACAGACCCATCGCCACCACGTCGTTGCCCTCGGCGACAAAAGACGTTGCTGTTGCAGAGAATCCGTCCCAATCGCGGGTGAGCGGGACGAGCAATTTGTCGACGACCTCTTGCGGTGTTCGCCATGTGCCGCTGTAGTAGGGAAAGCCTTGCGCTTCGGTCCATTCGAGCTGTTGGCTCAGAAGCGCAACGACATGCTCGACGTCACCGCGCCCAAGGGCGCCGTAGAACGCTTTGATTGTTTCGATTGGCTGCATGGTCACACCTCAAGCTTTGGTCGTCGTCAGAGATCCCAAGCCGAGACCTTCGACAACTTTCTGCTGAACCGGCGCGACTGCTCCGTTGATGACGTCGGCACCGAACGGCTGTCCGACGACGACACGGTCCGGGCGCTTGCCCTTCGGCGTGGCAACGATCTTGCTCACCGCAACGGCGACATCATGCGGGTTCGGAGCATCCTTGGCCGCAAACATGCCCATGAAGGTCTCGAACATCTTGGCCGGTATGGCCCCGATCTCGCCGTATGCAGCTGCGCGTGGCGCGTCGGCGGGCTGCTGCGCGGCGGCGTACATGTTGGTGGGGTAAGCGCTCGGCTGCACCAGGACGACGTCGACGCCGAGTTGCGACAACTCATAGCGGTAGCTATCGGTCATCGCCTCGACGGCATACTTGGAAGCGCCGTAGTGACCGAAGAACGGAAACGTGACGCGGCCGAGGATGGACCCAACGTTGATCACCAAGCCGTCGCCTTGGGCACGGAGTGTCGGCAACGCCGCGCGAAGAACGCGTTGGATGCCGAAGACATTGACCTCGAACAACTCGCGGAGCTGCTCGGGCGTGAAGCTCTCGGACACGCCGGCCGAAGCTTTGCCGGCATTGTTGATGACGACATCGAGCTTGCCGCCCGATTTCGAGAGCACGCTCCCGAGAGCCGCCGTCACGCTTGCATCCTGCGTCACATCCAATTCGACAGGCTCGATCGCCTTGCTGCGCAGTGCGGCGGCCGTATCGCGATTGCGGCCGGCGATGTCACGGATGCCCGCGAACACGCTGTGGCCCGCCGCTGCCAGCGTTTCAGCAGTATCGCGGCCAAAGCCACTTGACGCGCCGGTAATCAGGATCGTCTTTTTCATCGGTTTCTTCTTTCGTAGGAGGTTGAGGAGGTTCATCGGTGGCTACTTCGCCGGCTTGGCCAGGAAGACGCGGATCGCGCTGCCGATTTCCTCAGCGTGCGTTTCGAGGGCAAAATGCCCGGCGTCGTAGATGTTGATGGTGGCCTTGGGCAGGAGTGCCTTGAGCGCGTCCACGCCGGCCATCGTGAAGAACGGATCGCCTTTGCCCCACACGAGGAGGGTCGGCGGTTGCCGTGTTTTCAGATAGTTCTGCCAGATGGGATATTGGGCAACGTTGTCCTGGTAGTTCCAGAGATACTGGACCTGGACCGCATCATTGCCGGGCCGATCGAGAAGCGCCTGATCCAATGTCCAAGCATCAGGGTTGAGACGTTCGGCGCGAGAGGAGCCCTGAACATATTGCCACTTCGTCGTCTCGGGCTTGAGGAAGGCACGGATAGGCGCCTCGGTTTCGGCGTTCCGCGTCTTCCAGAACGGCGCGAACTGTTTGACGACGTCCGGGTTCCAACCTTCGCCGTGGATGGTCGCATTCTGGATGATGAGGCCCTTGACGCGCTCTGGATGCTTGATCGCAAGCCGGAAACCAACCGGGCCGCCGTAGTCCTGCATGTACAGCACGTAGTTGGCCGCGCCGACCTTCTGGGCAAACTCGTCCACCAGTGTCGCCAACCCATCGAAACTGTAGTCGAAATCGGCGAGGGACGGCGCGCCGCTGTAACCGAACCCCGGATAGTCGGGAGCGATCACGCGGTATTTGTCCGCCAGCTGCGGAATGAGGTCGCGGAACATGTGCGAGGATGTTGGAAAACCGTGCAGGAGCAGTACGACTTGGCCGTTTGCGGGTCCGGCTTCGCGGTAGTGGATGTCGACGCCGCGAACCTTGATCGTCCGATGAGCCGCAGCTTTCTGTGCTTGGG
>CAYXQB010000329.1:0-3152 GCA_964466435.1 uncultured Flavobacteriaceae bacterium | reverse complement strand
CGATCTATGTTCTGGGCGAAGTGAAGAAGCCCGGCCAGTATGCCTATGTTAGCGGCATGACCGTGCAGAAGGCCGTTGCGCTGGCGGAGGGCTACACCTACCGCGCTAGCGAAAGCACGGTTGAGATCACGCGCGGTGGCAAGAAGTTCAAAATCGAGGTCACACCGGTGACCAAGGTCTTTCCCGGCGACGAGATTCGGATTCTCGAACGCTTTTTTTGAGACGCGGCGGATTGAAAATATCCATGGGTTGCAGGTCGAGTTATCTGCATCTAGTAGGCGACGCGTCTGTTAACTACTTCCTCTTGGTGCCCTAACGCTCCGACGGTTAGACTCGCTCAGCGAATCGTCGTGCTGCCGTTGCTCGCCAACCCCCGGGGAAAACGCGCCATGAGTCTGTTCCTGCATCGAGCCTTGCTTTGCACCGCTTTGGGTTGGTGCGCGCTACCTGCTGGCGCGGCCGACAATCCGGTCAATGGCTTGGCGAATGCGATCTGCGCGGCGGCCGACTTGAATGCGGTGACGGCGGCGCTGAATGCGGTGGCGCCGGAAGACGAATTGGCTACGACCGATGTTGCCGAGGCGTTCGGCGTCGCGACGTTCCTTGCCGATTTGGGCCGTTGCGCTAACCGTCAAGCCATTGCCGACGGCTTTGCGTTCTACAAGAAGGGCAAGGATGCAGGCCCGCTTGACATCGCGTTCGCCAGCGGCCGCGTGGCAGCGAAGCCCGAAAGCGGCACAGCGCATGCTGGCCTGTTTCAGGGGTCTTTCGCCTCTCTCGGCACTGCCGGGGATCCGCCCAGCGGACAATGACGAGCCTTAGGAATGAGCGCTGAACCCGGGAAACATCGGGCAGGCGCTTGAAGTGTGGTGTTGCCGGCAGTCTGCCGGTTTCTGGGAGACGACCTCGTGCGCCAATTCGGCTTCGCGATAGCGGCGATATGCACGCTCACTCTGAGCGGGCCGTTCGCGCATGCCGATAGTGTCGAAAGCTCGAATGCCGACGTGCTGCAGCGTGCCAGACCCGAGTACGACGCGCGCGGAATGCGAATGGGCAGCTTCTTTTTCTATCCGTCGCTGACTGCGGGCGGGGGCTATGTCGACAACGTCTTCAACGATGCGACGGCGGTCGGCGACTATTTCTATTCAATCGCGCCAGCGCTGCAGCTGCAGTCGTCCTGGTCGCGGCACGAGCTTTCGGTGGAAGCGGGCGTCAAGTCCTATTGGTTCGCCGAGCAGGGCAGCGAAGACCGCACGGATTGGAACGCCGGCGCAAAAGCGCGCATCGACATCGTCCGCGGCAGCGACATCAAGCTTGAGGCGTTGTTCGCCCAAGCGCACGAGGCGCGTGGCACCGATCTGACCGGCGGACTTGTGGCCGGCGACCCCGCGGCGCCGACCGAGTATACGCGTTCGCGGCTTGGCGTCGAATTCGGTCACACATTCAATCGCGTGCACATTGCGCTGGGCGGCAGCCTGACCGGTTTCGATTTCGACGACACGCCGCGGGTGTTGCCGGCCGTGCCCGACGAGTTCAACAACGATGACCGCGACCGCACGGTCACAGAGGTCTTTGCCAAGGCGACCGTGCGGGCGAGCGAAGACACGGGCGTTTTCCTGCGGGGGCGCGTCGACGACGACGACTTCGAGGCGCTTCTCGACGACGACGGGTTCAACCGAGATTCCAGCGGCGTGGGCATCGACGGCGGCGTCGAGTTCCGCATGACGCATGTGCTTGTCGGCGAGATTTTCGCCGGTTACACGATGCGTAGCTACGACGATATCGCGTTTGACGACGCCAACGAGTTCGGCTTCGGCGCCGGATTGAAGTGGTTTCCGTCGATGCTGACGACGATTAGCCTCGACGGTTCGCGTACGATCGAAGACACGTCGATCACGGCGGCGTCCGGCTTCGTGTCGACGCGTGGCCAGATCGGCGTCGATCACGAACTTCTCCGCAATTTGATATTGAGCGGCCACGTCGGCTTCGAGAGCGCGGAGTATTTGGGCGTTGCCCGCAACGACGACGTGCTGCGGGGCGCCTTGAGCGGGCGCTATCTCATCAACAACAATCTCCATCTGGATGCCGGGTGGGAGTATGTCGATCGCAGCTCGACGGTGCTGCCATTCGAATATTCCACCGGACAATTCCACTTGTCGCTGACCGGCAAGATGTGACGCTAAGGGCTGTGGACGAAGCGCGATATCAACACCGGCCGGTCATGCGTGAGCCTGCGCCGTTCGCTAATGTGACGGCGCGATGAAAGAGAAAAAATGAACGTCCACCGGCTGCAGCACCAGCAACCCGCCCTCGAGCCTGCGCAAACGGCGGCTGCGCCCCACACAGATGCATCGGAAGAACCGGCGTTGGACTTGCGTGCACTTTTGCGCGTGGTTCTGGCGCGAGGATACACGATCCTGGGGACGATCGGGGTGGCGATGGCGCTCGCGCTACTCGTGCTGCTGCAGGTCACGCCGATCTACAGCGCCTCGGCGCTGATCATGGTGGGTCAACGCGAGAACAAGGTGTTGGACGCGGAGTCCCTGCTTGCGGGGTTGCCGACCGATACGGCGACGATCGAGAACCAGATCCAGATTCTGAAGTCCTGGTCGCTGGCCGAGCGCGTCATCGTCAAGCACAACCTGTCCATCGATCCGGAGTTCAATTCGAAGAAGGCGTCGTCGTGGACCGCGTACTTGAATCCGCTCAACTGGTTTGGCGGCGAGCGCGAGAAGATCCGCACCGGTGCCGAGCCGAAGGTCACGAAAATCGACCCGGCGATTTTGCGCAAGTTCGCATCAAAGCTGACGGTCGCGGCGCAGGGCCGGTCGTCGGTGATCAAGATCACATTCGACTCGCCCGATCGGGAGAAGGCGGCGCTGCTCGCCAATGCGCTCTCCGATCAGTACATCGTCGATCAGCTGGAGACGAAGTTCGAGGCTGCCAAGCGCACGACGGATTGGCTGAACGAACGGCTTGGCGAACTTGGTGAGAAAGTGCGCGCTTCGGAGAGTGCCGTCGAACAGTACAGAGCCGAGAACGACCTCTCGGACGGCAAGGGCGGAAGTTCGCTCGCCAACGAGCAGCTCTCTGAGTTGAACGGTCAGGTCGTGCTGGCGCGCTCGAACCTGGCCGAGCAGGAAGCGAAGTAC
>CAYXQB010000328.1:0-3186 GCA_964466435.1 uncultured Flavobacteriaceae bacterium | reverse complement strand
GATCGATCTTCCCCGTGCGCGCCGCCGGGCCTTCGCCGATGATGAGGGCGAGCTGAAAGTCCTCCCTCGCGGGGTAGAGGATTTCTTCGACCGCCGGGTTCAGGCGGTGGATCTCGTCGATGAACAGGACGTCGCGCGGCTGCAGGTTCGTCAGGATGGCGGCGAGGTCGCCGGCGCGCGCGATCACGGGGCCGGATGTCGAGCGGAAGTTCACGCCGAGTTCGCGGGCGACGATCTGGGCCATCGTCGTCTTGCCGAGGCCGGGGGGGCCTGCGAGCAGCACGTGATCCAGCGCTTCGTTGCGGCCGCGTGCGGCGTCGATGAAGACTTTCAGGTTCGCGCGCGCTTGGTCCTGGCCAATGAACTCGGCGAGCGTCAACGGGCGGAGCGAGGCTTCGCCGGTGTCGTCGTCGCGCGTTTCGGGTGTGATGAGGCGGTTGGGTTTGGTCATGAGGTTACGCCGCGCTCGACAAGGCGCGTAGGCCTTCGCGGATCATGGCTTGCAGCGGGAGTTCCTTGCCTTCGCGAGCGACGACGGTTGCGATCGCTTGGCTTGCTTGGGCTTGGCTGTAGCCGAGGTTCACCAGTGCCGAGACGGCTTCGGCAGCGACGCCGGCGGGGCGGTTGAGCGCGACGACGGCGCCCTCCCCTTTCGCGATGTGGAGCGGGGCCGAGATGCTCGCCGCTTTGTCTTTCAGTTCGGCGGTGATGCGGGCGGCGAGCTTCGGGCCGACGCCTTGGGCGCGGCCGACGGCTGCTTTGTCTTCGAAGGCGACCGCGCGGGCGAGGTCGGAGACGGTGAGTGTGCTTAGGATCGAGAGCGCGACTTTGGCGCCGACGCCTTGCACGGTTTGCATGAGACGGAACCATTCGCGCTCTTCACTCGTCGTAAAGCCGAACAGTTTGATCGCGTCTTCGCGCATTTGCGTTTCGACGAACAGCGTCGCGCGTTGGCCCGGTTGGGGAAGGTTCGACAGCACGCGTGCGGCGCAGTGCACGACGTAGCCGACGCCGCCCACGTCAATGACTGCGAAGTCGGTGCCGATTTCGTCGACGATGCCGGTGAGTTTACCGATCATGCACTGGCCTTTTGAATTGGATTCACACCAAGGCGCCAAGGCGCCAAGACGTTTTCACACAATGAAACAATGGAACAATGGGAGACCCTTCCTGCACAGCAGGCGCAAGATCGCAGATTTGAAAGGCGCTTCGCGCCGAAGGAAGGCATCACATTGTTCCATTGTTTCATTGTGTGAGGCATTCTTTCTTCTTTGCGGCTTGGCGTGAGGTTTTCTAGCGAGCCCGCGCCATCATCGCCTCGATGCGATCGTTCGACTCCGACATGTGGGCGTGGGTGATGGCGATGGCGAGCGCGTCGGCGGCGTCGGGACCTTTGGCGTTCGATTGCGGGAGTAGGATTTTGACCATCGCGTAGACTTGATCCTTGTCGGCGTGACCGACGCCGACGACCGACTTCTTCACTTGGTTCGGCGCGTATTCGGCGACTATGAGGCCGGCGCGCGCGGGCACCAAAAGGGCGATCGCACGGGCTTGTCCGAGTTTCAGCGTCGAGACCGGGTCCTTGTTGACGAACGTGTTCTCCACGGCGGCCACTTCGGGCCTTAAGCGCTCGATGACAGCTGACAGGCCCTCGTGCAGCGCGACAAGGCGGTCGGCCAACGACATCTCGCTGTCCGAGGTGACCACCCCGCATTCGATGAATTTGAGCCTGCTGCCGTCGCGTTCGATTACGCCCCAGCCAGTGCGGCGGAGGCCGGGATCCAAGCCCAAGATGCGGGTGGCGCGGGGGAGCGTCATCGGCGGCCTTGTACACTAAATGTTCCGCTTAGACCATAGCCGATTCGGTGACGGCTGTTGCTGACGTTTGATGCACAGTGCGTCCAGAATCGTTTCGACCGAAAGAGGAATTTTCATGCGTTCCGCGATAGCCGCAGCAGCTCTTCTTGCGACTGCTTTGCCCGCCGCCGCCGTGCAGGTGCGCGAATGCGACTTCGCCGCGAGCCTTCAATCGCTGGCCGAGCCTTGGGAGAAGAACATTCGCAGCTTCTACAAAGGCCAGGTGCGCGTTGCCTTGCTTGACACCGGCGGCGAGCCCGTGTGCTGCAGCACGCATCTCTTGATCATGATGCCCAGCAACGACGAACCGGCGGAGGGGCGCGTGTGCCGCATCGTGGGCCAGAAGGATCAGCTGGGGTTCGAGGGCATCGACATGTCGCGTCTGCGCACAAGCTACGATGCGAAGCGCGGGTTGCTGATCGAGTTTCCCTACCGTCTCTATATCGATGGTCTTAAGTCGAAGAGCGGTACGGGCCGCGTGCGCGTGAACGTGCAGCAGGGAACGGTCAAGGTCGAGTAGTCCACCTTTCAGGAGAGAATTTCATGCGTGCTCTTGTAGCTGCGGCTTTGCTTGTCGCCGCCGCCCTGCCCGCCGCGGCAACCCAGGTTCGCAATTGCGACTACGCCGCGAACGTGACGGCCATCGCCGAACCGTGGGAGCGCAACACGCGGGCCTTCTACAATCGCAACGTCCGCGTCGCGCTGCTCGATACCGGGGGCGAGCCCGTGTGCTGCAGCCAGCACTTGCTGATTTTGATGCCCGACCGCAGCACCCCGCCCGGCATGGACGAGGGACGCATCTGTCGCGTTGTCGGCGATCGCGAGGGGATGGGCTTTCTCGGCATCGAGTTTCAGCGGATGCGCTCGTGGTACGACCAGCGCGGGTTGCTGCTTGAGTTTCCGGTACACATCTACGGCGACGGCGTGCGCAATAGCCGGCGCATCGTACGCGTGCGTATCGACACGGCGCGCGGGTTGGTAACGCCAGAGTAGCCCCGCAAGCGAAAAAAGGCGCGCTTGGATAGCGCGCCCTTCGTGAGCATTGTCGTCCTACTTCGACCCGAACTTACTTCGACCCGAACTGGCGAAGCGCTTCGTTCAGGAGCGTTGTGCGGTTCGTGGCGGCGGCGCTTTCGATGTCTTGGGCCGGCGTCGCTGCGACCGGGCGCAGGGAGCCGACGTTGAGGACGCCGTGGCCCGACGCGCTCTTCGCGCTGGCGACGATCGTGCAGGGGCCGGTGAAGCTCGCGCCCTCGCAGACCTGCCACGCGCCCTGGCCCGAGACCATGATGCTGCCCGTACGATCGGCAACGTTCACGACCTCGTTCT
>CAYXQB010000327.1:0-3204 GCA_964466435.1 uncultured Flavobacteriaceae bacterium | reverse complement strand
GCGGCACGCGAGTCCGCGCCGAACACCATCGCGGCGGGCGCTGCTTTCGACCAGCGCGGCCAAGCCTCGACGCCGTCGGCCGCAGGCACGCCGGTGCGCGCGAAAGAAGTCCAAGCCTGCATCATCGCCCGATTGATCGCGTCGGCCTCTGGCCCCTTGCCGAAGAAATTGTCTGCACCCGGCAGACTGTGCGTGCCGAACACGAACCCAAGCTCGATCGCATGGCACGCGCCGAACGCACCGCCCACCGCGGGCGAGCGCCAATCGAATACGTATTCGTACACCGGCGCGTGAGCGCTTTGCGCCCCGAGCAATCTCAGCGTCGGCTCGCGAAACGCGCGGTCCGTTTGCATCGACACGTAACGTTCGTAGGGCGTGCCGTCATTGTCCGCAGCCAAAAGCGCCGCCGCTTCTTCGCCGAACATGCGTTCGGCCCAACGCGCCAACTTGTTTTCGTCCATCGTGTGGAACTTCTGGTCGAGCGCGGTCCAGAGCTTCCACTCCTCGGTCGTCGTGCCAGCCATCACGGGCACGCCCGCGGCGGACGCCGCGCGAACCGCCTCGATCGGCCACAACGGCAACACATCACCATCGACCGCCGGCTGCAGAGCCATCGCACCAAGCTTGTGCGGGTCTTGATTGTCTACTTCCGCCACGAGGGCCGCTTGCGCCTTCAAGAGCGCCGCGACGGGCACCTTCTCGAGATCGTCGTTCGCGTTCGCGCCGAGGTGCCTCAAAAACACTTCAGCCACGCGGTTCGCGTGTCCGCGCGGCCGCGCGATATGCGCACCGCCGCTTTGCGAAATCGCCTTGTGAAACAGGCCCCGCGCCTTGGGGCTTGCGAGCAAGCACCCAACCGACATGCCGCCCGCGCTCTCGCCGAAGATCGTCACGTTGCCCGGATCGCCGCCGAACGCGGAGATGTTGTCCCGCACCCAAGTGAGCGCGGTGATCTGATCGGCAAGGCCTTCCGCACCCGACGATGGAATGCGTCCGCTCGTGTGGTCGGTAAGGCGCAGAAACCCGAGGCTCGACAAACGGTAGTTGATCGTCACCACGACCACGTCGCCGGTCGTCGCAAGGTTTTTGCCCGAATAGAGCCCGATGCTGCCCGCGCCGGTCGAAAAAGCGCCGCCGTGAATCCACACCATCACCGGCCGCTTGCGCTCGTCGCACGACGGCGTCCAGACGTTGAGGTGCAGACAGTCTTCGCTCTGCTCGTTCTTGCCGCCGCTCGCAATCAAGCCTTCGAGCGGCGTCGGGTTCTGCGGCGCAACCGCGCCAGGCGCACGCGCAGAGCGGACACCGCTCCAAGATGGCGCGCGCTCCGGCATACGCCAGCGGCGCGCCGTCGCAAAGGGAATGCCCTTGAAGGTCGAAACGCCGCCGCGGCGAGCGCCCTCAAGTTTCCCGCAGGGTGCATCGACCAGAACAGGAACGGACTCAGCGACGTTCATCTCTTCAACCTCTCAAGCCGATATCACAAGAAACCCCGCGCGCGGGAAATGCACGACGACCTCGCCGACCGCAGGATCTGTGCGCTTGATAGCAATCTCTTGCGCGTTCGAAAACACAAGTTCGCCCGCGACCGGATCGCGCCCATAGTCGTCGGCCATCACGGCGACCTTGTCGCCGGGCTTACGGCCGTTCGGATCGTGATCGTCGGGGCGCGCAACGGCGGTCGACATCGCGGCCTTCGCGATCGCCAAGGCCTCTTTCGAATCCATCGGCGTGTGCGTGCCGTGGCCGATCGCTTTGACGCGATCGAGCCACGCTGTCGTCCGCGGAAACTCTTTAAGCAGAGCATCCGCCGTCGGCGCAAAGAAGCTTTTGAGGAACCAGAAGTTCATGTAGGCATGCGCGTCGTCGACGGTGGCAACCTCGCCCAGCACGAACTTCCGCCCGTCGCCGAGCTGAGCTTCGAGGAAATCGGCATTGGCGCGCCATTGATCCTTGAACGCCGGGATCGCCGCCTTCATCTGCTCATAGTTGAACGGCCGATCCGGGAACATCTTCTCGCGATCTTTCTTGAACGCTTCCGGGATCATCGGTCCCACCTCGCCGAAGATCAGCGGCACGGTCGCCTGAAAGAACGGCCGGTCCGACCAGAACGCTAGCGCGAAGCTCAACCCCGCATGGGGAATGATGGCGGGCGTGGGATGCAGCCGCTCCAGCGCGCGGATGATGAGTTGCGTGTCGCAATAGATGTCGGCGCCGATTTGCATCACCGGCGTCTTCCGGTAGCCGCCGGTCAAGGGCATCAGATCGGGCTTCGGCATTATGCTTGGAATCTCGACGGAGCGCCACGTGAGCCCCTTCATCCCGAAGATGATGCGCACCTTCTCCGAAAACGGCGACGTCCAATAATGGTGAAAGATGATCTCGCTGGTCATGAGTTTGTTTCCAGTTGTTTTGCCGTAAGCCCTTCGAAGCGCTTTGCGCGAATGAGGGCTATTTGAATTCGTTGGAAAAGCGGATCGTATCGGCCTTGATGCCGTCAAGCACGACGTCGAGCCCACCGGAGCGGATCATCCACTCAAGCCGATGGTCGCGATACTCGCGCTTGAAGAGGCGCTGCCTCACCGCCTCGCCGACCATCGCCATACCTTTGATCGACTCAGCGGCCTGTTGCGCAACTTGCGCGACGGAAGCCCGCGCATTCGCCCGCGCTTGCCAGGCCCCAAGCTTCGAAGATGCCGAAGGCCCGACGCCTAAGCCCGCCGATCCATTGATATAGGGAATGACGGAAAGGTCGGCCCAGCCGAATTCGCCGCAGAACCAGTCTTGATCGCCGAGCTGTCGCTCCAGCCACGTGTAGAAGTCGCGCGCTTGGCCGGCCGCCCGCGCCTCGATCACCCGCGCTTGCTCGCCCTCGGCACGCTTGAACCAGCGAATCTCGCCAAGACCCCAATTGATCGGCTCATAGAGCGTATCCATCGCGTCTTCGATCATCCGCGCCTTCGCGCGAAGTTTGGGATCGTAAGGCAGCATGGCGGGTGAGGGGAACGCATCCTCGATGTACTCGAGAATGACCGTCGAATCGAACACGGCGAAATCGCCGTCCGCCAGCGCCGGGACCTCGCCGCGCGGGCTGGCCTTCAGGAACGCCGCATCGACCTGGCCCGTCCCGATCGCGGCCGGCATCTTCAACTGGAACGGCACGCCTTTTTCCAACAGCGCGATCTTGCACTTTTGAGCATAAGG
>CAYXQB010000326.1:0-3224 GCA_964466435.1 uncultured Flavobacteriaceae bacterium | reverse complement strand
GATCTACCTTTTCCTTCCATTTCTGGAACTCAACGGGATCGTCCATCGACGGCTCTTTGGTCTCAAGGTAGTAGGCCTCGCGGTAGATGAACATGACGACGTCGGCGTCCTGTTCGATCGAGCCGGATTCGCGAAGGTCGGCGAGCACGGGACGCTTGTCGTCGCGGTTGTCGACGCCGCGCGAGAGCTGCGACAGCGCGATCACCGGCACGGAGAGTTCCTTTGCGAGCGTCTTCAAGCCCTTCGTGATCTCGGTGATTTCCTGGACGCGGTTTTCGTTGCGCTTCGACTGCGTCCCGGTCAGGAGTTGAAGATAGTCCACGATAATCAGGCCGAGGTCGCCTGCGCGCTTCAAGCGGCGTGCGCGCGCTGCGACTTGGGCGATCGAGATACCGCCGGTGTCGTCGATGAAGAGCGGCAGGCGCTCGAGTTCGGCGCCGACGCGGATCAGCGCCTGCATGTCGCGTTCTTCGATTTTGCCGCGACGGATCTTCGAGCCGGAGACTTCGGCTTGTTCCGCAAGGATACGTGTTGCGAGCTGCTCTGCCGACATTTCGAGAGAGAAGAACGCGACGCGGCCTCCGCCTTGACCGTCGGAGCGCATCCATTCGCGCGCGGCGTGGAACGCCATGTTCGTCGCGAGCGACGTCTTGCCCATAGCGGGGCGCGCGGCAAGGATGATGAGATCTGACTTCTGGAAGCCGCCGAGCAGGCTGTCGATATCGACAAAACCGGAGCCGACACCGGTCACGTGGCTTGGCGATTGATAGGCGCGCTCGGCAACCTCCATAGCGCCAGTGATGGCTTGGCCAAAGGATTTGAAGCCGCCACCGAAGCGGCCCTTCTCAGCTATGCCGTAGAGCTGTTTTTCGGCTTCTTCGACTTGCTCTGCCGGCGAGAGGTCGACGGGCGGGTCGTAGGCGAGGTTGACGATTTCTTCGCCCACGCGGATCAGATCGCGGCGTTGTGCGAGTTCGAAGATCAGCCGGCCGAAGTCGGCCGCGTTCATGACGGTGGGTGAGAAGCGCGAGAGTTCGGCCAGATAGTCGGCGCCGCCAACCTCTTTCATCGAGGCGTCGAGCGAGAAGTATGGGCGCAGCGTCACGGGCGAGGCGAGTTGACCCTTGCGGATCACGCGACCGAGCGCCTCGAAGATCCGCTGATGCATCGGTTCGTGAAAGTGCTCGGGCTCGAGGAAGCCAGATACGCGCTCGAACGCGTCGTTGTTGACGAGAATGGCGCCGAGCAGCGCTTGCTCCGCCTCTACATCGAAGGGCGTTTGGCGGTGCCGATCCGGCAGGTCAGGTTTGGGTGCAACGGCGAGGCTCATGACTTCCCTAGAAACGCAAAAGGGGTTCGGCGCGCAATCGATCTTCGCTCGATATCCCACACTCTTTTTTGTGGTGGGCTTGCGCGATGGCAACTTTTTCACTTGCCAACGCCGCATCGATTCGCGTGCTCATATTTTAGAGCAGTTTTGATCCTGTTGGGCCCTGTCGTTTTTCCGCGGCCCACAGGCAAACAAAAAGGGCCGCGAGGAAGTTCCTCGCGGCCCCATTCCTGGAGGGTTCCCGATTTCGGGCTATTCTTCTTTTTTCTTCTTCTTTTTGGCGGCCGATTTCTCGTCCGCGGGTTCGGCTTCGGCCTTTGCCGGCTTTTCGGCCGCGGCCTTCTTTTCTTTCTTGGGCTTGGCTTCGGCTGCGGGTTCTTCCTCTTCGCCGTCGCCCTTCAAGCCTTTCGCAGCGTCTTCGCTTTCGAACAGCGCCTCGGCGTCGATGCGGGCTTGCTCGGCTTCCGTCTTCAGCACGTTTTCACCGCGCGCTTGACGCTCGGCCTCTTCGGCCGTGCGGGCGACGTTGATCGTGATGCCGACGCGGACTTCCGGATGCAGCGCGACTTTGACGTCGTGCAGGCCCAGCGTCTTCATCGGCTTGTCGAGCACGATCTGGTTACGGTCCATCGACGTGCCGCCGGCGGTAACAGCGTCGGCGATGTCGCGCGTCGAAACCGAACCGTAGAGCATGCCGGTTTCGCCGGCCTGACGCAGGATGACGAAGGTCTGCTTGTCGAGCGTCTTGGCGACGCCTTCGGCTTCCTTCTTCAGCGTGAGGTTGCGTGCCTCAAGCTGGGCTTTCTCTTTTTCAAAGCGCGCGATGTTTTCCTTCGTCGCGCGCAGCGCCTTTTTGCGCGGCAGCAGGAAATTGCGGGCGAAGCCATCCTTCACCTTCACAATTTCGCCCATCTGACCGAGCTTTTCGACGCGTTCGAGCAGGACTACTTGCATGACTGTTTCTCCTGCTTACGAAACGACATAGGGCAGAAGGGCAAGGAAGCGAGCGCGCTTGATCGCGGTTGCGAGTTCGCGCTGTTTCTTGGCCGATACTGCCGTGATGCGTGAGGGGACGATCTTGCCGCGCTCAGAAATGAAGCGTGAGAGCAGTTTGCCGTCCTTGTAGTCGATCTTCGGTGCATTCGCGCCCGAGAACGGGCACGTCTTGCGCCGGCGGAAGAACGGACGGCGTCCGCCGCCGCCACCACCGCCGAAGCCGCCACCTTCGCGGTCGCCACGACCGCCGCCGCCGCCGAAGCCGCCGCGTTCGCCGCGGTCACCACCGCCGCCGAAGCCGCCGCCTTCGCGACCGCCGCGATCACCACCACCGCCGCCACCGTATCCGTATCCACCGCTCATGACGCAGCTCCTTCGTCGACGGCTTCGTAGCCTTCATCTTCACGGCGGCCCCACTTGGCGTCGCGGCGTTCTTTCGCCTGCTTTGCCAGCATGCCGGCCGACGGGCCTTCCTCAAACTCATCGACGCGCACCGTCAGCTGACGGATCACGTCTTCGTTCAGCCTAAGCTGGCGTTCCATCTCAGCGACGGCCGCGGACGGCGAGTCGATGTTGAAATGAACGTAGTGGCCCTTGCGGTTCTTTTTGATTTTGAAGTTCAGCGAGCGCAGTCCCCAAAGCTCCTGTTTGGTGACTTGGCCGCCGCCGGCCTCGATGACGCCTTTCATCTGCTCCGCCAATTGTTCGACGTGCGTCTGCGCCGCGTCTTGGCGCGCAATAAAGGTATGCTCGTATAACGGCATGGGAGCCTCATGTTGACCGCGGCGCCCCTGGCACGGCCCCCATGGCAGTGCAGTGACGATGGACCGGGAGTGACTGTCAGGCGAACTGCCTCAAGGGATTGCTCCCACGTCCTCCGGCCGCGGCCGGTTTCGGA
>CAYXQB010000325.1:0-3228 GCA_964466435.1 uncultured Flavobacteriaceae bacterium | reverse complement strand
CGTGAACCACAATGTCACCATCTCCGGCAATACGATCTTCTCCGGCGACGGCGCGGGAACGAGCGACGAGGCGATCCACATCGACCTCGATTCGGGCTCGAGCCAGTTCTCGTTCCAGAACAACACGCTCAGCTTCGACGGCAATGCGAGCGCGCAGGAGGCGCTGTTCTTCGACGCCGACAGCCTGAACGACCCGAACGCCACGATCACGAGCTTCACGGGCAACACCTTCGGCGCCGGCAATGAAGGCGGCCTGACGTTCTTCGGCTCGGTCAACGCGGGCGGCGCGGCGCTCCTGACCTTCGACGCGACGCTCGGCGGCGCTTACAATTCCGTCAACGCGGGCAGCATGGTCATCGGGACCACGGGCGCGCGCGTTTCGGGCGACGGCCTGTCGCTCACCAACGTCCAGGGCATTCTCTCTTTCGACGATCTCGACATCGCCAACACGGGCGGCTTCGGCATCGAGGTCGATAATTCGCTGGTCACAGCGGGCAAGGACTTCACCTTCAACGTCGACGCCGGCGACGCCTTCAGCGCGACGGTCGACACCGTCAGCGGCACGGCGATCTTCCTTGATCCGCTCACGGTCGACATGAATTTCGACACGGTCACGGCGACCGGCGGCGCCAACGGCATCGTCCTCGACGGCGTCGCGGGCACGTTCGACGTCTCGGGTGCGACGACGCTCACCAACACGACAGGTTTCCGCCTCGTCTCGACCGGCGGCAGCACGGGCACATTCACCTTCGGCGGGCCGGTCACGCTCAATGCGGCGTCGCTGATCACCGGCGGCGGCGTCTTCCTCGACTCGGGCACGCTCGTCTTCAACGGCCTCCTCGATATCGACGACACCAATCTCGGCATCGGCATCGACATGAATGGCGGGACGCTCGACATCAACGACGATCTCTCGATCGATACGCTGACCGCCTTCGCGCTCGACGTGACGGGCGGCACGGTCACCATCGACAACAGCGCCGGCGACGACATCAACCTGCTCGCCACCTCGCGAACCGTCTCGCTCGTGAACGCGGCGATCGGCGCCGGCGGCGTCGGATTCGATACGGTGACGAGCAGGAACGGCCAGCTCGGAACGTTGCTCGAAAACCTGACCGGTGCTGGCGTCACGTTCGACGGCGCCTTCCAGTCCACGAACAATGCGGCCGGCGGCTTCGGCCTTGCAGTCCGGGGCGCCTCGATGGTCCCGGTCGTCTTCAACGGAACCGTGACGGTCAATCAGACGGTCGGCGGCGTCGGCGGCCTCGACATCGATGTGGGATCGGTCACATTCAACAATTCGCTCGATATCGACACGACGTCGGGCGAGGGCGTCGATATCGACGGCGGCACGGTCTCCTTCCTTGGCGGCGGGCTCGACATCGACACGACGAGCGGGACGGGATTTGCGGCGACCGGCGCGACGCTGAACGTCACAGGAGCCGGGAACACGGTCAACACGACGACCGGCCGGATCATGGAGTTGCTGAGTGTTGTCATTGGCGGACCTGGAGCGAGCTTCTCAGCGCTCGCGTCATCCGGTGTCGGCGCTGTCGGCGCCACTGCGATGATCGAGATCAACAACGTCGATGCCGGCGTCTTCAGCGGCGGCGATGTCACCATCGCCGGCACGGCGAACGCCGACGGCATCCGCATTGGCGGCGCATCGTCGGCGACATTCAATTTCGCCTCGGCGACCATCGACAACACCGGCAACGACGGTATCGAGATCAACGGCACCAACGGCCCGATCACGTTCACGACTGTCGATCTCGACGGTATGACCGGCTCCGGTCTCGAAATCACCGGAAGCTCCACGATTGCGATAAATGGCGGAAATATCGGCGCGACCAACGATGCGGCTGTGACGGCGGCGACGGTCGCTAGCGGCGCAGGGAACATCACGATCGCCGCGAACCTCTTCAAGACCACGAGCGGTGGCATCGCCACCATACAGGGCCTTGTCGGCGGAAGCGTCATTTTCTCCGGCAACCTCTCCGCCAACGGCACGGGGACAGGAATTTTCGCCGACAACAACAACGGCGAATCGATCGTCACCTTCTCCGGCGCGTCGAAAGTCCTCAACACGGGCAATTCGAACGCGGTCGCGCTCTCGAACTCGACGGGCGGGACCTACAATTTCACCGGCGGCAACCTCGACATCGACGCCAATGGCGGGCGCGGCCTGCAGTTCAGCGGCGGCGGCACGCTCAACGTCACGGGCGCCAACAACACCATCCTGACGACGACGGCTCAGGGCATCACCCTCAACGACATCACGATCGGCGGCTCCGGCGTCTCCTTCGCCAGCATCGGCACGGGCGTCGTCAACAACGCCAACGCGCTCAACTTCTCGAACGTCGATGGCGGCGTGTTCACCGTCGGACCAGTCACCGTCGCGGGAACCTCGGTCAGCGGCGACGGCATTTTCATCGGCGGCGGTTCGGCGGCGACTTTCAGCTTCGGCACGACCACGATCGACAACACGTTCGACGACGGCATCGAGATCAACGGCGCCGGCAACGGAACCGTGACGTTCACGACCGTCGATATCGACGGGACCGGCCAGCACGGCGTCAATGTCTCCGGGAACACCGGAGCGGTCGCCGTCAACGGCGGCGCGATCGGCGCGACGAACGATCCGGCCGGCCGCGCAGTCAGCATCAACGGCGGCAGCGCGAACATCGACATCGCCGCCGCGCTCACGAAGACGACCTCCGGCAACATCGTCAATGTTCAGTCCCGCACAGGCGGGGTCGTGACGTTGTCGGGCAATCTCAGCGCGACGGGCGGCGTCAGCAACGGAATCTCGATGCTCAGCAATTCCGGCGGGTCAACAACGTTTTCCGGCGCCTCCAAGGTGCTCAGCATCGGCGGCGCGACCGCTGCCGTAAGTTTGGGGAACAACACGGGCCATACAATCAACTTCACCGGCGGAGGGCTCGACATCGATACAGTAACGCACGGAGGGTTCGAGGCGTCGGGCGGCGGCACGATCAACATCACTGGGGCCGGCAACACGATCAACACCTCGACCGGCCCGATCCTGAATCTGAATGGCGGCATCGTGATCGGGGGTTCAGGCGTGACGTTTGATACGCTCGCCACATCGGGGATCGTTTCGACCAACGCGATTCAGCTCAACGATGTGGACGGCGGGGTCTTCAACGGCGGTAACGTCACCATCGCCGGAACGTCGGCCGGCGGCGACGGCATCTTCATCGGCGG
>CAYXQB010000324.1:0-3232 GCA_964466435.1 uncultured Flavobacteriaceae bacterium | reverse complement strand
TGTAGCGCGCGCCTTCGCCGGCGCGGCCGATGCCGGCGGCGCCCATGATGTCGGGGATGCGCCCGCCGGCGCACTCCATCAGGCTCACCATCGGCATGCCGTTCTTCCGGCAAGTTTCGCGCACGTAGTATTGCTTCTTGCCGTGTACTTCGGCGGAGGACGAGCCCAGCGTCGTGAAGTCGGCCGCGTTCACGCCCGCCATGCGCCCGTTGATCTTGCCGAAGCCGGAGACGACGCCGTCGCCGGGCGATTTTTCGCGAACGTCGGGTTTGATCGAAGTTGCGAAGAGTCCGGCCTCGATGAACGTGTCTTTGTCGACGAGCAACGCCACCCGTTCGCGTGCGTTCAAGATGCCCGCCGCTTTGCGTTCGGCGAGGCGGGTGGGGGAGCCCATCGCCTTGGCGCGTTTTGCGCGCGCTTCGAAGTCGGCGCGTTCTTTGTCGAAGGGCATGCCGCTAGAGTTTCGCTTGGGAGACGAAGCAAGTGGGCGCGCCGGTGTGGCAAGCGGGGCCGGCTTGGTCGACCTTCAGCAGCAGCGTGTCGCCGTCGCAGTCGATCCAGGCCTCGACGAGGCGCTGCGTGTGGCCCGACGTTTCGCCCTTGCGCCAAAGCTCGCCGCGGGAGCGCGACCAGTATGTGACGTCGCGCGTCTCAAGCGTGCGGGTCAATGCCTCGCGGTTCATCCACGCAACCATGAGCACGCGGCCGTCTTTCGCGTCCTGCGCGACGGCGGCAACGAGGCCGCGGTCGTCGAACTTCACGCCGGCGATAAAGTCGGTGGGAGACAGTGCGCTCATGCTGCGTTCTTCAGTCTCTCTAGCCCCGCGTCAAGGTCGGCGAGGAGGTCGTCGGCGTTTTCGAGGCCGGCGTGAATGCGAATGACGGGGCCTTTGGTGTCGAACTTTGTCGCCGTCCGGGTTGGGCGGGCTGGTACGATCAGGCTCTCGTAGCCGCCCCAGGACCAGCCCATGCCGAAGAGCGTCATGCCGTTCAGCATTGCGGCAACGGCGGCGTCCGAGCAGGGCTTCAATTCGACGGCGAACAGCCCGGAGGCGCCTTTGAAGTCGCGCTTCCAAATTGCGTGACCGGGATCGGAGGGCAGCGCGGGATAGAGCACGCGTGCGACTTCGGGACGTTCGCCAAGCCACTCCGCAAGACGCATCGCGTTGATCTGGTGCTGCTTCAGGCGCACCGCCAGCGTGCGGAGGCCGCGCTGGCCCAAGTAGATGTCGTCAGGACCGACGGTCAAGCCCAAGTTGCCGTGCGTGTCGCGCAGGCGCTTCAGGTGTTTGTCGTTCGCGGTGACCGTTCCCAGCATCGCATCGGAGTGGCCGACGATGTACTTCGTCGCGGCCATCACGGCGATGTCGACTCCGTGGCCGATGGCATCGAACAACAGCGGCGTGGCCCACGTGTTATCCAAGATGACGGCGACATTTGCGGCGCGCGCCGCTTCGGCGATCGCCGGCACGTCTTGGATCTCGAACGTCAGCGAGCCGGGGCTTTCAAGGAAGACCGCGCGCGTGTTGGGGCGGAACAGGCGTTCAATATCGGCACCGATCAGAGGGTCGAAATAGGTCGTCGAGACGCCGAACCGCGCCAGCGTCTTGTCGCAAAACGTGCGGGTCGGGCCGTAGACCGAATCGGTGACGAGCACGTGGTCCCCTGCCGAGGCGACGCTCATGAGCGCCAACGTGCAGGCTTGGAGGCCGGAGGGGCACAGTACGGCTCCCGCGCCACCTTCGAGTTCGCAAATGGCGTCTTGCAGCGCTTCGATAGTGGGGGTCAGCCGGCGACCGTACGTGTATCTCGGCTTCTCCTTCTCCAGTGCCTCGACAGTGCGGTGGAGGATGGTGGAGGCGTGATAGACCGGCGGATTGACCAGGCCGTGGTGATCGAACGGCTTACGGCCCGCTGTGACAACTGCGGTCTCCGGCCGTTTTGGGCCGCCTTCGGGCTTAGACATCTTGCCCGGCTCTCCTCTATGTGTACGTTCCGCCGTCAACGTGCCGCATTCCGGTGGTCGGCTGCAATCCTGGTTTGTCGAAGGGTCTATTTCTATGCGCCTGTTGTTTGCCGCTTTGAGCGCCTTTCTGGTCGCGATCGCGCCTGCCCTCGCCGCAGGGTCGCCGACGCTGGATCGGGTGAAGAAGAACGGGTACCTGCGCTGTGGTGTGAATGAAGGACTTCCCGGCTTTGCGAGCCCGGATTCGAAGGGCAATTGGACGGGCATGGACGTCGATTTCTGCCGGGCGGTGGCGGCGGCGATTTTCAACGATTCGAAGAAGGTCCGTTTCACGCCGACATCGGCAAAAGTGCGGTTCACGGTGTTGCAGTCGGGCGAGGTCGATCTCCTGTCGCGCAACACGACCTGGACGATGAGCCGGGACACGCAGCTTGGGCTCGAGTTCGTGGGTGTCATCTACTACGACGGTCAAGGCTTCATGGTGCCGAAAAAGCTGAACGTGACCAGCGCGAAGCAGCTGAATGGTGCGAATGTCTGCACCAACACGGGCACGACAACGGAACTGAACCTTGCGGACTACTTCCGGTCGAACGGGCTCAAGTACAAGGTCATCGCCTTCGAGAAGAACTCTGAGGTGCTAGCGGCCTACGATGCGGGGCGGTGCGATGCGTATACGACGGACGCCTCCGGGCTCTATGCCGAGCGGCTAAAGCTCAAGAATGCAAACGATCACATCATTTTGCCGGAAATCATTTCGAAGGAGCCGCTCGGGCCGCTCGTGAATCAGGGCGACCAGCAGTGGGGCGATTTGATCCGTTGGACGCTGTTCGCGCTGCTCAATGCCGAGGAGCTTGGCGTGACGTCGAAAAATGTCGATCAGATGCTCAAGTCGGCGAACCCCGAGGTGCGGCGCTTGCTGGGTGTTGAGGGTGCATTCGGCGAGTCGATCGGACTGACGAAAGACTGGGTCGTGCGCATCGTGAAGGGAGCCGGTAACTACGGCGAAATTTTCGAGCGCAATGTGGGGCAGGGTTCGCCGCTCAAGATCAAGCGCGGACAGAATGCGCTCTGGAACAAGGGCGGACTGCACTACGCGCCGCCGGTACGGTGACGGGCGACCGTTTCTAGATTGATGGCTCGCTCCAACTCTATTCCCTGGTGGCGGACGCGGCGGACGCAGGATGTTGCGTTCCAGGTTCTTCTGCTCGTGGGCGTTGTCGCGCTTGTCGCAATCCTGGCGACGAATGCGACGGCGACGATCCAACG
>CAYXQB010000323.1:0-3261 GCA_964466435.1 uncultured Flavobacteriaceae bacterium | reverse complement strand
CGCAAACGCGCATGCCGTCAGTAACATCAGCTTCTTCGTCACTGCATTTCCTCCACCTAGTTTCACTGGTCTAGATACGGTTACGACGCCCCCGGCCCGAAGACATACGTCCGCTCGTTAGGCACAGTTGTACTCCGACTTATAACAAGTCGCAAATTAGCCCATCTCGACAGGGTCGAGATGGGCTGAAACCTTAATGATTCGCTTAAAACGTGTAGCTGGCCGAGACTGACGCGAAATCGGTGTCTTTGGCCTTGTTGTTGATATGGCCGCCAAAGAAGTTCGAGTAGGTGGCGCCAACACGGAAGTTGTTGTTCAGCGTTCCAGTCAGGCTCAGGCCGACCGACTGGCGGTCTTCCAGGAAGTTGCCGTACGGCGATGGTGTCGTGCCTTCGAAGTCGTAGCTGTAGACGATCTGCGGCGCGATGGTGAAGCCCGTGTCAAACGCGTTGTTGTATTCGAGCCGGTAGAGGAAGACGAAGCCGGCCGACCAGTCCGTCGGACGGCACTGGCGCGGACCCTTGGAATCCAGCCCCAGGAGGCCACCAAGCGGCAGTTCGCTGCCCTGACAACCCGTGCTCGCAAACACTGGGCGGCTCCGGCTCAGTATTTCGGCCGCCGTGTTTGCCGTTGTCCCGTCCGAAACGAGATCGTTGTCTTCAACGCCCGGAACGTGGACAACGCCAATCTCCGTGACGAGTACGGCGAGATCCGCATCGATCATGCCCGTCAGCCAGTCGGACGCCGTGAATGTCGCGGTCGTGCCGATCTGGGCCGTGTACATTTCGTTTTCCATCCAGCCCTTGACGTACTCGCTTTGGCCAGCCGCCAAACCGAGGCCGCCGGCGGCCAAGCAATTCGGCTGCAGGAACGAGCCGTCCGGCGTACGTGATGCGGCAAGCGCTAGCGAAGAGGCCACTGCGTTTGCCTGGAATGCACAGTTCTTCCACGCTGCAGCGATCGTCAACGAGTCGGTGTCGATCTGGAATGGCGCATCCGGGCGATAGGTGAAGTCACCCTGCACACCCCAGCCGAACAGCGTCGTGTTGAAGCTGAAACCCCAGCTGCGGATATCCTCGGGATACTCAACCAAAAGATCGATATCCGAGTTCAAGCCGATTGTTTCGGCGCCATCCAGAAGCTGCGCAACCGGACCGCCGCCGAAGTTGATGCTCTGGCTCTGGTACCAAGACAACATGCAGTTCAACTTCATCACGTTCATGACCGTGTCGTACGATCCGGACGCGCTTTGGGTCAGCGTGAGCTGGCCCGCCGTCAGCGCACTGATTGTGCCCGCCAACGCTGCGTTGATGAGGTCTTGCGGGTCCTCCACCAAAGTGTCGTCCAGGCCAATCCCGTCGGCCGTGCCCGCTGTCGCGTCTCCAAACGCCGTATTCACCGCGGTCGCAAAACCGCTGGCCGTTGCACCCATTACAATCGCGCTTCCCGGCGGGGCTGCAGCATTGATCCCGCACCCAGCCGGCAGGATTTGCCGCCCGCCGATGCCGCCGGCCGTCGCTTGTGCGGAGCTGCCGTTGACGCCGACTGCGATCGTGCCAAGCCCGCCAACGCGCTCGCTCACGAACGGCAAGCGGCTGTGATAGTTTTGGAAGTAGAAGCCGAACTCGGTGCCGCCGAGGTCTTCCGCGTAGTAGCGCGCAGAGAGGCCGTACTGATTGTCGTCGTTGGTGGCACGCTCGCCATCGCTCACGAAGTCGATGAGCCCAAATGTTTCTCGCGAAGCCCCGGCGCCTGCCAGCATGTCGGCCAAGCCGAACCGCGTCCGCTCCGCTTGGCCGATCGTGTAGAATTGCGTATGGTCGATCGCGTTGGCGAAAATTCCGGTAAAAGCGTTGTCGTCGGTGCAATCGAGCCTACTGCCTTGCGAAACGAGCGGATCGTTTAGCAAGCCATTCGTTTGAACAACGCGCGTACCCGTGCCGGCTCCAGCCGTACAGTTGCGGCGCATGCCGGAGAGCAGACTCGAGGAGAGCAAGCTCGCCCGATCTTGGTTGCCGCCGATCCCGCTGCCTGCCGCGATCACGTCGGCGCCGGAGAACGGCGTGCCCGAGGGGTCAAGTTCGAACGGCTCAAAGTCGAGCGCGTAGTAGCCCGAGAGGGAGACGTCGAAGGGAAGAGAGATCGAGCCCGATATCGCATTCACCGGAACCAAAGCTTCCTTGATTTCGGAGCCGGGGCGGCGGAATGCGCCGACATCGATCGGGTTGAATGAGTTGTTGCCGTTCAGAATGAACGTGCTTTCGCCCCAGTTGATGACTTGCTTGCCGACACGCAGGTTGACCGGCATTTCGGCGACCGTGTAGTCGGCCGAAATGAACAGGTCGAGCAGCTCGTAGTTGCGGCCCACGTCGCCAATCGCGTCGTTGGTCAGGAGCGACCGCTCACCGACGCTCTTGTCGCTCATGACGACGTCGTAGAATCCGATCGCACGCGCGAACAGTTTGTAGTTCTGCCACGACATTTGCAGATCGTGAGTCGCCTTGAAGGTCGCGCCGATCAGATCGCCGTTGTCGAAGTTCAAACGGCCATCGTCGCCATTCGAGCTGCCGTCAAAGTTGTCGGGGTTCGCCGTGTAGGTCGCGCTTGCCGTATTGCCGCTGTAGGTCGGAATCACCGGAACGCTGATCGCAACGACACCGGATGTGCGCGGATCGACCGGCCCCCCGTTGGCTTCAGGCAAGAACTCCGTCTCGCGATCAGCTGTGCGCATCGAAGCGCCGAATGACACCGTCGTATCGAAGACGATATCGACGTCGCCGAACTTCGTTTCGACGGCTTGTGCGTTCATCGCGCTCAAGAGCGAGACGGCGGCAACGGAACTTAAGAGACCTGCGCGCTGCAACTTCGTCGACATAAGAACTCCCCTTCTTGCGCGGTGGGCCACGATCCCACGCAACGCCGTCGTAGTGTTTCCGTGCGCGAACAACCTTGCCGGCGCCCTTGCACGTTGAGCGATTCTGCCTTCTCAAGGCTTGCGCCCATGAACGAAGCAAAAAGGTTAACCAGTTCTTAATTTTGAAGATTCGCGCGGGTGCGCACCACGAAGCCCAGCGTGCTGAATCTTTTACGCCACAATTTTTACGTGGCTGTCGCGAGCGCCAAAACAAAGCGGCACGGCGCGTTTCGTTGCGCCGTGCCGCAAGATAAGTTCGTCAGTGTACGAAGCGTCTCGCTATCCGCCGGTGTCAGCTGCCGGCAAAGGCACGTCGACTTCTTCCGGCTTTGGGGTCTTGGACTGTT
>CAYXQB010000322.1:0-3297 GCA_964466435.1 uncultured Flavobacteriaceae bacterium | reverse complement strand
CTGAAGGACAAAAACGTCGTTTGCATCGGGCTTGGCACGGGCGGCGCTCATATCGCCATTGAGCTCGCGAAGTGCGGCGTTGGCCGCTTCCTGCTTGTGGATCGTGATCGGCTCACCGTCGGCAACGTCGTGCGCCATCCTGGCGGGATTTCGCAGGTGGGGCGTTCCAAGGTGAACGTGATGCGCGACCTCATCCGCGAAAAGAACCCGAAGGCGCGCGTTCAGGCGCTCGCAGCCGACGTCGGGTACGACAACAGAGATGCGATCGCCGCCTTGATCGCAGACGCTGACCTTGTCGTTTGCGGCACAGACAACCGCCAGAGCAAATTGTTGATCAATGAACTCTGCATCAGCGCCAACGTGCCAGCCCTTTACGGCGGCGCCTTCCGCCGCGCTTTCGGCGGGCAGATCTTGCGGGTTCGGCCAAAGCAATCGCCCTGTCATCAATGCTTCGTCGCCGCGATGCCGGAGGAAGCGTCGGACACCGAGGTTTCATCCGCAGGCGACGCCGCCGAGATCGCTTACTCCGACCGGCCCGTGGCGGTCGAACCGGGGCTTTCGCTCGACGTCCTGCCGATCGCCACGCAGATGGCCAAGCTGGCGTTGCTCGAACTGATCGCCGACAAGTCCTCGACGCTAAACGCGCTGCGCCGCGACTTCGATGCACCGTGCTATTTGTGGCTGAACCGCCCCGAGCCCGGCACGCAATACGCCGACCTGCCGCCCTTGAGCGAAAGCAGTGACGAGATGACGATCAATCGCTGGTACGGCATCTACTTCGACCGCGACGAAGCATGTCCTGTTTGCGGTGATTTCGTCGCCGCGTTGGCGGGATCGTACGGGCTCAATCCGTCGGACTTGCCGGCGCTTGCGGACAAGGACGGCTAACGTGGAATTCGCAGGAGCCTTCCGCGCCTATCTAAGCTCGATCGAACCTGACGACGACGCCGTCAAGAACGCGAAATGTGCGCACGAGAAGGTCCGCGATCAACTCAGATCGGATGAGGAGACCAAGGACGCCCATAAGAAGACGTTTTTGTCCGGCTCCTATGCACGCAGCACTGCGATCCACGCCATCAACGATGTCGACGTCATCTGCGTTCTCGACATCGATACTTCGATTACAGAGCCGGAGGTCGTTCTCGCGTGGATCGAGGGCGTCCTCGGAAAATACTACGATGAAACGCGCCCGCAGGGCCGTTCGATCGGCGCCGCCGCCGAAAAAGGCGTGTGGCTCGACATCGTGCCGGGCGCACCGATCTCTGACGATGACGGCCCGCTCTGGATTCCGGACCGCGACGCCAAGCAATGGGTTCGGTCTCACCCGAAAGGTCAGATCACCGCGGCGATCAACAAGAACGACGCAACCGATGGCTTCTACGTGCAAACTGTGAAGCTGATGAAAGCTTGGCGCGATCGTCTGCCGACCGAGAAGTCGAAGCCAAAATCCTACATCCTCGAGACGCTCGTGCATCAAAGCATCGGCAAACCGTCCTCGCACGCCCGCGCAATTGTGAGCGTGCTGGAGGGCATTCAAGCCAATTATGGCTTCTACCGCGGCACGGGCAGCGTCCCGCACATCACCGACCCAGGCGAAGCCACCGTGAACGTCGCCAAGCGCTGGTCGAGCGATGAGTTCGATGCGTTTCTCGATCAGGTGAAGCCGGCGGCGCAAACGGCGCGAAGCGCGCTCGATTCTGGCGACGAAGCCGAAAGTCGTAAGCTCTGGCGCAAACTGTTCGGCGCGACGTTCGGACAATAGGAACGGTCCATGACGGTGCCCCCGCAGCCTCCCGAAAGCCCGAGCGGATCACTCGTGACCCCAACCGCCATGGGCGGCATTGTGGGGGGCAAAGGCCTCGACTTTCAGACGCGGTACGTCGTCTGCCATCTACCGCTCTGGCTGCAAGACACCGGCTTCCACCAAATCTTCTTCGAAGGCACAGGCGATATCGACATCCGATTTGTTCCCGACGGCCGCTCAAGCCGAAAGCACATCCAGACCAAGGATCACGAGGTTACGCCAAGCGAGTTCAAGGACGTAGTCGAGACATTCCGCCGCTTCGACGCGGGCATGCCCGGCGTATACGAAGCGTTTCGCCTCGCCTGCCCTGCGCTGTCCCCAGCGCTGCGGCCCGTCGAGACGGGCTTGGCTCGCCTGCGCGGCGCGACGCCCTTCTACGACGACGCTGCCGGCGCGCTGGCTTCGACGAAGAGCGATGTCGATGAGCGCATGCGCGCACATGGTCTCAGTGAAGATCAGATCGCATTCATTCACGACAAGGTGTTGATCGAGATCGGACACGGCGATCTCGCGCATGACGACCGCGCCATCGAACTCTTCATAGCCCGCCTGCTCAGCCATCCGGACTTCGCGGGAAAACTGCGCGCCATGGTGCAACCTGCATATGCCGAACTCGTGCGCCGCGTCGGCGCGAGCAAAGGCGTCGTGCTCGAAAAATCTACAATCGAGAGTTTGCTGCGCGCCGCGGTGCTGCCGGCGCTTTCGCCAGAATCCAATGTAACCGTCTGGATCCACAACTGGACGAAAGAGACATACGAGCCGCCGGCGGACTACGAACTGGACTGGACAGCGCATTTCAATCGCGCCGACCGGCGCGTGCCCACGCCAAAGGTTTGGGCTAAAGACCTGCTTCCCCAGCTCGACACGCTGCGCAAAACGATCATGACCGCAGGCGCCGCCCGCTTGATCCAGTTTCGCGGCAAGTGCGCGCTTTCAACCGGCATCGCGCTCGGCGCCGCGTTTCCAACCGTCGGTAATTGGGCGTTCGAAATGCCCCAACCGCCGGCGCGGGAGCATTGGCGATCCGACGCCGCGCCTAATTCTGAATTTGCGCTGCAGCTGGAGGTGATCGAAGGCGCCGCCGAGAGCGACGATCTCGTTGTCGGCTTCAACATTCGCGGCGACGGGCGTCGCGATGTGATGTCGTTCGTAGAGGCATCGGGCGCGCCGCCTAACGCCTTCGTTTTCCTATCACCGCCGACGCAGGGCGCGCAGTCGATTGCAGGCGCGAGCGACGCCATCGCGATGGCGCGGGCGGCAAGAGACCGTCTGGGCGAAATCCTCAAAGCGCGCGGCCTTAGGAAGACGCGCCTCTTCTTCTTCGGGCCGTTAGCGCTGTCGATATTCCTCGGTCAGCAGCTGACCTCGATGGGGCAAGTTCAGCTGTTCGAGTATCAAGACCCAGGTTACGTCCCGAGCTGTCTGCTCCGCACCTAGCTCCTCTAGGTTTCGATCTGATAGATGGCACGAAGTAAGGCAACGCCGTCATCCTT
>CAYXQB010000321.1:0-3304 GCA_964466435.1 uncultured Flavobacteriaceae bacterium | reverse complement strand
CGCGGATGCGATGTCCGTCCTCGCCGTTCGAGAACGCGATCGTCACGCCGGCGGCATGCAAGCGGGCCGCGTTTTCCAGTGTGGCTCCGATCGACTCGAAACTCGCGGGAAGGTTTGCGGTTGCGCTCAGTAGCACCGGCACGCGCGCCTTGGCGATGTCCTGCGCGACCATCCAGCCTTCCTCGGCACCGCTGAGGACGATGCGCAATCGTTCTTCGCGGGCGAGCTTCAGCACCGCTTGGATGTCGGCGGCGCGGTGTGCGGCGACGATGAGCGGCATCCGGCCACGCACGACAGGGATCAGTGCTTGCAGATCCTCGGTCGAGAGGCGGAGTTCGCGCGAAGCGCCGGTGTTGTAGGCACCGCGTCGGCGCATGTACCAGCGCACGTCGGCGAGATCGGCCTTCAGCGCGGGGATCAACGCGCCGCGCGCGCCTCCCGCCCGCGCGGCACCGCCTTCGCCGAGCTCGAGCACCATGGCAGCCCGTGGACGCAGGATCGGCGTCCGTCCTTCGGCGAGGCTGATCAAGGCCGCTTGACCAGCAAACAGCAGCTCGCGCTCCGCGGCATCGGCGTAGCCCGGCGTTACCAGGGCGTGGGTCACGCCGCTTGCTCGGGCGACGGGAATCACCGTCGCCGTGGGGTCGATGCCGTATTGGACGTCGAAGGCCGCACTCAGCGACGAGGCGCTGGCCGCGCCGTCATTCGCAGTCTGCTCAAGGTCGACCTCGACCGCGCCTAGGTTCGTGCCGGCGACGAAAACGCCGGGCGTGACAGTCATGCCCTTCGCGTCGATGACGCGCGCGTTAGAGGGGAGGCGGACGCTTGCGCCCAACGCCGTGATGCGACCGTTCACAATGACGATCGTACCGGAGCGAAGTTCCCCAGCTTTTCCCATTGTGAAGATGCGAGCGTTCGTGACCGCAAGTGTGTCTGCAAAAGCGGGTGCCGCGAGGAGCAGCGCGGAGAGGAGAGCGAGGAGCCAGCGCATCAATTGCCTCCCTCAGGGTGACCGAGCATGAAGTCGGACTTCGGCTGGTAGCGTTGGTCGGCACGGTCGTAGGTGAGCGCGCCGTCGATGTACACCTTCTCCGCCTTGGCGTAGACCGAAAACGGATTAGCGCTCCAGATCACCACATCGCCCATCTTGCCGGCCTCGAGGGTGCCGGTCTTGTCCGCGATGCCCAGCATCTTTGCGGCGTTCGCGGTGATCCATTTGATTGCATCAGCATCGTTGACGACGATACCGAGACGGCGTCCCGCGGCGATCGCGGCCGCGCTTTCCTGATTGAGGCGCTGGGTAAGATTGGCGTCATCCGAGTGGATCACCGCGCAGGCGCCCGCGTTGTGAAGGAGTGCCGCGTTCTCTTCGATGCCGTCATAGGCTTCGAGTTTGAAGCCCCACCAGCCCGCCCATGTTGCCGAGCAAATGTCGGCCTTCGCGAGAAGGTCGGCGACCTTGTAGGCCTCGGATGCGTGGTGAAATGCCGTGATCCTGTAGCCGAACTCTTTGGCGATATCGATCATGATCGCCATCTCGTCGGCGCGGTAGCAGTGATTCTGAACCAAGATTTCGCCGTTGAGGACGCCCGCCAGCGTTTCCAGTTCGAGATCGCGATCGGGCGGCGCACCGTCGCCGGCGGCCGCGGCTTTCAGCTTCTTTGCGTATTGCTCTGCTTTGATCCACGCCGCACGGTAACCTGCAACGTTGCCCATGCGCGTCGCCGGTGTGCGCTGCTTGCCGCCGTAGACGCGCTTCGGATTCTCGCCGCAGGCCATCTTCAAGCCGTACGGCGCGCCGGGAAACTTCATACCTTGCATTGTGCGCGCGGGCACGTTCTTCAGCGTGACGGAGCGGCCGCCGAACAGATTGGCCGAACCCGGGAGAATGTGCAGCGTCGTGACGCCACCGCGCCGCGCGCTGTTGAAGCCTTCGTCCTGCGGCCAGATCGAGTGTTCCGCCCAGACTTCGGCAGTGTTCGGGTCCGTCGCTTCGTTACCGTCGCTGTGCGCTGCGATGCCGGGCGAGGGATAGACGCCGAGGTGGGAATGTACGTCGATGATGCCCGGCGTGATCCACTTGCCCTTTGCATCAACGACTGCGTAGCCGGCGGGTGGTGCTGCGCCGGCGGCCACCGACTCCACCTTGCCATCCTTCAGCAGGACCGTGCCATTTTCGATGCGCTCGCCGGTGCCGGTCAGGATGGTCGCGCCGACCAGCGCCGTGGGCGTAGCCGGCAGCGCCCGGTAAGTGCTCGGAAACGGGTTCTTCGGATCAGGCTTGTCTTCGTTCAATGCCTCCGTCGTCGCACAAGCGCACAGCGCGAACCCGACGAGCGTCGCCGCGATTATCCCTGCCGTTTTCATTCGTGAACCCCCGGGCCCCAGCGTCGCGCGATTGCACAACGCCAGCCCTGCACCGTGCAACGGAAAAGTGACGCTCGGCGGTATGGTGAACGCATCTCCCGCGCGGCGCTGGGGCCAATGACGGCGATCAATAGCGCAGGCTGAGGTCGAACAGGTTCATCGTCCACGCGAACCAGACAAGCCCGACGCAGCTTAGTGCCACGGCGGTCTCCTTCAAGCGCCCGAGTAAGCCGCGGACGGGGTTGGTCCAGGATTGGGCGGCGTTCCAAATTGCGACCAGTGTGAAGATTGCGCCAGCGATGCCGATGTACTGAAAGAGACGTATCGTCGGGTCCAGCGTGCCGTCGAGCGTCCATGGATCGTCGAGGCGCGGTATGAACACGGACGCAATGCCGACAATCATCGTGAGCAACGCTGCGGCCGCGAGCATCGTGCCGAGGCGCAAGAGGTGATCTTTCGCGCGCCACTCGAGCGCCGAGTAGTAGCGGCGGCGGACGATTGCGGCGACGGGCCAGAGCAGAAGATTGAGAAGAAGAGCCAGGGCGGACGTCAGAAAAGTCGCGACGTAGAAGAGCGAACTTTGGAAGAAGTTCACGCGCTGGAAGACCATCACGCCGGTCGCCCAACTGAGCAACTGAATGCGGCCATCTTCTCCCTTCGCGAAGATGAGCCGATCTTGGCCGTTCACATCCCGGAAGACGCCGTCGCCGAGGGGAGTCCAGCGGCGGGGCTGACCGTTCACGCCGATCAGCGCGCTGACTTCCAAACTGCCGTCGTCGCGTGCGGTGACGGTGGGCTGGGAAAGCTCCGAGAAGAACTTGAGCAGCGACGTATCGGCGCGACGGCTCGTTTGATACGAGCCTTCGACGTCTTTCGCCGTCAGGCCCGGCTTCACCGGTTCGGTCGCGGGCGGCGTGTAGGGATAGTAGCGATCGAG
>CAYXQB010000320.1:0-3338 GCA_964466435.1 uncultured Flavobacteriaceae bacterium | reverse complement strand
GACCCGACCGCGCCGGTGACCGCCTGCCCTGGCAACACCTGGAAAGTAGCGCCGATGATCGCGCCGCCAGCGCCGCGCCCACCCGTAATCGCCGCACTTGTACCCGACGACGCGCCGCTGCCGCCGGTTACGGACGCTCTCATCGCGCAGACGCCGTCCGGCACCGTCGTCGAAATCGCCCCTGCCGTCGTCTGCGTGAAACTCGGTGCATTCGCTGCCGGATCGCCGATCGCCGAGCTGGCCAGGAGCGCATAGGCCGAAACGCCCGCGATCAACGCTGCATTGCGCACACGATGCCGCCGGACACGCTCGCCTTCGTTTGGCCCGCGCGCAGCGCCTCGCACGGCGGCGTCTCTGCCTCCGTCGGTGTCGCCAGCGTAGTGAGCCTTCGTCACGCGAGCCCGCCTCCACGCCCAGTCGGCGTGGTTTCCGATTCGTTACTGGGGCAACGCTAGGGCCAAATGGTTGATGAGAATTTTACTCTGACCCCGGAATAGATACTTTCGATCAAGGACTTACCCCGACTCTCGCGACAGGTTTTGTGTCACTCGGGATTCAGTGCCGATGTAAACTGGACGCAACATGTCCCCGATAAGCCAGGCGAAAGGATTTGGAAACAACTTGTACCGAAGCGAAAGGAATTAGTTCCTGTGCGATTCGAGCGCACGCCGCTTTCAAGCGGCCCGGCCGCGCTTACGGCCGGTACGCTGTCGCCCTCATCCCCGGTGCGCGCAGCGGCGCCGCCAAGTTGGCAAACGCGCAAAGCACCTTGCGCGTATCGCGCGGGTCGATGATCTCTTCGATCCCGAACTTCTCGGCCGTTCGAAACGGCGAACGCACGCGATTGAGCCGCTCATCGATCTCTGCACGCAGCTTCACAGGATCGTCCGCCGTCTCAAGATCGCGCCGGTAGGCCGCTTCGATTCCGCCTTCGAGCGGCAAAGATCCCCAATCCCCGGACGGCCACGCATAGCGAAACGGCAACCGCGTCGCGTTGCTCATCGCCGCCCCCGCAACACCGAACGCCTTGCGGATCAGGATCGTGCACCACGGCCCGCTTGCCTGATAAATCGCCGTCATCGCCCGTGCGCCGTGGCGGATCGTTGCCGCCTGCTCCGACTCCAGCCCGATGCGGAACCCTGGAATATCGACGAGATGCACGACCGGCAGGTGAAACGTCTCCGCAAAATCGACGAAGCGTGTGACCTTCAAACTCGACTCCGCCGTCCACGCACCGCCATAGACGAACGGATCGCTGGCAAGCACCGCAACCGGCCACCCGTCGAGCCGTGCCAAGCCCGTAATGGACGAACGCCCGTGCCCACGCCCGATCTCAAAGAACGAGCGCTTGTCGAACACCGCCTCGACAATGGCGCGCATCTTGTAGACCTGCCGGCGCGAGCGCGGCACGATCTTGATCAGCGCTTCTTCGCGCCGCGCGGGATCGTCCTCTTGCGGCCCCCGCGGCGGCACGTCGAATACCGACGACGGCAGGTAGGACAAGAACCGCCGCGCCCGCGCGAACCCTTCGGCCTCGCTTTCGACCTCGTCGTCGATCGCGCCGTTCTTCGTGTGGATCGCCGAACCGCCGAGTTCTTCCTTCGTCAAATCCTCGCCGATCTGCTTCACCACCGGCGGCCCCGCAATGAACATCTGCGCGGTGCCTTTGACGATCATCGAATAGTGGCTCGTCACGGCGCGCGCGGCACCCAGGCCCGCGACGGACCCAAGCGCGAGCGAGACAACCGGCACCGTCGCCAAGTTCGCAACGACGTCGTCCCACGCCGGATTGGCCGGCACGTAGGTGAAGCCCGTCTGCTCGTAGGTCTTGACCGACCCGCCACCGCCTGAGCCGTCGATCAAGCGGATGATCGGCAGCCGCAGCTCGCGCGCCATCTGCTCGGCCACTTCCTGCTTGCGCTTGCCCGCCATATCGGCCGACCCGCCGCGCACCGTGAAGTCGTCGCCCGCAACCACGACCGGCCGCCCGTCGATCAACCCGCGCCCGAAAATGAATGGCACCGGCGTGAACGCAAGCATCTGACCGTCGGGACCATACTCGGCGGATCCGGTGATCGAACCCACCTCATGAAACGATCCGGGATCGAGCAACGCGTCGACGCGCTCGCGGACGGTCAGCTTGCCGAGCGAGCGGTGCTTCGCAACCCGCTCCTCGCCGCCCATCTCCTGCGCGAGCGCTTGGCGCCGACGCAGTTCTTCGACGTCCTTCTCCCAGCTCATGCCGCGCGTTTCTTCTCAGGCGTGAATTCGACGCCAAGCTTGCGAATGGCGTGCACGAAATTGTTCGGCGCGATGTCGATCTCGCCCGTCCAGCGCATGTCGGGGAAACGCGTGAATATCTGCCGGTACACGGCCTCAAGCTGCATGTTCGCAACCCGCTGTCCCAAGCAGACGTGCGGTCCGATGCCGAACGCGACGTGGTCCTTCCCGTTCGCACGCGCCGCATCGAACCGGTCGGGTTCGGGAAACACTGCCGGATCGCGGTTCGCCGCGCCGTAATACATGATCACCTTTTCGCCCTCGGCGATTTTCTGCCCGCGGATTTCGGTGTCCTTTGTGGCAGTGCGGCGCATGTACATGACGGGCGAGACCATGCGGATGGCCTCATCGACCATCGTCGGCAACAGCGAGAGGTTCGCCTGCACCCGTGCCTTCTCGGCCGCAAACTCGGTGAGCAACTTCATCGCCCCCGAGATCGAATTGCGTGTCGTATCGTTGCCCGCGAACACGATAAGGAGCCACGAGCCGTCGAGGTAGTTGTCTGGCAGAACATCGCCGCCGACCTTCGCCAGAGCCAATGCCGTCAGCAAATCCTCGCGCGGTTCGGCACGACGCTTCAAAAGAAGATCGCGCCCATACTCGAACATCTCGGCGACGTTGGACATGAAGTCGCCGAAGAAGTTCGGATCGACCGCGCCAAAATTCTTCTCGGCCATCACATAGCCGGCGATCTCGAGATAGTGCATCCATCGCACGAGCTTCGGCCGGTCGCTCTCCGGGATGCCCAAGATCTCCGACAACGTGAACAACGGCAGTTCCGCCGACAGATGCTCGACGAGGTCGCACTTGCCCATCGGCGCTATCGTGTCGAGCAGCGCCGTCACCTTGCCCTCAACCTTGACCTTCAAATCGGCGACGTATTTCGCCGTGAAAAACGGCAAATACTCGCGCCGAAGCTCGAAGTGGATCGGCTGATCCATATTGATCAGCTGATCGAGCGAGGCCCGGTGCAGCACCGGATGGCGCTGCGCCGGATTGCCGTACGCCATCAATATCCCGCCCTTCTGCGACGAGAAAACCTGCGGATTGAGCGACAC
>CAYXQB010000319.1:0-3343 GCA_964466435.1 uncultured Flavobacteriaceae bacterium | reverse complement strand
TGCGCGCGATGTCGCGGGCCTGTTGACACGCAATCGCACCGTGCTCGCCGATCGTAGGCTTGCGTTGTTGGCCGCCACGGCCTCCGGCCACGCGGTACTTTAGGATGTAAGTCTTGCGCCCAGACGGGCTCACCTTCAGGCCGAAGCCTGGGATTTCGTTGTCCCAGACGATCTCGCCCGTTGCCGTTGGCTTGACGGCGTCGGCAAGGGAATTCGTCAACCGGGCACGGCGTTGACTTTTGCGTTCGGGTATCACGTGGGTACCAAGCCATTGCCTCATGCTGCTCATGAGTGCATTCTCGGTAATCGGCAAATCCGCAGAAAGTAAGGGGCGGCGCTACACCCGCTTGCGCATGCTCATTGCAGCTATCCCAAGGCAGATTTCTCTTAATCAGCGGGTCGCAGGTTCGATCCCTGCATCACCCACCACCCTTCGCCTTTGGCTTCGGGTGGCTTACGCCACTTGGCGAAGGCGGGCGCTTAGCGCATGTGTTCCCAGAGGTCGCGTTCTTCGTCCAGGCGGTCGCGTTCCGTGCCTTTGAAGTCGCCGCGCGAGACGACGCCCACGAGCTTGCCGCAATCGACAACCGGAATGTGACGGAAGCCGCCGTCCCACATCAGGCGTAGCGCTTCGATGGCGCTCTTTTCCGGTGTCATCGTGGCGGGCTTTGGCGTCATGACATCGGCGAGCGCCGTCGTGTCGGGGTTCCGCCCGGCCGCAAGTACGCGGTTGACCGCGTCGCGGCCGGTGAAGATGCCGACGAGCTGGCCGCGCTCGTCCGTGACGAGGACCGAGCCCGCGCGGTGCTCTTGCATCCGCTTGCAGGCTTCCCTGACGCACGCGGCGGGCGCCATCGTGAGCGGGCGCTGATTGAGGACGATGTCCGAGAGAGTCCGCATGGGGCCGTCTCCATGAGATTGAGTGCAGCCTATGATGCCGCCCGTGGTGTCAGGCGGTCGTTGATCTCGGTCAAGAGTGGCGCGGATTTCGTGCGGACGTCAGGCCTTGCCCGGCAGCTGCCACGGCCAGTGCGCCCAGGCGACCGCGATGAGGCAGGTGATGAGCAGCACGCTGTACTCGACGCCGTTGCGACCGAGGCCGACGACGAACCAGCCGACCGGCGCGTGCACGAGCACGAGGCCGACCGAAAGAATGAAGATGTGGCCGAGGCAGGCGAGCGTCACGAACCTGCGCGCGATGATGAAGAGCGGCGCGATCAGTTCGTAGATCGTGACCGCCCACGCTTGTTGCACGCCGAATGGGAAGCCTTGGCTGTCGAGCCAGCCGCCGAACGGTTCGACGCCGCCGAACCACAGGCGCGCGGCGCCGTGGATCCAGATCAGCACGGCGACGGCGATGCGTACGGCGTCGAGTGCGGCGGAGGTGCGTGCGGTGTCGGTCGGCATGGTTCGTTTCCTGCGGCTCGCACCGATTGCACAGCAGCGGTTGCGCGTTGGCAACTAAAGCGTTCGCGAGCGCAGCCTCTATGCGGTGTTCTCCTTGCGGTTGTCGCGGCGTGGCTGCGATTCCCGCGGGCGTGAGCCGGCCCACGCGCTTGACGCGGCGTTGCGGCCCGCGATCATCTCGCCTTGGGGGCATTGTCGTTGATCAGCGTTGCCGAATTTCTGGGGCTCGATCCGGTAGGGATGTGGCGGCTTGCGTGGCTGCTCTTCTTCGTGCGCCTGACACTTGGGTTTTTCCTAGGCATCGACGACGTGCTGCACGGCTTCAAAGCGATGCGCCCGGACCGTGCCGCGCACGAGCGCGAAGCGCGCAGGCTGAGACGCGGCAACCGCGCCGTGACCGTGCTTCACGTGGCAATGCTGGCCGCGTTCGCGCTTGCGGCGCTGCGGGTGCCGGTTACTTAGTTCCGCTTCGGAATCACCACCGGCAGCGTTTCGTAGCCCTTCACGAACGTGGAGTACGTGCGCTTCGGTTCGGCGGTCACCACGATTTCGGGGAAGCGTTTTAGGATTTCTTCCCAGATGATTGTGAGCTGCAACTCCGCCACGCGGTTGCCGACGCAGCGGTGGATGCCGAAGCCGAAGGAGACGTGGTGGCGGGCGCGGTCGCGGTCGATGATGTAGTCGTTCGGGCGGTCGATCACTTCGTCGTCGCGGTTGCCGGAGACATACCACATGACGACCTTGTCGCCTTCTTTGATCTTCTTGCCCTCAAACTCGTAGTCCTTGACCGCCGTGCGGCGCATGTGGGCGAGCGGGGTTTGCCAGCGGATCGTCTCCGAGACCATGTTCGGGATGAGGCCCGGGTTCGCGCGCAGCTTCGCGTATTCGGCGGGGTTGCGGTTCAGCGCGAGCACGGAGCCCGAGATCGTGTTGCGCGTCGTGTCGTTGCCGCCGACGGTGAGCAGCACCACGTTCCCGAAGTATTCGCGCGGGGCCATGTTGCGCGTTTCCGGGTGGTGGGCCAGCATCGAGATCATGTCCGCTTGCGGCGGCGCGTTGACCTTCTCGTTCCACAGGCCGACGAAGTAGGCGTTGTACTCGTCGAAGACCTTCAGCTTCTCCTCGAACGTTTCGATCAGGCCGCCCTTCATCGGTACCGCCGTCACGACGTCGGACCAGTGCGTGATCTGGCGGCGGTCCTTCTGCGGCGCGCCGAACAGCGTCGCCAGCGTCATCGCGGTCAGTTCCTTCGAGACGAGGTCGACCCAGTCGAACTCTTTGCCGATCGGAAGCGAATCCAAGATGCCGGCCGCGCGTTCGCGGATCTGCGGCGCCATCGCGGCGAGCTGTGCCGGGGCAACGGCGGGCGTCACCGCCTTGCGCTGCACGTCGTGGCGCGGCGGGTCCATGGCGATGAACATGGGCAGCGGTTCGAAGTTCGTCGTGCCGCCGGCGATCGTGATGCCGCCGCGCGTGTAGTCGGACGAGAACGTCTGGTGGTTCGAGTCGATCGCCACGATGTCGTTGAACTTCGTGATCGACCAATAGGCGCCGAATTCGCTTTCCGCCGTGTAGTGGACCGGGTCTTCTTTGCGCAGCCGTTCGAAATAGGGCCACATCGCGTCGGCCTGGAACAGCGCGGGCTGGGCGGGGTTCAGCGTCTCCAGCGGCGCGGCATAGGCCGCTTCGCGCGCGGCGCGGATGTCGATGGGGGCGGCGATGTTCATCGAAGTCTCCCGAGTGCGGTGGCAATGGCGGTTCGGGTTAGCAGACACCCGTCTGGGGCTTTCGGCAATGGGGAAATTGGTGGGTTAGCGGCCGTCTCTGCGCCCTGCCCTACGCCCGCGAGCCAACAGGTGTAGTCGTCGAACCTGTTATTGTGTGCCGCGTGCGGCGGAAGGAGATACGCATCATGTCCCTCTATTTCGAAATCGGC
>CAYXQB010000318.1:0-3365 GCA_964466435.1 uncultured Flavobacteriaceae bacterium | reverse complement strand
AGCTGCGCGTCGTGAATGTAGAAGTTCACCACATCGAGCCGGAAACCATCGATGCCGCGTTCGAGCCAGAATCGCGCGCTCTCAAGCAAAGCGTCCTGCACGGCGGGATTGCGCACGTTGAGATCCGGCTGCTCGGCCAGGAAGTTATGCAGATAATATTGCCGGCGGCGCGCGTCCCAGGTCCACGCGCCACCGCCGAACATGGCTTGCCAATTGTTGGGCGGCGAACCGTCAGGCTTTGCATCTGCCCAGACGTACCAATCTGCTTTTGGATTATCTCGGCTGTTGCGGCTCTCGACGAACCAGGAGTGTTGGTCCGACGAATGCGACCACACCTGATCGATGATCACCTTCAGCCCTAGGGAATGAGCGCGAGCGATGAGCGCGTCGGCGTCAGCCAGGGAGCCGAACAACGGATCGACGTCGATATAGTCCGAGACGTCGTAGCCGTAATCCTTCATCGGCGAACGGAAGAAGGGCGAAAGCCAGATCGCATCGACCCCGAGGCTGGCGACGTAGTCCAGCTTCGCGATGGCGCCCTTGAGGTCGCCCACGCCATCGCCATCCGCATCGCGAAACGAGCGGGGATAGATCTGGTAGATGACGCCGCCAGCCAGCCAGTCGTTCATGGCCCATGTTCCCTCTTGGCGGCATGGCGAAAGCCGGGCGCAAATGCAAGCGGGCGGACCGGTTTCCCGATCCGCCCGCCGCTGCGATCTGAAGCGTTCTGCTTCAGTATTGGTTAGAACGTCTTGCGCACCGTCACGCCGAAGGTGCGCGGGCTATTGGTGTGGAAGCCGAGACGGGCGCGGCCGCCACGCTCGCGATCGAAGGCGAGATCGGCGTTCTCGTCGGCCACGTTGTTCACGTAGACGATGAGCGCCCAATCATCCGCTTCGACACCGGCGTTGACGTTGATGAGGGTGTAGGCGTCGAGCTCGAGATCAACCGTGGTGACTTCCGTTCCAGTCGCGCCGCCGAAGGCGAGGCCGGAGACGAAGTTGCGCGGATTGTTCACCTGGTCGCTCGGCTGCGTGAAGCGGCTCGAAACGTGCTGCAGCGAGCCGCCGACAAAGCCTTCAAGGCCAGTGCGCCAGCTGTCGAGCGGGAAGTAATAGGCCGCTGTCGCTGCGATCTGGAACTCCGGCACCGACGCGAGGCGGTTGCCTTCCTCGATACCGCCGATGACGTTGTTGCTGCCGTCGCGAACGGTCGAGTCGAACTGCGCTTCGACCACGCTGCCGGCGAGCGATACTTCGAGACCAGCCATCGGAGTGGCCGAGAACTCGAACTCGATGCCGGAGGCGTGCGCTTCAGGAACGTTGAACGAAATCCGCGACGAGCAGGAGCCAGCGTCGAGAGTGACCTGCAGGTCTTTGATGTCGTTGTAGAAGGCGGCCGCGTTGAAGGTAAATCCGCCACGGCTGACCTTCATGCCGGCTTCGTAGTTCCACGAGGTTTCGTCGTCATACGCTTGGAAGCTGCCGAAGATGGCTTCGTCTTCGTCCGTGCAGAGCGGCAGGTTGAGCGGGTCATTGACGCCGCCGAGCCGGAAGCCCTGCGAGGCTTGCGCGTTCAGGGTCATGGCGTCGCTCACATCGTAGCTAGCGATGATCCGCGGGGTAAAGCCGCTCGACTGGGTGCTGTCGGTGCGGTTGTCGCCGTTGGAGAAGAGGCCGCCCGATGTAAAGCTGCGCTCTTCCTCGAAGTCGTAGTAGCGACCGCCCACCGTCATGGTGAGGCGCTCTGTCATGTCGTAGCTGGCCTCGCCGAAGATGGCCGTCTGGGTGATGTCGTACGGCAGGTCGGCGTTATACGGGGAGTCAGGGCCGAAGCCGTTGGCGGCCCCCGCCGCCGTGCCGGCGCCGAAGCGGGCGTCGGTGGCCGCGTCATAGCCCGGCGTGGGCAGGCGCTGCGCATACACGCGCTCGACGTCGGAGTAGAAGGCGCCGACCAGCCATTGGAACGGACCGTCGCTATTCGAGCTCAGACGCACTTCTTGAGTGAGCTGTTGCAGCTCGGTGGTGTCGCGGAGGTTGGACGGCAACGATACCGCCGGGGTGGCGAACGCGAGGTCCACCGAGACGCTGCCGGTGAGGGCGCTGGCGTCGCGGCTCACCAGGATCGAGCGATCGATGTAGCTGGTGATCGACGCGAGTGTCATGCCGGCGAAATCGTACTCGATGTCCAAATCAACGAGCATGGTTTCGTCTTCGAACGCTTCCTGCAGCAGCAGGTACTGCTCGCGCTCGTTGAACGTCACCGCAGGCGTGGTGAAGGGGTTGGCATAGAGGTTGAACACTTCCTGGCGATTGAATCCATCGGTGTTCAGCTCTTGATAGACAACGCGCGGCGTGATCGTGAGATTAGGCGTCGGCTCCAGAGTGAGCGCGGCGCGGATGCCGGAACGTTGGCCGCTATTGACGTCATCGCCGCCAGCTGGGCCGAGCGCATCGATGAAGCCGGCATATTCTGTGTGATAGGCGACGACGCGTAGCGCAGACTGGCCTTCCACGATCGGCATGTTGAGCATGCCCTTGAGGTGGCCGCCGGTGCCGCCATCGGTGAGCGTATTGACGTTGGCTTCGAGCGAACCTTCCTGCTCATCGAGGTTCGGCTGATTGGTGATGTAGCGAACCGTGCCGCCCACCGAGCCCGAGCCAAAGAGCGTGCCTTGCGGGCCGCGGAGGGTTTCGACGCGGGCAAGATCGTAAAGATCGATATCTGGCGTGAACAGCGACAGCGAGATCACCGATTCATCGAGATAGACACCGACCTGTTCCTTGACGCCCGGCTGGTCGCGGACGATCTGGCCGGCGGACACGCCGCGAAGCGCGACTTGGCTTTGGCCTGGGCCGAGGTTCTGAATGGTGAGGCCCGCAACATTGCGCGACAGATCCTCAAGGGTGCCGGCGCCGGAGCGCTGGATGTCTTCCTGGGTTTGAGCGTTGATCGAGAACGGCACGTCCTGGATCGCCGCCGCACGGTGGGTGGCGGTTACGATCACTTCGACATCGTTATCGGGCGATGTGCTTTGTGCAAACGCCACGCTGGGCACTGCGAAAAGAGCGACGGTCGCGCAGGCGACCATCATGCGTGATTTTAGAGTTCCAGACATTTCTTCCCCCGGGGTTCAGTTGCGTATTGGCGGGGTGCGCCCGCGCCGCCTGCAATCCAGCTGGGATCATAGTTGGAAGGGGGCGGAGTTAACGGAGTTTCCCCCGTTGGGTGATTGCTAGCGGCGTCATTTGCTTCGGTCCAAGAAAAAAGGCGTCGCCCGGAGGCGACGCCCTAAATTTTCGGATACCGAATGACCGTCAGTTCATGCGCGCGCTAAGCGAAACGCCGAATACACGGGGCTCGTT
>CAYXQB010000317.1:0-3441 GCA_964466435.1 uncultured Flavobacteriaceae bacterium | reverse complement strand
TCCTCGAAGACGAAGAACTCGAACTCCGCCGCCGCACGCACGCCAAACCCCATCCGATCGGCTTTCGCGAGAACGCGCCTCAGCACCCCGCGCGGACAACACGCCTCGGCCTCACCTTCGAACTCGGCGAGGAACGTCACCATGTCGCCTTCGAACGGCACCGCGCGGCACGTCTCGGGCAGCACGCGCACGTTGGCGTCCGGATAGGCCGTGTGCCAGCCCGTCAGCTTCACATTGTCATAAAGCTGATCGTTCGAGTCCCAACCCAAGACGACGTCGCAAAAGCCGAACCCCTTCTCGAGCGCAGAGAAGAACTTCTCCCGTCCCATGTATTTGCCGCGCAAGACGCCGTCGATATCGAACACGCCGACTTTGACGTGGGAGAGGTTGCGCGCCTCGACGATGGCGCGCGCGTCGGCTGCGGTTTTGACTTGGCGAGGGTCCATGCGAAGCGCTCCGAAGTGCGCCCCAAATAGAAAGGAGGCTGCGCCCGCGCGCAACCTCCTTCGAACGCCGCTCCACCGTCAGTGGCTCTTGTAGCCCTCCTTGCCCTTGGAGATCGCAAACTCCTCCTCAGGCGACAGGACCAGCTGGGTCCGCCCGAAGATCGCAAAGTAGATGATCGTCAGGCAATAGTAGGTGGCAACCCAGATCACCGGTTCCTGAAACGCTGGGTCCGTCACTTGGAACGAGATCGTCACGATCGCGATCGCAAGCGTGAGAAGCGCGCCCGGTATCCCGAAGGGGCTGCGATACGGCCGCTCGATATGCGGCATGTCGATGCGAAGCAGTATGAACGACACCGCTTGCATGACATAGGAGATCATGGCGCCAAAGACCGCCATGTTGAGTAGAGCCGCACCGATGAACGCACCGCCCTTTTCCTGCCCGTAGATGAACCAGATGGCGAGCATGACGCCGAGGCCCATGATCGTGCCCGCAATCAGCGCGACTTGCGGCGTGTGATGCGTGCCATGCGTCACCGACAGGAACCGCGGGAAGTAGCCCGCTCGCGACAGCGAGTAGATCTGCCGCCCATAAGCGAAAATGATCGCGTGAAAGCTGGCGACCAACCCCGCAATAGCGACAAGCGCCAAAATCTTCGCGATGTCTGTGCCGAACAGCGTGCGCAACCCGTCAAGCAACGGCTCACCCGACGTCTTCAAGCCCCACGATCCCGGCGCGAGGCTGGAATTAAGCGTGAGCACAAGAAACGCGCTCGCCATCAGCGTGAAGATCCCGAGAAGAATCCCACGCGGCATGTCCTTGCGCGGATCGTGCGATTCTTCCGCGGCAAGTGGCAACTGTTCGATCGCGAGATAGAGCCAAACCGCGAACGGCATCGCGGCAAGAACGCCGTGGACTCCTTGCGGGAACCAAGGTCCTCCACCTTCCGGCAAGTGCACGAGACTGCCGTCGGCGCCGACGCCGATGTTCAGCGCATTCTTTGCGAAATCGATGTTCGGCAACGCCGCGATGTAGAAGAAGACAAGACAGCCAAGCGCCAGCAACGTCACGAACGTCGTCACCCGGAACGACAACTCGACGCCGAACAGATTCGCGCCGACGAAAATGGCATAGCCCATGACCCAGTAGAGCGGCTGAACCTCAGGCCCTGTACCCATGATCGCGCCCATGTACGATCCGATGAAGAACACGACGACCGCCGGCGTCAGCACGTACTCGATGTTCTCCGCCACACCTGTGACAAATCCGCCCCAGGGACCCATCGCCGAACGCGCGAACGAATAGGCCCCGCCTGTGTGCGGTAGCGCAGGCGACATCTCGGCCAACGAGTACGTCAGCCCCAAATACATGACCGTAATGATGATCGTTGCGACGAACATCGAGCCCCAACCGAAGCCAAGCCCGAAGTTCCAACCCGAGAAGTGACCTGAGACAACCGCGCCAACCCCAAGTGCCCACAGCGAGAACACGCCCGCGTAACGCTTGAGCTTGCGCTTCTGAAAATACTCCGCGCCGACCTTTTCGTACTTGACGCCTTGCGGTCCCGTTTCGGCCATGAGGTTCGCTCCTGTGAAGTCTCTCGCGAGTCGCGAAATCGTCTCACCGAATAGGAACCGAAGCAACGAAGCCGTTGTTAACGATTGGCCGCGCACATTCGGGCGGTCAGATTCAACCTGCATGCACTGAGCACCTGCAACAACGCGCGAACCAGATCGATCATGAGCGAATTCCAACAAGTCGCCGAACTCACAGCACGCTTACTCCTTGCAACTGCGATCGGCGGCGCGATCGGCCTGAACCGCGACATGCACGGAAAGCCTGCGGGCTTGCGCATGCTGGGTCTCGTCGCCCTCGGCGCGTCGCTTGCGACCGTCTCCGTCATCGGTTACGGCACCCACGCCGCCCTACCGGCCGATGCCGTCAGCCGCGTGATCCAAGGCGTGCTCGCGGGCGTCGGCTTCTTGGGCGCGGGCGTCATCATGCGCGACGAAAGCGGCAACGTTCATCGCCTGAACACGGCCGCCTCGGTTTGGGTTACCGCTGCGATCGGCGTCGTCTGCGGCTTGGGCCAATACACGATCGCAATCATCGCGGCCGCCATCGTGCTGGTACTGCTAACCATCGGCGCAGAGGTCGATCACCGCTTCTTCGGCAGGCTGGAAAAGAAGCAGGACCCGCGCGACTGATCTAGTCGAGCGCGAGACTCTCGAGCGCTTCTTTCGGAATGCCGTAGTACTCCGACAGCTCGTCGTGGTCGTGGCCGTAGTCGTAAACGAGTTCGTCCCCGGCCTTGATGTCGCGCGTGGCGTAGAACTCCATGGTCTGGTCCGCATAGTTCGACACCAGCGCCACGTTCTCCGGCAGCCCGTGATTGAGCAGACTGCCCAGCCCCAGCACCACCGCCAGGTCGTCTTCGTCGTTCCACTGAAACACGTACCGGCCAACGACGGTCAGGTCCGTGTGATCGGATTCCTCCCCAGGCACCAGGATGATCGGATCGGCCAGCACCAGCGTCCCCTTCGCGATGTCGCGGGCGGCAAACACGCACCTGCCTTTTCCTGGCACATTGCGGACGATCAGGTTCGACGAAGGAATCGGGGTCAAAGGAGGCCTCTGCTGCTGACAACCGGCGGGCGAGCAACCTACTGATCGTCCGGCCGCGATCAAGGGTTTCCGCGCACATTCCCGCGGATTCTTTTTCACCTCAGCGTTACGTGACGCGGGCATGCGCGCCCACTACATTCCGCCCCAACCATCCGGGGATACCAGATCATGAAGAGACGTTCGTTCTTAGCAGGCGCCGCCGCGACGGCAGCACTCACCGTTTCGACGCCCACTGTGGCGCTGGCCAAAACAAAGAAAAAGGAGACAGCATTGGGACCGTTACTCGAACCGTGGTCGGGCCCGCACGGCGGCATTCCGCGCTTCGACCAAGTGAAGACTGCTGACTTCAAACCCGCCTTCACGAAGAGC
>CAYXQB010000316.1:0-3450 GCA_964466435.1 uncultured Flavobacteriaceae bacterium | reverse complement strand
CGGCCGCGGGCGGCTCGGTCTCGCTGACGTACTGGATGAACCGTCTGCAGTCGATCGACGACGCGAAGCCGCTCTTCGTGAGCTTGAACCCGCCCACGCCGCCGGCCGAGCATCTGACGTTCCGCACGTTTGACTACGACCACCCGCAGTTCGACGCGGCAGCGCTGGTCGCGCAGCGGCGCCTCCATATGATCCAAGGCCAACATCGAACCTGGTACTGCGGCGCCTACGCCGGTTACGGCTTTCACGAAGACGGCCTGACCGCAGGCCTCGAAGTGGCAGAACGCATCGGCGCCAAACTGCCCTTGGGCGCGGTGAAAGGCCCGCGCGTGTTCCCTGCCGTCAAGGAAGCGGCTGAATAGTGATGCAAGTCAACGTACCCGCACCTATCTCCTATAGTGACGTGCCGTCGCCGGAGACCCCGATGTTCCCGCGCACGAACCAGAACCGCCAAGTGATCGCTGTGAGCCAGGGACGGGTCCCGGACACGCGCGGCCTGCCCTATTTCGTGCGCCTGCTTCTGCCCGTAACCGCACGCCTGCAGTGGGGCAGCGTCACAGTCACCCTGCCCGACGGCCGCCGCATCGAAATTGCAGGCCGCGAGCCGGGCAAGCACGCCGAACTAACGATCAAGAACTACCGTTGCCTGTGGCGCCTCGTTCGCACCGGCAATCTCGGTTTCGCTGAGGGCTATCTCGCGCACGAATGGGATACGCCGAACCTCGCCGTTCTTCTGGAAGTGTTCGCGCGCAACGCCGACGCGATGAGCGAACTCTTCGAAGGCAAATGGTGGGCCAAGATCGCAAGCCGTCTCGCGCACGCCTTGAACCGCAACACGCGCGCCGGCGCCAAGCGCAACATCCACGCCCACTACGATCTAGGCAACGCGTTCTATGAAACCTGGCTCGACCCGTCGATGACGTACTCGTCGGCGAAGTTCGAAGGTCCGGGCCAGTCGCTTACCGAAGCCCAGCGCAACAAATACGCAAGCCTCGCCAAACGCATAGGCTTAAAGCCCGAACACGAGCTTCTTGAAATCGGCTGCGGCTGGGGAGGCTTTGCCGAGTACGCCGCGAAGGAAATCGGCTGCCATGTCACGGGCATCACGATCAGCCGCGAACAGCACGACTTCGCCAAAGCACGGCTCGCCAAAGCCGGCCTTGCGGATAGGACCGACATCCGTCTCGAAGACTACCGCGACACGAAGGGCACGTTCGATCGCATCGTCTCGATAGAGATGTTCGAAGCCGTAGGCGAAGAGTACTGGCCCGCCTATTTCGAGAAGATCGGCGACAGCCTAAAGCCCGGGGGTCAAGCGGGCTTGCAGATCATCACGATCGACGAGCGCTACTTCGCGGGCTATCGCAAGAGCGTGGACTTCATCCAGAAATACGTTTTCCCCGGCGGCATGCTGCCATCGATGACCGCGCTACGCGATCAGGCTGCCCGAGCCGGCCTGACGTGGCGTGACAATACCACCTTCGGTCTCGACTATGCCGAGACGCTCGCCAGCTGGCGCGATCGCTTTCTCGCCGCCTGGGATGACATCCGCCCGCTGGGCTTCGACGAGAAGTTCAAGCGCTTGTGGGGCTACTATTTGAGCTACTGCGAAGCGGGATTCAGGGCGGGGTCGATCGACGTGACGCAGGTCGCTCTGGCGAAGCCTTAGCGGCCGACCAGTTTCCGCACGGTCGCGGCGGCATTGATGATCATGCCGTTGAACCCCGTGAGCTTCAGCGGCGCGTCCTCGACGGCCAGGCACAAGCAAAGCTCGCGGCCGCCCGCTTGCGGTTGATGATCGACGCTCGCGTCGGCGGTTGCCACGTCGCCCTTCACGTAGTCACCGCTCGCATCGGCAAAGCTGCCTTGCAGCACAAGCGTCAGCTCCAAGCCCTCGTGCGTATGTCGCGGCATGCGACGGCCGGGCTCGATCGCCAGCAATCGAACCCCTGCCCGTCCCGCAAACTCAGGCAGCGGATATTCCTTCATACCGGCCATCACAGGCGTCCAACCCAGCTCGGACACCGGCTTGCCCAGATACCCCCGCAGCGGCTCCGGCACCGGGACGACCGGCGGGGCCGGCCGCACCGGCCTCTCGATCGGCATCGCAGCGACGTCGGGCATGGGCCCGACCTCCGCAGCCACGCCCTCGAACGCCAGCGTCGCCCCAACGGCCTCCACAGCGGCGGCCGCATGGCGGCACCTCGGGCAAAGCGCCAGGTGAGTCGCCACCAAGAGCGCCTTCGCTTCGTCCAGCGAGCCGTTCGCGTACTCGATCAGCAGGGCTTCATCGGGGTGGTGTTGGGGCATCGTCGTCGAACCAAATCGGAACGCGCCCTTTCGGGCGCTTACGTCAGGATGTATACGTGGCCACCTCGCGTGCGGATCAGGTTTCAGGGAATTCGCGGAATTGAGCGCTCACACGTTCTTTTTCTACGGCTCGCTTATGGACCTAGAGCTGCTGGAGGCGGTCATCGACCGGTCGGCCTCGCACCTCGCCTTCGTCCCAGGCTGGCTCACCGGATACGTCGCGCAAACCGCTCATGGCTACAGCTTTCCCACCCTGATCGAGCGCAAAGGGGCCCGTGTCGACGGCCTGATCACCCAGGGGCTAACCGACGACGACATCGCCCGCATCGCGTATTTCGAGGACACCGAATACGCCCCGACGACGGTTGACGTCACGACGGCGGAAGCCGACCTCGCCGCCCAAGTCTTCATGGCGACGGCCACGCTCAGGTCATCCGGCGAGCCATGGAGCTTCGACCACTGGCGCCAACACCACAAACCGCTCCTCGTTGCCGTCACCCGCCGCGTGATGCGCGAGCACTACGGCATCACCCCCTTCGAAGAAATCGACACCCACTGGCACCGCATCAAAGCTGAGTTGGAAGGGGAGGTGCTGACACAAAAACGCCGGCAACGCGCCAAGCTCAGCTAAACCTGCCGCTAGCGAAACCAGGCGTTTGATTACCGACGCAGGGCGTGGAAACCTGCGTTGAGCAAGCAATGCGGGTGCGATTCAGGTGCTGACGAGGGACAAGATCGAAGCATTGGCGCCGGACAAGTCGTCGCTCGACGCGGCCCATAAGCTTGTCAAGCCAACGGGCTGGCCTCTTCTCGCCGGTGATGCCCAGAAAACTCTCGTTTGGGGAGAGTGCCAAGGCTCCGGCGCTACACCCTACCGCGTGAACGTTTCGCTCGCCGATGTCGGCTACAAGTGCTCTTGCCCAAGCCGAAAATTCCCCTGCAAGCATGTACTCGCGATCCTGCTCATCAACATCGAGGCCCCCGTACGCTTTACACAGGCTGAACCACCCGATTGGGTACGCGATTGGCTCGCCCGCCGCGGCAAACCAACATCCGCGGCGCCGCGCCCCGCACCCGCTAGCCCCGCTACCCCCGAAGCACCGCCAGTTGCCGAAGCTGAAAAGGTTGCCGCAGCTGGAC
>CAYXQB010000315.1:0-3470 GCA_964466435.1 uncultured Flavobacteriaceae bacterium | reverse complement strand
TAGCGACAGCTGTCGGGATGAAGGCTCACAGGGCGAAAGCACAGCCTTCGTAACAACCTCGCCGGGCGTGGAACCTGGCGCTGTTTCTTGCGAGGAGCACGAGATGCACCCTGTAGTGGATGCTGCGCGCATGGCGCGCGGCTTAGGCGCGGCTGCGAGCCAGGGCGAAGTCTGGCGGCAATTGAAGACCTTTGCCGCGCTGTACGGATTTCATCATCTGACCGTCTTGAAGCGCAAAGACAGCCTGCCTCAGGTCGTGGCACCCAGCGTCGTCTACATCGATGCGCCGGAAGGCTTCGCCGAGGCGCTCGACCGCCTTCAACTCGGGCTCAGCAATCCCCTGGTGACGCGTGCGTTGGCGAGCACCGAGCCGTTCTCGGCCGCCGACACCTATGCGACGCCCTTGAACGAAGAACAGCGCTGCGTGCTGCGCCATCTCAGCGTTTCGTTGAACCTGCGCGACGGATGGACGTTTCCGATTGCTTACTGCGGCGAAACCCGCGGCATCGTGATCATAGCTGGTATCGCGCCTGACATGTCGCCGCTGACGGCCTCGATGCTTCATCTGCTTTCGCACACGGCCTTCCGCCGCAGCGAAGAACTCGCGAAGTCGAGCCCGAAGACGACCACGCTTTCCGCCCGCGAGCTCGAGTGCCTGCGCTGGGTGGCCCAGGGCAAGACCGACGTCGAGAGCGCGGTGATCCTTGGAATCAAGGCACGCACCGTTCGCTTCCACGTCGAGAATGCGAAGCGAAAGCTCCAGGTAGCGACGCGCGTCCAAGCCGTAGCTCAGGCACTGCGCCTGCGGGCGATCGCAGCGTAACGGCCACCAAACACTGATCCAAGACTTGCAACCGCGCGTATTACGCGTTGAGGACGACTGCCATGACCGGATTTCGTAACTTCGTTGTCGACGCCATCGAGCAGATCGAGCGTGCCACGGCCCCCGATATCGCCTGGCGGGCGGTCAAGGCGTTCGCCGCCGAACACGGTTTCGGCTACATGCTGGCGCTTCGCGCGCGCGACAGTCTGATCGCCGGCGTGTCCGACGCGATTCTCTACAACGACATGCCCTTGGGCTTTGCGGAGGCCTTCGACGGCGCTGGCTTCTCGCGCGACAATCCGCTCGTGCTCCATGCAATGGGGGAGGCCCGGCCCTACTCGGCGGGCGAACTCTGGACGATGCCGCTCACCGTCCGTCAGCGCCGCGCGCTTGCGCAACTGAATCTGTCGCTCGATGTGCTCGACGGCTTGATCATCCCGATCCGTCTCGATGGTCGGCTGACCGGCATCGTCCTCTTGGGCGGCAACAAGCCGGTGATGACGCCGGTCGTGCGCTCGGCGCTCCATCTTTTCGCCCATTGCGCGTTCGACCGCGTGCTCGAGATCGAGAACCGGCCGCGCCAGCGCGAATCGTCGCTGCTGTCGCCGCGCGAACTGGAGTGCCTCAGCTGGGCAGCCGGCGGCAAGACCGACGTGGAAATCGGCCGCATTCTGGCGATCAGCCCGCGCACCGCTCGCTTCCACATCGAGAACGCCAAGAAGAAGCTCGGCGTGGCCACCCGCGTCCAAGCGGTGGCCGAGGCGCTGCGCATCAAGGCGATCGCGGCCTGATCGCGTTCAAGCCGGCTGACGCAGGCTCTCAAGCAGTGATTGCGTCGCGAACCCGTCGGCCGGCATTCCTTTGGAGCGTTGATAGGCGCGGATCGCTTCGCGCGTCCGTTTGCCGATGACGCCGTCGGCTTCGCCCACGTCGTAGTTGCGCTGCTGCAGCCGCTGCTGCAACTCGACGCGTTCGGCCCGCGAAAGAAGCGGCCGCTCGTCGCGCGGCCAGGGCTTGCGGAATCCCTGCCCGCCGCGGAACCGGTCCGACATGTGGCAGATCGCGAGCGCATAGGAGATCGCGTTGTTGTACGCGAGCACGACTTTGAAATTTGGATAGGCGATGAACGCAGGTCCCCGGTGGCCGGCAGGCAACAACAACGCGGCAGGCACATCCAAGTCTTGTCCGCGCCGTTTGCTGAGCGCCCGGCCGCCCACCAGTTTGACCGACATGTCGGCCCACTCGCGCACCGGCTTCTCGATCGAGATGTCCGCAACGCCGAAGTCGAAGCCGTCCGGCAATGCGACCTCGTCGAAACAGGGCGCACCTTCCTGCCAGCCCTTCTCGCTCAGGTAATTGGCGGTCGACGCGAACACATCCGCGCGCGTGTCCCAAAGGTTCCGCTTGCCGTCGCCGTTGCCGTCCTTCGCGTACTGCAGGAACACCGTCGGAATGAACTGCGTCTGCCCCATGGCGCCGGCCCAAGACCCCGTCATGCGTTCGGGCGTGATGTCGCCTTGCTCGAGGATCTTGAGCGCGGCCATCAGTTGCTCGCGCCCGAACGGTGCGCGCCGGCCCTCGAACCCCAGCGTTGCCAGCGCCTCGATCACGTTGAACCCGCCCAAATTGGTGCCGAAATTGCTCTCAAGCCCCCAAATCGCGGTCACGATGCTGGCCGGCACGCCGTATTCGCGCTCGGCCCGGCCGAGCGACTTGCGGTACTGGCGCAGCAGCTTGCGCCCGCGCGAGAGGCGATCGCGCGAGGCGGCACCGTCCATATAGTCCCAGATCGCGCGGTTGAATTCGGGCTGATTCTCGTTCAGCTCGATCACCCGCTGATTCAACCTTACGTTCCGAAAGGCCGCTTCGAGCGTGCGCTCGCTGATCCCCTGTGTGCGGGCCTGCGCCTTGAAACTCTCGATCCACGCCTGAAAAGGGCCCGAACGATCCGCCGCCTCGTCGGGTATCGGCTGCGACATGATGACAGGCTGGGCCGCCGACGGCACCACGCCCGATCCGAGAAGGGTCAAGGCAAAGGCCCCAAAGAGCCCAAGCCCCGCAGTCGACAGCGCGCGCAAAACACTCATCGCCATTCGGATGGCACGAGCCCGGCCCGCAGTGCAAGAGAATCGGCAGCCGGGCCCCGGGTCTTCTGCCGTTGACAAGGACGATTCGGGTCACTAATGGTCCGCGCCTTCGAACGGCCCGACAAAAGGGCCCAATGGCGCGTGGACGTGACCCTCATGAAGATCCGCAATTCTCTGAAATCGCTGAAGGGCCGCGACAAGGATTGCCGCGTCATCCGCCGCAAAGGCCGCGTCTACGTCATCAACAAGAAGAATCCCCGGTTCAAAGCCCGCCAGGGTTGATAACGCGGTCATGAGTGCTGGCGCCGTCGGGTGAGGCGGCCGATACTGCGCGCCCATGCGCATGCCCGACATCGATTCCGGCATCATAGCCCGCCGCGCCGGCATCATTGATGCCCTGCGCCGCTTGGTGCCGGACGGCGTGGTCGCCGAAGACGACGCGCTCGTCGCCTATGACAGCGATGCGCTGAGCGCCTACCGGCAAAAACCGCTCGCGGTCGTCTTGCCCAAATCGGCCGATCAGGTCGGCGCCGTGCTGCGCTTCTGCAACGACAACAGAG
>CAYXQB010000314.1:0-3471 GCA_964466435.1 uncultured Flavobacteriaceae bacterium | reverse complement strand
GCTTTACGACACGCATCACGGGCTGACCAATGCGGTGTTCATGCCGTATGTGCTTGCCTTCAATCGCAGCGCGATCGAAGCGAAGATTTCACGGCTCGCGGCGTATATGGGCCTCAGTGGCACGTTCGACGCGTTCCAGGACTTTGTTCTGGCCCTGCGCCGGGATGTCGGGATTCCGCACACGCTCAGCGGGCTTAAGGTTGGCGTGGAAAAAGCGACACTCATCGCCGAGATGGCGATCGTCGATCCGACCGCGGGTGGCAATCCGGTTCCGCTTGATCTGAAGGGCGCGCGTCGTATCTTCGACATGACGCTCTCAGGTGATTTGAAGGCAGTATGAGTACGCCACGGCTTCTCGTCGTCGAAGGCAACACGGCCGAGGGCCGGAAATGGCACGCGGAAGCGGGCGGCAAGATCGCGAGCGAGAACTACGCGGACGTGCTTCGGAAGGTGTGTCCGGGGGCGCGGGTCGACGTTTGCTATCCGGCGGATCTGGGGGCCAATCTTCCCGATCGTGCGGGCCTTGAAGGCTATGACGGCGTGGCGATCACGGGGTCGGCGCTGCATATCTACGACCTTGGGCCGTCGATCATGCGGCAGGTGGAGCTGGCGCGAGCGGTGTTCGAGACCGAGACGCCGTTCTTCGGGTCGTGCTGGGGCTTGCAGGTGGCGACGGTTGCGGCCGGGGGCACCGTTCGTAAGAACCCGAAGGGGCGCGAGATCGGCTTTGCGCGCGGCATCATGCTGACGGAAGCGGGCGAGGAGCACGACCTTTATTGGGATAAGCCGCCCGTGTTCGACGCGATCACTGTGCACTTGGACGAGGTCGAGGAGACGGCGCGGGGGACGACAATTCTCGCGACGAATGCCTGGAGCTCGGTGCAGGCGGTCGAGATCAAGACGCGGCGCTGTACGTTTTGGGGCGTGCAGTATCATCCGGAATACTCGTTCGGCGACATCGCCATCATCACGCGGCGCGTGAAGGCGATGGTGATCGAGCAGGGGCTGTTCAAGGGCGAGGTCGATCACGCGAGCTATGTGCGCGAGTTGGAGGCGCTTGAGAGCAACCCGAACGACACGGCTCTCGCCTGGCGGCACGGGATCAGCCCGGCCGTGACGGATTTTGGCGCGCGCACGCAGGAGCTCAAGAATTGGGTTGAGCGGCACGTGCTGCCGACGCGGAGCAAGCGCGGGCGGGGGTAGGGACTTTCTTTCGGGCGTTTGAGCTGCCCCCCTCCCGTGCAGCCGCTTTGCGGCGCACGTACTCCCCCAAAGTTTCACTTTGGGGGAGACAGCGCCTTTTCTTGTCTCCCCCAACTGCTTTGCAGTTGGGGGAGTACGTGCGCAGCGTAGCTGCTGCACGGGAGGGGGGCTGCGCCGAGCTGTGCGAGAGTTCCTAATGGAAGTTCCTTCCCTTCGGCAGGACGGCGTGGACCTTTGTTGCGGCCGTGGCGTCGTGGTCGAGGACCGGCTGTAGCGGGCGGACGTTGCGGGGGTGTTTGTGCAGGCTTGCGCGCTTGGCGCCGGGTGAGGTGCCGCTGTCGGGGGCGGGGCGTTTGACTTCGTCGGCGCGCGACATCGGTTCGAGCACGCTCGTGTCGGCGTGCAGGTCGCTCAGCATCGGCGTTAGATCTTCGATGTGATCGGCGATCACGTGGATGACGTTGCTTTCGCTTTGCAACTTGCCCCGGACGGCGGCGAAGCGGGCGCCTAAGACCTGCGGGCGGAACTCTTCGAACATTTTCGGCCAGACGACGACGTTGGCGACGCCGGTTTCGTCTTCGAGCGTCATGAAGATGACGCCGGAGGCGGTGCCCGGACGCTGACGTACGAGGATGAGGCCTGCGACGGTGACGATGCGGCCGTCTTTGACCGTTGGTAGCGTCGCGTTTTCGATGACGCGGCGGGCGGTCAGCTGATCGCGCAGGAACGAGACGGGGTGCGCTTTCAGCGAGAGGTGCAGGTGGCGGTAGTCCTCCACCACGTGTTCGCCCAAGTGCATCGTGGGGAGCGCGAAGTCGGGTTCGTGGTTGCGCGCCGAAGCGGCCGCGAGTAGCGGCAGGTCGTCCTTGTCACCGGTGCGGCGCAGACCGCGCACGGCCCAGAGCGCTTCGCGGCGGTCGAGACCGATGGAGCGGAACGCGTCGGCATCGGCGAGACGTTCGAGCGCGGATGGGTCGAGGCCGGTCCTGAGCCAGAGGTCGCGGATGGAGTCGTAGCCTTCGCCCCGATGCAGCTCGATGAGTTCAGCATCTTCTTCGCGGAAGCCCGAGATCTGCCGGAAACCGAGCCGCATCGCGTGCGTGGTGCGGATGTCCTTGGCCATTTCGGCGTGGCGGGTGTGGAGTTTGGCTTTTATGTATTCGTTATGGCTGGGCTTGACCCGGCCACCCAGGGTCGTGGCTTCAGAGATAGAAGAGGTCTCACACAATGAAACAATGGAACTATGGGCGCTCTGCGCCGAAGGCGCGTCATTGTTCCATTGTTTCATTGTGTGAGTTTTGTCTTGCGATGCTTGAGCAATACCCCTGGGTGGCCGGGTTCCACCTTCGCTAAAGCTTCGGCGGACAAGCAAGTCCGGCCATGACGAGCACATTGTTTGCGGCTCCAGCGTGTTGTCCCAGTTCGAGCAATTGATATCGACCGTGCGCATTTCGACGCCGTGCTCTTGCGCGTCGCGGACGATTTGGGCGGGGGCGTAGAAGCCCATGGGTTGGGAGTTTAAGAGCGCTGCTGCGAAGACGTCGGGGTAGTGGCACTTGATCCAGCAGGAATAATAGACGAGGAGCGCGAAGCTTGCCGCGTGGCTTTCGGGGAAGCCGTAGTCGCCGAAGCCTTTGATCTGTTCGAAGCAGCGGGCGGCGAAGTCGCGCTCGTAGCCGTTTTCGACCATGCCGTTGATGAACTTGTCCTCGAACGTCTTGATCGTGCCGAGGTGGCGGAATGTTGCCATGGAGCGGCGCAGGCGGTCGGCTTCGGACGGCGTGAACTTAGCGGCGACGATCGCGATGCGCATCGCCTGCTCCTGAAACAGCGGAACGCCCAGCGTGTTTTTCAGAACTTCTTCGAGTTCGGGCTTCGGGTAGACGGGCTGTTCGTGGCCTTGGCGGCGGCGCAGATAGGGATGCACCATGCCGCCTTGGATGGGACCTGGGCGCACGATCGCGACTTCGATGACGAGGTCGTAGAATTTGCGTGGTTTGAGGCGCGGCAGCATCGACATTTGCGCGCGGCTTTCGATCTGGAACACGCCGATCGTGTCGGCGCGGCAGATCATGTCGTAGACCTCGGGCTCTTCCTTCGGGATCATGGCGAGTGCCGGTTCGAGGCCGTAATGGTCGCGGAGCATCCCGAGCGCTTTGCGGATGCAGGAGAGCATGCCGAGCGCCAGCACGTCGACTTTCAGAATGCCGAGTGCGTCGAGGTCGTCCTTGTCCCATTCGACGACGGTGCGGTCTTCCATGGCGGCGT
>CAYXQB010000313.1:0-3505 GCA_964466435.1 uncultured Flavobacteriaceae bacterium | reverse complement strand
CAAAAATATCCCGACTTGGTGCGTCCGCGTACGGGATCGAGCACCGGCGCGCGCGTCTCGTCGACCGCGATTTTGCCCGAAGCGAGCAGGACTTCTTTGAGCCGCCGATAGAGCGGCATGAGCTCGACCGCCGCCGTGCCGACCCATGACGCCAGCGTCTGGCGATCGACGGCGATCCCTTGCCGGCCCATGATCTGCGCCTGGCGGTAGAGCGGCAGATGATCGGCATATTTGGCGACCAGCACATGGGCGACGAGCGTCTCGGTCGGAAGACCACCCTTGATCAACCGCTCGACTGCCGGCGCCTGCACCACGCCTTCCGCGCAAGCGCGGCAGGCATATTTGGGCCGATGCGTGACGATGACCCTAAGTTGCGCGGGCACAACGTCGAGGCGTTCGGCCGCCTCCTCGCCCATCACATGCATCGCGCCCTTGCAGCCCGGGCAATTCGTGTCCTCGGGCACGATCGTCACGTGCACGCGCGGCAGATGCTGAGGTAAGGCGCCGCGGTTGGCCCGCCGCTCGCGTGCACGCTCCCGGCCCCGCGGCTTGTTGACCTTGTCGTCTTCGGCCTCGGCGGCAGCGACCGCCGCTTCCAGGTCTTCGAGCGCCAGATTGAGTTGATCGTCGTCGAGCTTCTCGGACTTGGCGCCGAACTGGGCACGGCGAAGCTGCGCCACCAAATGCTTCAGCTTGGCGTTCAGCGCTTTCTCGTGGTCGCGCTCGGCCCGCGCCGCAAGCACGAGCGCCTTCAGGCTTGCGACATCGTCGGGAAGAGAATCAGTGTTCACGAACGTGATTGAATCACGGCCTCAGATATTTGCGAGACCGATCCACGCCGGCGGCGTCAATTCAGCGCAATCAAGAGACCGCAGCCGGACGATGGGCGCGCGGCACATGCACGCGCGACCAATCGAGACCCTCGATCAACGCCGACAATTGCGCAGGGCTGAGCCGCATCACGCCGTCTTCGATCCGCGGCCAGCGGAATTTGCCTTCTTCGAGCCGCTTGGCGAACAAACACACGCCCGAACCGTCCCAGTAGAGCAGCTTCACCCGGTCGGCGCGCTTGGCACGAAAGACGTAGAGCACGCCGGAAAAGGGATCAGAGCCGAGTTGCTCCTTCACCAGGCTTGCGAGCCCGTCCATGCCCTTGCGGAAGTCGACGGGCTTCGTCGCCACGAGAATGCGCAACGGGCCGGGCGGAACGATCACGCTCCGGCCCGCAACGCGCGCAAGACCGCGCTCACCAGCCTGGGATCCGCGCCGCGCTTCACCCGCACGACCGCGCCGGCAAGCTCAATCTCGATCGCTGCGGGCGATGGCTTTGCCGTCGAGCGGCCGGCAGCCTCGGCGCCCGCACTCACCATCGGCACGAACGCCGCCTCACTTCGGTCGTCGGCACCGGCTGGAAGCGTGAAGTGCCCGTCCTTCGCCGCGCGAATCCAGTTCGACAGATGCTGCGGCGCCAACCCGTGACGCCGCGCAATCCCGGCGAGCACAACGCCCGGCTGGATCGCCTCGGCTACGATGCGGCCCTTCTCCTCGGACGTCCAACGCCGCCGCCGCTCCACGCCCGTCCGAATCTCAACCCGAGGTCTGCGACCTTCGTGACACTCATTCGTGTCGACCATATATGACACACGTAACCCGCAAATCAGATCGGGAAGCGTGCGCAAGTCTTCATGCGATCAACAAGGTGGGATCAGAGCACCGCTTACGGCGTAGCGAAGTTCGTAGCAATACGCGGACGCCTTAAATATTCAATCAGTAGCGGCGTTCCCGAGCGGTCAATACGTAAACCGTCCCCGTATTACGTCCAGGATTGTCGTGAGTGTGGAGAGTGCGTTTCCGCAACCAAACTGGCATTTTGTTCCTTGGTGGTTTGCCCAAAGGTCTTCCCACGCTAACGCCCACGGCGTTCTGCCTTCGAACCGGCTCGGAAGCCGCCAAAGGTCGTGCACTAGAATTTCCCCGACTCGCAGGGCCAACTCATCGCCCCACCGCTGGGCCATTATGCCCCATCATGTCACCGCATTACGACTCTCAAGCGGAAGCCCACGCCGATCAGCCCCGGGCCTCCCGTGACAGCCGTCGGATACGGGTGACCTCATGTTGAGCGATTGCCACAAAGAACTTGGCACCGTTTTTTTGCGTGAACCGCTCAAATACGCGAGCTGCTGCGCCCAGTTCGCCTGCATCCTCGTGTTCGCGCGATCGAAGCAGCGCGAGCGCAAACGCCTTGGATGCAGCTACTCTCCTGATCTTGAGCGCCTTTGCTTTCCGTTGAAAGTTCGATTCCCTAACGTCGTGACTAATCGTCCGCGGGGCTCCGAGTAGGCGACAGCATTCGCGAAACTGGCTTAGGGTGTCCGGAGTCAAGTTGACAACACCCTGATCGCACCAACCGTCAAGCAGACCTAAAACGTTCCGCCGTTTCATCAAGGCTCCGTTCACCAAGGCTTCCATTCACGCAATGGGGGTAGCCGAGAAACCCGGCAGGCGGCAGGTTCGCGTTCAAGATCTGGACTACAGTGATGGAACGGCCACTCCCCGTCGCCGGTACGCGCGTTGCAATAGGAATGACACTTATCGCAATGCCAGTCGCCGCCCCACCCTTCCTGGATACACCTCACGTACAGTCGGGTGCACATCTCGTCAATTTCCTTCCACTTGCGCTTGCGACTTGCGTGTCCAAACAGCCTAGCGAGCAGGAAATCAAACATCGATGGCGGCATGTCGACCGTCCCACTGGGATCTACGAGTGCCACTGGCTGGCCCTTCACGTAAGCATACGTGTTGATCCCACCCTCCAGCCCAATCGGATCGCTTTGCAGATACCTTCCGATGTTGGCGTCGTAGTCGCGGTGCCAGTTTTGCGCGAGACCTGTTTCGGGATCGTATGTCTGACCGGGAAACATCAACACATTAACGATACTGCCGGTGATCGAATGGATCTCGCCGAACGGGGCGAAGATGCCGTCCCAGACGATGGCGCGTGATCCGTCGGTGATCTTCTGCGGGCGGGCGAGATGATCGGCGTGGATGAAGAAGAGGCGGGATGCGCCGCTTGTGCCGAGGCGGTCGACGTAACCGATCGGCACGCCGCCCAGCCAGATGTATTCGCGGATCGGATTCCCGGTGGCGCCGTCCATCTCGGCGATCAGCTGGCCTTCGCCGTCGTGGATATAGTGCGTGACGGCGCCGGTCGAGGTCTTCGTCTTCCTGATGCGCAGTTCGTCGGCGTCGTAGGCGAACGTCGCTTGGCTCACCGTGTTGAGCTTCGCCTCCGTCATGCGGCCGGCTTTGTCGGTCGTGTAGGTCCAGGCGTCGACGGGCGAGCGCTGATCGGTTGCGGCTTGACCTGAGGCTTCGTAGGTCAGCGTGCGGGCCGTGCCGCCGGAGATCGAATTGAGGCGGTTCGAGGTCGAGGGCGTCGTGTAGGTGTCGGTGCTCGCGAACGGCACGGTCACCGTCTTCTGCGTGCGGTTGCCGACGCTGTCGT
>CAYXQB010000312.1:0-3513 GCA_964466435.1 uncultured Flavobacteriaceae bacterium | reverse complement strand
TCACCCTTTCCGCCGAACAGCATGTCGTTGCCGTAACCGCCCTCAAGTTGGTCGTTGCCGTCATCGCCCCACAGCGTGTCGTCGCCGATCCCGCCGACCAGGATATCGTCGGTCAAGTCGGTGCCGCCAAGCACAACATGGTCGCCGCCCGCGTACTGCAGGTAGTTCGTGTCGGGCCCTTCCGTGTTTGGATTGTCGCGGATGACGAGCGGGAACAACGGATCGCCGCTGTCCGGATCGAGATTGCCGAGACCCTCGTTGAACTGTTGCGACTGATCGACTTCCAAGAAGAGCGCCGGCGTCAAGAACACGTTGCCGGACAAGTGCTTGGCGTCCGAGTTCGCCGCAATCAAGCGTGCAAACGTGTTGTTCTCAAGCTCGGTCAGGAAGTTCATGCCCGACGTCCGGTCGAGGTAGTAGAACCGGTCGGCGTTCTGCAGCGCCTCCATCTGCGTTTCGAACACGAAGTTGAACGTCGAACCCAGCATGCCGCCGAATGGCATCTTTTCTTCGGCCAAACCGCCGATCCAGAAGTCGATCGCGTCGACGCCGGTCGTGGTGACGCCCGCCGCTGTATTGGCGTAGATACCCTGGCTGTTCAAGAAATCGAGCCGGTCGCCTTCGTCCGCCGTAAACGTACGGAAGACGCCGGGCGTCGTTTCGATCTCAGCATCGCCACCCAACACGAGAGCCAGCGCAACTGCGCGCTTTTCCGCCAACGTATTTACGTCCGACGCCGTCAGCTCCGCATGCGTGCCGTACGCCGCGATGAAGTTGATCAGCGATTCCGGATTCTTGATGTGCTGAACGAAGTCAGCCCAGCTGGTGTAGGGCTTCAGGTTGCTGTCGCCCGTTTGCTCGTAGAAGTCGCGCCGCGCTTGGTTCAGCGTCGCCATCCCCGTGTCGCGGCCGCGCGCAAGGTTCAGCGTCGCCAAGTCGAGCGGCAGCCCGACCAGGTTGTTGCGCAGCGCCTCGGTCACGAACTCGTCGATCTCGTTGCCGACGTCGCGGGTCACACCGCGCACGATGGCACCGACCGCTTCCTCAGGCGTCGCGCCCGAGGCCGCGAACGCCAGCGGGTTCAAGAACGCCGCGATCAAGCCGATTTCGCTGTTCACGAAATTGGCGTCCATCACGTCGAGCGTTTCGGTCAGCATCGAGTGGCCGAAGCGGTAAACGACGTGCGCGAACTCCGCCACGATCGACGGATCGATGTTGGCGTCGTAATTGATCTGCCCGCCCAGGAACACGTCGATGTTCGGCTGGATCAAGCGGCCGAACTCTTCGAACACAAGATGCTGGTACTGCATCTCGGTGCCGAACTTCGCGGCCTGGAACAGGCGTTCGCCGTTCCACACCAAATCGTCTGCCGAAGCCGGGAACGGATCGTCGAGCGCAAGCTGGTGATTCGGGTCCAACCACTCGTTCAGGAACGCAATGTCACCCGTCGCCAGCGCCACGTCCTTCGTGTGCTGAACGAGGCGGTTGTGCTCCGAGTGGAAGACGGAGTGGACCGCCGTCAAGCCGATGTTCTCGTTCACGCGGCCGTCGCCCGCGATGTAGTGCACATCGAGCAACTCGTTGTCGTACTCGCCCGAAGCAAGGGGGCCGCCTACGACGTCGTCGGCGTCCGCAGTCTTCAGCACGCCGGCCGATGTATAAGGCGAAGCGGTGTGCGCGATGTCGTCAAGGAACGCGTGGCCCGTGCGGGCCGCACCTTCGAGGCTGATCGGCGCCAGCGGATTGCCTTCCACAAGGAAGTCGTCGGCCGTGTTGGGCAGGCCGTCCGGCCCCAGCATCACGACCTGCGGGAAGCCGTTGGCGCCCTTCAGGAAGTTGCCGTACTGGTCGGTTGCGAGCAGCGGTACGTTGGTCACGTCGGCATCGGTCAGATCGATACCGAGCACGTCACGCGCCTGCGCCTTCACGATGGCCCACGTCGCCATGCCGGCGCCTTCGCCGTCGTCGCTGGTGCCGAACAAACCGTCAGCGCCCAGGTCGCGGCTCTCGATCAGCTTGCCGGTCGCAACCGGTTCGCCGCCGACGAGGTGGTATTCCCGCAGGAACACCTGGTGCGACGGGTGCGAAGAGTAGGTCTGGTTCTGGTCGATGAACGGCGACGTCGTGTTTGTGTGCTCATGAACGTCGTCCGCAGTACTCAGCATGCCGTCTTCGCCGGGCTGGTTGGTCGCCCGCGTCAGCAGCATGAAGTTCGGCCCGTCGTCGGCCGTGCCGGCGATACCGTCGACACCTGCGTTGAACAGCGGATCATCCGGCATCAGCGGTACGAACACCGTGCCCGAGCCGCCCTTCGAAACCAGGTCGAGACCGTGGTCGAAGAATTGCCCGAAGAACGTCATCCACGAGTTGAACGGTGCCGACAGACCTTCGTCCGGCGCAACGTTGTTGTGCTGGAAGACATCGACGTCGTCGGCCGTTCCGAACTGGCCGTCGAGGCCGGGGCTCACGACGACTGTAACGCCGTCTTTAAGCGTGTCATCGCCACCGCCGGCAACGCCGTCGGCACCGAAGTCGTACGCCGCTGCATACGCTGCCGGGTTGTTCGCCGTCTGATCGACGATCAGGTTGGAAATCGTCCGCGGGGCGGAGTCGATGACGAAGCCGCTGTTCTGTGCGTACGAGGAAGGCCCCGGGACGTCGATGAAGTTCGGATCCGTCATGCGCGGGAACACGTTGTCCGCGGCGCCGAAACCGTCCTGACCGGGTGTCAGGTTGTTATAGCTGCCATCGACCGTACGCAGACCCACCGACGCGCGGTAGTTCGGCACCAGCGAGAGCAAGTCGGCGCCGTCCGCGTGGGCTTCCGCGATCTTGATCGAATCGAGAATGAACTGCAGGTCGGACCGGATGTAGCGAACGCCTTCGCTGTCGGCGGTGACCGTCATGTCCGGGGCAGGGGCGGGCGGTGCAGGCGGGGCGCCCACATCGACCAGCGCCGTCGGCGCCGAGAACACGCTTTCGACGACGCCGTGAGCGTCCTGATAAACAGCGCGAACGCGGATCGCCAAGCCCTCAAGGTCCGGCGTGATCAAAAGCGTGCGGGACGGGATCGGCGCGCCAGCCGCTTCATTGACGATGTCTGCGAACACGCCCGTGCCCGGATCGGCTTCGAACTGCCAGTAAAACGCAACCGGCCCGTTGATAGCCCCGTCCACGTTGGTCAACGTGATGTTGTCGGCGTCGGTGACCCCGGCAATCGATGCCGTGACCGTCTCGCCGGAGGCCGGCGTCGGGTTGTCGATCGTCGCAAGGCCGACCGGATCGGCATTCAAGCCCTCGAAGCCCGGGAGCGTGATCGAGCCGTCAGCGAACTGCAGCCGCTCGATGCCCGAGAGGCGGTCGGTGCCGTCGCGGCCCACAACCGAGTCGCTCACGCGAACGACGTCGACGCTCAAGTCCGCCGTGCCACGGGCGGCGATAACAACGTCGTAGGCGGCCAAGTTGCCGGTGAAGACAGCCGTGTTGACATAGGCAATCGAATCGTCCCCATCG
>CAYXQB010000311.1:0-3538 GCA_964466435.1 uncultured Flavobacteriaceae bacterium | reverse complement strand
CGTGAAGTGGCCGGCGCGGGCGCGGAACCAGCACACGATCAAGAAGATCGTGCCGACGATTACGTGGAAACCGTGAAAGCCGGTCGCCATGAAAAACGTGGCGCCATAGATGTTGCCCGCGAACGGGAACGGCGCGAGCGAGTATTCATAGGCTTGCAGGGCGGTGAACAGCATGCCCAACAGGATCGTGATGCCGAGACCGTTGACCGCGCTCTTCTGGTCGCCGGTTTGGATCGCGTGGTGGGCCCAGGTCACCGTCGTGCCGGAGGTGAGCAGAATGAGCGTGTTCAGGAGCGGGATATCCCACGGGTCGAACGTCGCGACAGTCGGCGGCGGCCAATCGGCGAGGTTGATCCACGCAGGGAACAGAGCGGCGTTGAAGTAAGCCCAGAACCAGGCCACGAAGAACATCACTTCGGAGGCGATGAACAGGATCATGCCGTAACGCAGGTGCAGCTTCACGACCGGCGTGTGGTCGCCGTTGACGACCGACTCGGTCACGACGTCGCGCCACCAGCCGATGAAGGTGATCACCATCAAAGCGAGACCACCAAGAAGCAGCCAAGGACCACTGAACACGCCGAACAGGGCCGGCGCTTCCTTCAGCGACTGAAAGTAAGCGATGGCGCCGACGGCCGACATGAACGCCGCGACCGAACCTACGATCGGCCAGGCGCTGGGCTGCACCAGATGATAGTCGTGTTTTACTTCGTCGGAAGCCATGGTCTCGACCTTCAGTTTGACGTGCTCAACTGAGCGACTGTGTTGGTTTCGGGTTTAGCCGGAAAGAACGTGTAGGACAGCGTGACCGTCTTGATGTCCTTGGTGTCGGGGTCCGTCGCGATCGCCGGATCGATAAAATAGGCAACGCCGAAGCGGACCGATTGCCAAGGTTTCAGTTCCTGGCCGTCCTCGCAGAAGCATTTGATCTTGTTGAAGTACTTCGCGGCGCGCAGCGGCGTCACGTTGAACTTCGCGACGCCGACCATCGTTTGGCCGCTGGTGTTGCGGGCGCGGTAGTAGTCGACGGTGTTTTCGCCAAGGCGGATTTCGGTGACAACTTTCTCGCCGCGAAAATCGAGCGGTAGGCCCGGCGCCACGTTCGTATCGAAACGCACCCCGATCGTGGTCGCCGCGATCGTGCCCGAGGGCGCACTGAAGAGCCTCGGCGTGCCGTCAAATCCAGTCGCCGCGCAAAAGATGCGGTAGAGCGGCACCGAGGCGTATGTCAGGCCGATCATGCCGACAAACACCGAGATGCAGGAGAGGAGCACCTTGTCGTTGGGATTGAGCTTGCGCATGGCCTCGATCCCTATAGCGGCCGATTGACGACGTTGCCGCCGAGCTTCACGATCGTCACGACAAAGACGAGCACCACGAAGGCTACCAACACGCCCGCCAGCGCCCAGTTGCGCTGGTTGCGTTTGCGGAGCTCTTCAGGGGTCAGGGTCATCAGAAACACGTTCCCGCGCAGAAACGAAACTCCTGAGAGACGACCTTTTTCGGTGCCTGCATTTCCGCCGCTTGAGCTGGCGCGAAGCCCATCAACCGGTCAACTGCCAGCGCCGTGAACAAAGCGAACAGATAGAAGATCGAGAACGCGAAGACGCGCAGTGCGGCGGTACGTTCTTGTTCAGCGGAGGCGAACCAAAGCGCGATCGTCAGCGCGAAGAAAGCGGCGCTGCCCAGGGCGGCGGTGATGCCGTAGACCAGGCCCGTGAAGCCGAGTGCGTAGGGCGCGACGGCCGAAGCGGCGAGCAGGATCGTGTAGGCAACGATTTGGTTGCGGGTCGCGCGCGAGCCTTTGACCACCGGGAGCATGGGAACTTTCGCGCGGGCGTAGTCGTCGCTGCCGGCGAGGGCCAAGGCCCAAAAATGCGGCGGGGTCCAGAGGAAGATGATCAGGAAGAGGAGCCACGGCAGCGGGTCGAACGCGTTGCCGGTTGCGGCGGCCCAGCCGATCACCGGCGGGAGTGCGCCGGCGGCGCCGCCGATCACGATGTTCTGCACCGTCGAGCGCTTCAGCCACATCGTGTAAACGAGAACGTAGAAAGCGATCGTCGCCGCAAGCAGGATCGCGGGCACGTAGCCCACGAGAAACGCCATCGTGAAGACGCTGAAGGCGGCCAGGATCGCGCCGAATTCGAGCGCTTCTTGGCGACCGATCCTGCCGGACGGCACGGGGCGCTGCCGCGTGCGCGTCATGATCGCGTCGATGTCGGCATCATACCATTGATTCAGCGCGCCGGACGCGCCTGCGCCGACTGCGATGCACAGAAGAGCGGTGATCGCGAGCACCGGGTGCATCGCGCCGGGAGCCACGATCATGGCCGCCAAAGCGGTGAAAACGACGAGCGACATCACGCGCGGCTTCAAGAGCGCCAGATAGTCGGAAGGGCCCGCGAGCGATGCGCGGACCCCTTCGACTGCAAGTGATGCGGCGGCGGTCGTCAATGCCCATGACCTCCGGTGATCTTCGGCAGTTCGTTAAACTGGTGGAACGGCGGCGGCGAAGGCAGCGTCCATTCCAGTGTCGTCGCGCCTGGACCCCACGGGTTTGCGGCGGCCTTGCGCTTGGCCATGAACATTTCGATCACGACAAACAGGAAGATCAGAACGCCGAAGGCCGAGAGGTAAGAGCCCATCGACGAGACGTAGTTCCAATACGCGTAGGCGTCGGGATAATCGATGTAGCGCCGCGGCATGCCCGCCAGCCCCAAGAAATGCTGCGGGAAGAACACGAGGTTGACGCCAACGAACGTGACCCAGAAGTGCACGTGGCCCCAGAACTGGCTGTACTCGTAGCCCCACATCTTGGGCGCCCAATAGTAGAAGCCCGCGAAGATCGCGAAGACGGCGCCGAGCGACAGCACGTAGTGGAAGTGCGCGACGACGTAGTACGTGTCGTGAAGCGCGGTATCGACGCCGGAATTCGCGAGCACGACGCCGGTGACGCCGCCGAGCGTGAACAGAAAGATAAAGCCGATCGCCCAGACCATCGGGACTTTGAACTCGATGGAGCCGCCCCACATGGTGGCGATCCAGGAGAAGATCTTGATGCCGGTCGGCACCGCGATGACCATGGTGGCCGCCACGAAATAGGCTTCCGTGTTGAGGCTCATGCCCACGGTGTACATGTGGTGCGCCCAAACGATGAAGCCGATCGCGCCGATCGCGACCATGGCGTAGGCCATGCCGAGATACACGAATACCGGCTTCTTCGAGAACGTTGCCACGATCTGGCTGATCATGCCGAAGCCCGGGAGAATGAGGATGTAGACCTCGGGGTGACCGAAGAACCAGAACAGATGCTGGAACAGAATCGGGTCACCGTTGCCCGCGGGATCGAAGAACGTCGTGCCGAAGTTGCGGTCGGTGAGCAGCATCGTGATCGCGCCCGCGAGAACCGGGAGCGAGAGCAGCAACAGAAATACCGTCACCAGGATCGACCAGACGAACAGCGGCATACGGTGCAAGGTCATCCCCGGCGCGCGCATGTTGAAGATCGTGGTGATGAAGTTGATCGCGCCCAAGATCG
>CAYXQB010000310.1:0-3557 GCA_964466435.1 uncultured Flavobacteriaceae bacterium | reverse complement strand
CCATTGCGATCCGGCCGCTAGCGGCCTTTAAACTCCGCCTTACGCTTCTGCAGGAAGGCGGTGACCCCTTCGGTGAAGTCTTCGGCGCGGCCGGCGATTTTTTGGGCCTGGCGCTCGGCGTCAAGTTGTTCTTCGTAGGTGTGATGCGGGCTTTGCCAGTAGAGCTGGCGGATGAGGCCGAGCGCGACGGTGGGGCCCGCCGCCAGTTCTTCGGCGAGTGCCATGGCTTGGGGCATCAAATCTGCATCGTCATAGACGCGATTGATCAAGCCCCATTCGAGCGCCTTCTCCGCGCTCAATTTTTCGCCGAGCAGCGAGAGTTCCTTGGCGCGGGCGCTGCCGACGAGGCGCGGTAACAGCCAAGTCGAGCCGCCGTCGGGCACCAGTCCGATACGGCGGAAGGCTTGCAGGAAGTAGGCGGACTTCGACGCCAGGATCATGTCGCCCATGAGCGCGAAGCTCATGCCGACGCCGGCGGCCGCGCCGTTCACGGCGGTGACGAGCGGGACTTTGAGATTCCGCAGGCGGCGCAGGAACGGGTGGTACATCGTCTCGAGAGCTGCGCCCGCGTCGCGTTCCTCAGGTTTGAATGCGCCGGACGAGGCGCCGCCACTCAAGTTTGCGCCGGCGCAGAAGCCGCGGCCGGTCCCGGTGAAGACCAGCGCGCGGATGCCGCTGTCCGGGCGCTCGACATAGGTCATCGCCGAAATGAGGCCGCTCAGCATTTCGGGGCTGACGGCATTCATCACTTCGGGGTGGTTCAGCGTCAGCACGCCGACGCGTCCGTGCACGTCGACTTTTGCGCGTTCGAAATCCATCGTTCGTCGTCCTTCTATTTGCCTTTGAATTGGGGTTCGCGTTTGGTCAAGAAGGCCGTTACGCCTTCGCGAAAGTCGTCGGTGTCGCCGAGCCTTTGTTGGGTGCGGCGTTCAAGTTCGATCTGTTGATCGAGTGTGTTTTCGGAGGCAGCGTCGAGCACGCGCTTGATCTCGCCAAAGGCAAGCGTCGGGCCCTTCGCCAGACGCTCGGCGATCGCGCGGGCTTCGGTCATCAGGGTGGCGTCTTCGACGGCAGCCCAGATCAAGCCCCATTCGGCGGCCGTCTCCGCTGCCAAACGATCACCCAACATGGCGAGCGCGCGGGCGCGGGCGCGTCCCAAAAGGCGCGGAACGAACCACGTGCAGCCAACATCCGGCACGAGGCCGAGCTTTGGGCCGAACACTTGGACGAAATAGGCGGACTTCGCGGCGATCACGATGTCGCCGCCGAGAGCGAGGCCCACGCCGCCGCCGGCGGCCACGCCGTTGACGGCAACGATAACGGGTTTTGGAAAGCCGGTGAGGTCGCGAATGAGCGGGTTGTAGCCGATTTCCATGGAGTGCGAGATGCCCTCGCCTACCGAACGCTGAACGCCGTCGTTGAATCCGGCGTTCGCTAAGTCGGCGCCGGCGCAGAAGCCGCGGCCGGCGCCTGTGACGATGAGTGCCCTCACGTTCGCGTCGACGCGCAATGCCCGCAGCGCGTTGCGAACGTCGTCGATCAGACCTTTGTTCAGGCTGTTCAGCGATGTTGGACGGTTGAGCGTCAGCGTGGCCACGTGGCCCGCGATTTCGACCAGTATGTTTTCGTAGGGCATGTGCGTGGCTCGAAGCAGGTTGCTGCTTTAGAAGCCACCACAGGTTTAGGCGTCATGCAACACCGCGCGAATGCGCGGCAAGGCTCACCCGCGGGCGCGAGCACCTTCCGTAGCGTAACCGCCTTTTTCGCTGACGACGCGATTGCGGCCCATGCGTTTGGCGGCGTCGAGGTAGCCGACAGCGCGCTTCACAGTCTCTGTGATCGGTTCGCCAGGACGGTGTTGTGCGACGCCGATCGACAGCGTGATTGCGCCCAACGTCTCGCCGGTCGAGCGCTTGACGATCTTGCGGGACTCGACGGTCTGGCGGATTTTCTCCGCGATGCGCACAGCGCTTTCGACTTCGGCGTTGGGCAGGGCGACCGCGAACTCCTCGCCGCCGAAGCGGGCGGCTGCGTCGCGTTCGCGCGTGTTCGCCTTGAAGCACTGCGCGACGAGGCGGAGCACGTGGTCGCCAGTGGCGTGGCCCCAGGTGTCGTTGAATTTGCGGAAGTTGTCGACGTCGGCGACAAGGATGCAGAGCGGAGCCTTGTTGAACTCGGCTTCTTTCAGCATCGGATCCAGGCGTTCGTCGAAGCTCGCGCGGCTGATGAGGCTCGTGAGTGGATCGACGCGCATTTCGGCGGTGACGACTTCCGTGCGTTGGCGCAGCGTCTCCATCTCGCGGCCGGTGCTGTCGAGGTGGGCTTCGAGCACGGTGTGGCTGGTCTGCAGGGCACGGGTCGCTTCGGCGACGCGTTCGACGACGTTCTTGATGTCGCCGGTCTCACCGCGTGCAAGCAGGGCCGCCGTCTCGGCGAGCAGTTTACCGTGGCTTTCGATATCCTTGGTCGCGCTTTCGAGAACGGTCTTCGACTTTTGCACTTCCTCGTGCAGCTTCGCGCCCATGTCGCCGATCTCTTCCGGGCGCGGGTTGACGAAGAAGCGGGTGTGGGCGCTTTGCGCGAAGGCTGGGTCGGTGGCGCGGCCTTCAGCGACAGCGGTGTTGAGCGCGTTGATCAACTCTTGGTTTTGGCCGATCGCGTAGTTGAACCACAGTTCGTAGTTCGGCGGCGTGGGCGCGACGCCGTATTCGCGCATCAGCTCGAGCGCGCGGCTGCTCAGAGTACGTGCGTGGTTGGGTTGTTCCCAATAGTGCACAGGCTTCTCCAATCATCTGCCGGAAGGCGGCAGACCCCACCGTCCGTCGAGCCATCCTCGCACCGACCGCCAAAAATTCGATTAAATTGCTGCATAATGCGAAGTCGGGCCGGTGTTAACGCGGCGCCCAACGGGCGGCCCTTTCGGCGGGCTAGCCGTTAACGGCCATTTCCCTGCGGCTCACGATTTCGTCTATAACCGGTCTATTGCGACATTTGCGAATGGCTTCACGGAAAGGACTGACCCTCATGACGACCAACGCGACGGCCCAATCGATGCGCACGCTTTTGGACAAGCAGCGTGCGGCTTACCTGCGCGACGGACCGCCGAGTGCGGAGGTGCGGATCGACCGCATCGATCGCTGCATCGGGCTGCTCGTCGATCATCAGGACGAGATCGCCGACGCGTTGAACAAGGATTTCGGCAGCCGCTCGCCGCAGATGTCGAAGTTCACGGACGTGTCCGGTTCGATCGGTCCGCTGAAACACGCGAAAGAAAGCGTGCGCAAGTGGATGAAGGTCGAAAAGCGCCCGACGACGCCGGCGATCCTGGGCTGGCTCGGCGCGAAGGCCGAAGTCCACTATCAGCCGCTGGGCGTTATCGGTGTGATCGCGCCATGGAATTTCCCGGTGAACCTGACGTTCGCGCCGCTGGCTGGCGTGCTGTCGGCGGGCAATCGCTGCATGATCAAGCCTTCGGAGTTTACACCGGCGACGTCCGAGTTGATGGCGCGGATGTTCAAGAAGGCGTTCGACGAGGCGGAGATCGCGGTGTGCCTCGG
>CAYXQB010000309.1:0-3589 GCA_964466435.1 uncultured Flavobacteriaceae bacterium | reverse complement strand
CGATACGTACAACTTCTGCGCCCATATCGCTGAGCAGCATCGCGCAGAAAGGACCTGGTCCGATCCCGGCGAACTCGATGACCTTCACACCTTTCAGCGGACCCATGACATTGCCTCCGAGATTGAATAGGTAATTGCGTATGGACCAGGGTTTAGTTCATCGAGACCGAGCCCGCAAATCGAGTACTGGAGTTGATGGTATGACGTTACGCACCGTTGCCGCGACACTGACATGCGCCGGCATGCTTTTGTCGCTGAGCTTGGCCTCTGCATGGGCCGACGGCATGCCGGAGGAAGACGGCTTCAACCCAGTCAAGTCGAAACCGGGCGTGCCCGCACCCGGCATGGTCCAACCGCCACCGATCAAAGACACGAAGCCCGCAGCGAAGCCGGTCGTGAAGCCGGCACCCGCACCCGCCGCTCAACCGGCGCCAACACCCACGCCCGCGCCTGCTGTAGCACCACCTCCGGCACCAACGCCGACACCCGATCCAACGCCCGCCGCAACGCCGCCCGTTCCAGCGCCGGTACCCACGCCAACGCCCGCTGCCACACCGGCGCCTGCGGTCGCGCCGTCGACGACCGCAACGCCAACGCAGCCGCCTGCATCGAGCACGTCGCCAACGCTCGCGCGCTTGCACGCCGTGATCTCGATCGACGTGAAAATCCTGGAGCGTCAGCCGTCGGTCGCGGAAGTCGTCGTTAAAGGCGTAGCGCCAACCGGCGGCTGGAAAGACGTCACGCTACGTCCGGTCGAAACGAAGGGTGGCGTCCTCGAACTCGAACTCGTCGGCACGCCGCCGTCGGGCCCGGTGACGCAAGTGCTCACGAACACAGCCGCCGCCGTTCAGATCAACCCGCTGCCCGCAGAGGTCAAGATGATCCGCGTCGTCAGCAAGACGAACAAGGCGCTGAAAGTCATCCCTTAGTCGCGCTTATCCCAGCAACTGACCATCATCGACCGTGAACAGCGACCCGGTGATGAACGAAGCATGGCGCGAGCAGAGCAGCAGCAGGGTGGCGTCCAGATCTTCCGCCCGTCCGATGCGACGACGCGGGAAACCTGCGATCTGCTTCTGCCCGCCTTCGGTCTGAAACCACTGATTGTTGATCTCGGTTTCGATGAAACCGGGACAGATTGCATTCACCGCAATGTGATGCTTCGCCCATTCCCGCGCGAGCCCCTTCGTCATCATCGCGACTGCCGCTTTCGACATGCTGTAGGCAACGAGACCGGGCAGCGCCTTGAACGCACCGATCGAAGCAATGTTAACAATTCGCCCCGCAAGCTTCTGCTCAACCATCCTCGTCCCCACCGCCTGCGCCACAAAGAACGCACCCTTGACGTTGGTGTTCATCAACGTGTCGTAGTCGCGTTCGATCAAGGCGGTCGCACTGGACTGCACGTTCAAGCCGGCGTTGTTAACGAGAATTGAGATTGGCCCCGCGGCCTTCTCCGCCGCGGAAATGCTCGCGCGAATGCTTGAGACATCCGTCACATCGAGCGCGAGTGCCGTCGCGTGACCGCCTTTCGCCGCGATCTTGTCCCTTAATGCATGCAACCGCTCGACGCGGCGCCCCGTGATGACAACGCGCGCACCTGCATCACTGAGAACTTCAGCGAAACGCGCGCCGAATCCGCTGGTTGCGCCCGTGATGAACGCGGTTTGTTCCGTGAGATCGAACGTCACTTGCGAGGTCATCGTGCTTCTCAAAAAGGTTGCGGACAATTATCCTTAAACGACGAGGTGCATCTTTCGAAACTACGAAAACTGCTTTTCTGTTGCGCCTTTCCATGCGTATCTTCGAGCCCATGCAAATCGACGTCATCTCAGACACCGTCTGTCCCTGGTGTTACATCGGCAAGCGCCGCCTGGAGCGCGCGCTCAGCCTCCGCCCTCAAATCGAGTTTGACGTGCGCTGGCGCCCGTTCCAACTCGATCCCGCAACACCGCCTGAAGGCGTCGATCGCAAAACCTATATCGAGCGCAAATTCGGTTCGTCGGAAAAGATCAAGCCGATCCACGCCGCACTTCTGAAGGCCGGGGAAGACGAAGGCATCGCCTTCGCGTTCGAAAAGATCGCACGCACGCCGAACACGTTGAATTCTCACCGCGTCATACGCTGGGCGCATTCGCTGGGCGTGCAAGACAAACTCGTGGAACTTCTCTTCCATCGTTACTTCGTCGAAGGCGCCGACATCGGTCAAATCAAAGTGCTGGCGGCCATCGCGGATGAAGTCGGCCTTGACGGCGAACTCGTCGAGGAACTCTTGAACTCCGACGCCGACCGTGAATCGGTCGAGCGCGAAGACACCATGGCCCGCAAGATCGGCATCAACGGCGTACCGACGTTCCTGATCGGCGGCAAGACTCTCGTGAACGGTGCCCAAGACGCCGAACACCTCGTCCGCATTATCGACCGCGTCGCGGCCGGTGACGAAAGCGCCGTAGCGACGGCCTAAAGCCCCGCCCAGCGCGCTGTCCAATACGTGGCGCCCGCCGCCACGTAAGCCATCACGAACAGATAGCCGAACATAAACGCCGTCCAGCGCCACGAGTTCATCTCACGCCGCGCGACCGCGAGCGTCGCCATGCACTGCGGCGCGAACACGTACCAAGCCAGAAACGCGAGCGCTGTCGGCAACGACCACGCGCTCTGCAGCGCCTGCGCCAATCCCGCTCCTTCGCCGTCGCCTTGGACGGCATAGACCGTGCCCAGCGCACCCACCGCGACCTCGCGCGCCGCGAACCCGGGCACGAGTGCGATCGCAATCTCAAGGTTAAATCCGATCGGAGCAAGCAGTGGCTCGAGCCAACTGCCGAGCATGCCGGCGTAAGTTTCCCGAATGCCGGAGGCCGAACTCGGATAGCTCGACAGAAACCATAGGATCACGGAAATCACGAAAATATACATACCCGCGCGCTTCAAAAACGCCCAGCCGCGCATCCAAAGATTGATAAAGAAGTCGCGCGGATCGGGAAGCTTGTACGTCGGCATCTCCATGAGCAACGGCTGCGGCCGCCCTTGCGTCAGGGTCCGCTTTAGTAGGAACGCAACCACGACCGCGCTGATCACGCCCGCGATATAGAGCGCGAACATCACAAGCCCCTGCAAATTGAACAGCCCCACCGCCGTCGGCGGAATGAACGCGGCGATGATGAGCGTGTAGACCGGCAACCGCGCCGAACAGGTCATCAGCGGCGCGACCAAGATTGTCGTCAGACGGTCGTTCTCGTTCTCGATCGTGCGCGCCGACATCATGCCCGGGATCGCGCAAGCGAAGCTCGACAACAGCGGAATGAACGCGCGCCCGTTCAACCCGACGCGCAGCATCAGCTCGTCCATCAAAAACGCCGCGCGCGCCATGTAGCCGGACGCCTCCAGCGCCAAGATGAACGCGAACAGGATCACGATCTGCGGCAGAAAAACGACCACGCTCCCAACGCCTGCGATGATCCCATCGACGATCAAACTCTTAAGCCATCCCTCCGCCAGAACCGTGCCTATCCAAGTGCCGAGCGCGCCAAACCCTTCTTCGATCCAAGTCATCGGCAGTTCTGCCCACGTGAACACGGCTTGGAACACG
>CAYXQB010000308.1:0-3601 GCA_964466435.1 uncultured Flavobacteriaceae bacterium | reverse complement strand
ATAGTATAAGTCAAGGTGCCGGCAAGCGTCTGAATCTGGGCGGTCGTGGCAGACATCTTCGACTTGACTGTGGTGCTGTCTCCGGAGATCAACGGCACCGCCGGCCCCGACGTGCTGAACGGGACCGCGAACGTCGACATCATCAACGGCCTGGCCGGCAACGACACGCTGAACGGACTTGGCGGCAACGACGTGTTGAATGGTGGCGCGGACAACGATACCCTGAACGGCGGCACCGGTGCTGACACGATGACGGGCGGGGCGGGCAACGACACCTACACTGTAGACGACACAAGCGACGTGGTGATCGAAAATGCGGGCGAAGGCACGGACGTCGTCAACAGTTCCGTGAGTTACACGCTCAGCGCGAACGTCGAGAACATCAGCCTCACCGGCGGCGCGGCGATCAACGCCACGGGCAACAACCTGAATAACCAGTTGACGGGAAACAGTGCCGCAAACGTGCTTGCCGGCGGCGCGGGCAACGACGGCTACCTGGTCGGGGCGGGCGACACTGTGATCGAGAACGCCGGGGAAGGCACGGCGGACTACGTGCTGGCGACGGTGTCGTTCGCGCTGTCGGCGAACATCGAGAACCTGACGCTCGCGGGCGGCGCGTCGATCAATGGCACCGGCAATGAGTCGAACAACACCCTCACCGGTAACGCGGGGGCGAACGTGCTCAATGGTGGCGCCGGCGCCGATACCATGACGGGCGGCGCGGGAATGGACACCTTCCGCTTCGACGTGCTCCCGAGTCCGGCCGGCATCGACCGCATCACCGACTTCGTGGTGGCGGACGACACGATCCAGTTCGAGAACGACATCTTCGCGAGCTTCGCGAATCCCGGAGTGCTCGCGGCCAACCTGTTCCGGTCGGGCGCAGGGGTGACGAGCGCGGCGGACGAGGACGACTACCTGATCTACAACACGACGAGCGGCGCGCTTTACTACGATGCCGACGGGCCGTTCAACGGCTTTTCGGCCCAGCAGGTCGCGACGCTCACCGGCCTGCCGCCGCTTACGGCGGATGATTTCTTCATTACATGAATCGACGCCATGCCCGCTCATAACGATCTCCGGCTGCCCGACTTCTGGCACCTCTTCGACACGGTCGGCATCAACGTCACCGACGTCGCGATCGAATTCGCCGGCACGGAAGTCATCGTCGGCGCTTCTGACGAAGGGACCGATTTCGCGTACCTGGACTTCGCGCCCATGTACGGATACACGCGGGATTTCAATACCCGCGGCTATGACTTCGATGCGGTCCACGACGAAGCGGACGGGGGTGTCGGCACGGCGGTCGTGAGTCTGGTCGACGACCAAAATTTGTTTGACCGGGGCGTCGCCAACCTTGCAGTCGACTCAGTGGACGCCGGCAGCGTGCCGACACTATCGGGTATCAGCACACAGGATCTGTCGCCCGACTTCGTGGCGCACACACTCGTGGGCGATGACGGCGGTCCAGTGGCGGATGATCCGCCCGGCGGAGGCGACCCGCCGCCGGGCGCACCCGGGGCACCCGGCCCACTGCAGTTGTTGGCCGACTATCTCCGGGTCGGATTCTGGAACGACTTTCTCGGCGGTGCTTCCCAGCGCTACTACAACGTCGACGACAACGGTACCGGCGCCAATTTCGGCACGATTTCGTACAACGTGACCTGGTCGCCGGACGACAGCAACGGCGTGTCGGCGGCCCGCGCAGTACTCGTGCGCGAGTCGTTCAACCTGTACGAGGCGGTGCTCGGCATCGATTTCGTCGAAACCACCGCGACCGATACCAGCGTCGACTTTTTCTTCGGCGACAACGTCGCGGGGCAGGCTTATGCCTATTCGGTGACGTACTCCGGGAACAGCGGGCCGATCGACTACTCCGTCATCAACGTCGCTTCCGGATGGTACGGTGGCTCGTCGACCATCGGCGACTACAGCTTCCAGACCTTTTTGCACGAGATCGGACACGGGCTCGGCCTCGGTCATCAGGGCAATTACAACGCCGGTGCCGGAGCGCCGACCTATTCCAATTCGGCGATCTGGGAAAACGACAGCTGGCAGCTGACGATGATGTCGTACTGGGACCAGGTCTCGAATACTTCCGCGAGCACCACCGGCGCCACTTACGCGTTCCTCGTCACCCCGATGACGGTCGACTGGATCGCGCTCAACGATCTGTACGGGGGGCAGGACTACGCCGGCCGGAGCTTCGGCGTCGATCAGGCCTTCACCGGCAACACCGTCTGGGGTGTCGGGACCAACATTGCCGGCGCGGTCAGCGCGGCCTTCAACGGGCTCGCGGGCTTTGGGGACAGCAACGCGTTCACCATCGTCGACGGCGGCGGTGTCGACACGATCGACTTTTCCATCTATTCGGCCAATCAGACCATCGATCTGAACCCGGCTAGTCCGCTGTCGACCAATGCCACGATCTCAAGCGTGGGTGGCTACACCGGCAACATGACGATCGCGGCGGGAACCGTCATCGAAAATGTCGTCGGCGGTTCCGGGAGCGACACGATCACCGGCAACACCAGCAACAACGTGTTGACCGGCGGTTTGGGCAACGACGTGTATGTGTTCAACACCGGATTCGGCAACGACACGGTGGTCGATACCGACGGCACGCCCGGAAACCTGGACGTGATCCGCTTCGGCACGGGAATCGCGCCGGGCGCGGTGGCGGTGAGCCGCTCGGGACTCGACCTTGTGCTTGCAAACGGGGTGAATTCGGCGACGGTTCAGAACTGGTACGCGTCCGCCGCCGACAAGGTCGAGCGCGTCGAGTTCGTCGACAGTCCCACGGTGTGGGATGTGGCGCAGCTACGCGCGATGACGAACCTCGTTCCGACGGTGCAGAACCCGATCGCGGATCAGAACGTGACGGCGGGTGCGGCGTTCAACTATGTCGTTGCGTCGAACGCGTTTGCGGACGCGGATGCGGTCATCGGCGACACGCTGACCTACACGGCGACGCGGGCGGACGACACGGCGCTGCCGTCGTGGCTCACGTTCAATCCGGCGACGCGCGCGTTCAGCGGCACGCCGGGCGCGGGCGACACGGGCGTGCTGAGCGTCAAGGTGCGCGCCACGGATACCGAGGGCGCATCGGCATTCGACCTATTCGACGTGACCGTGACGGGCTCGTCCGTGATCAACGGCACTGCCGGCAACGACACACTTACCGGCACGTCGGGTGACGACGTCATCAACGGGCTCGACGGCAACGATACGCTGAGCGGTCTTGGGGGCAACGACGCGCTGAACGGCGGCATCGGCAACGATGCACTGAACGGCGGCACCGGCGCCGACACGATGACGGGCGGCACCGGCAACGACACGTATACCGTCGATAACATCGGCGACGTGGTAATCGAGAACGCGGGCGAGGGAAGCGACGTCGTGTTCAGCTCTGTGAACTACACGCTGTCCGCCAACGTCGAGAACCTGAACCTGACCGGCAGCGCGGCGATCAACGCCACGGGCAACAGTCTCAATAACCAGTTGACCGGCAACAACGCCGCGAACGTGATGGCGGGCGGTCTGGGCAACGACGGTTACTACATTACCGCCGGCGATACCGTGATCGAGAACGCCGGCGAAG
>CAYXQB010000307.1:0-3612 GCA_964466435.1 uncultured Flavobacteriaceae bacterium | reverse complement strand
TCAGGTCTTCGTGCAGCAACTGGCCGTACTCACGACGATCCGCGAACCAGCGCGAGTCCCAGGTGCGGTTGATGCCGAGGCGAAGCCCGACGGGATTGACTTTTTGACCCATTACGCGGCCTCCTTTTTCGCCGCTTCCGGCTTTTTCTTCGCGGCGGGCTTACCTTTGCCCTTCGGCTTCTTGGCTTTCTTTTCCTGCTTTTCTTCGCGCAGGACGATCGTGAGTTCCGAGAACGGCTTCAGGATTCGGGCGCCTTTACCGCGGCCGCGAGCGTGAAAGCGCTTCAGCACCATGTCCTTGCCGGTCCACGCCTGGGCAACGACCAGGTCGTCGACATCCAGGTTGTGGTTGTTTTCGGCATTGGCGATCGCCGATTTCAGGATCTTCAGCACGTCGTTGGATATGCGCTTGTTCGAGAAGGTCAGATCGGCAATGGCGCGATCGACCTTCTTGCCGCGGATCAGGCCCGCGACCAGGTTCAGCTTGTATTGCGACGTGCGCATCATGCGACCGACGGCCTGCGCCTCGGTGTCGGCGAGCGTGCGCTCTTTGCCCGGCTTACTCATTAGGCCCCTGCCCTCTTCACTTTCTTGTCGCCGCCGGCGTGACCGTGGAACGTGCGCGTCGGCGAGAACTCGCCGAACTTGTGGCCCACCATTTCTTCGGTCACGAGGACGGGGATGTGCTTCTGGCCGTTGTAAACGCCGAACGTCAGACCCACGAACTGCGGCAGGATCGTGGAGCGGCGGCTCCAGATCTTGATCACATCGCGGCGGCCGGACTTGTGCGCGGTCTCTGCCTTCTTGAGCAGAAAGCCGTCTACGAACGGACCCTTCCAGACTGAACGAGCCATGAGCGCTCTAGCCCTTCTTCTTCAAGTGACGCGAGGTCACGATCAGTTTCGATGTGCGCTTGTTGGAGCGCGTCTTCATGCCTTTGGTGAACTTGCCCCACGGCGTCACCGGGATGCGGCCACCCTTGGTGCGGCCTTCGCCGCCGCCGTGCGGGTGATCGATCGGGTTCATTGCGGTACCGCGAACCGACGGGCGCTTGCCCTTCCAAACGTTGCGGCCGGCCTTGCCGATCACTTCGTTCATGTGGTCCGGGTTCGAGACGGCGCCGACAGTCGCCATGCACTCGAGGCGCACCTTGCGGGTTTCGCCCGAGTTCAAGCGCAGAATGCCGTAGCCTTGGTCGCGTCCGACGAACTGAACGTAGGTGCCTGCAGAGCGGGCGATCTTACCACCGGCGCCGGCCTTGAACTCGACGTTGTGCACGATCGTGCCGACCGGCATCGCGGCGAGAGGCATCGCGTTGCCGGGCTTCACGTCGGCTTTCGGGCCGGACACGACCTTGTCTCCGACGCCCAGACGTTGCGGGGCCAGGATGTAGTTCTGTTCGCCGTCCGGGTATTTCACCAGCGCGATGAACGACGAGCGGTTTGGGTCGTACTCGATACGCTCGACCGTGCCTTCCACGTCGAACTTGCGACGCTTGAAGTCGATCACGCGATAGAGCTTCTTGTGCCCGCCGCCGCGCCAGCGCGTGGTGATACGGCCCGTGTTGTTGCGGCCCCCGTATTCCTTCTGCGGCTCGGTCAAGTGCTTCACCGGCCGGCCTTTGAACAATTGGCTGCGGTCGATCAGCACCAGCTGGCGCGTCGAGGGGGTCGTCGGTCTGAAGGTCTTTAACGCCATAGTTTAGAGCCCCGTCGTCACGTCGATCGTCGAACCTTCGTGCAAGGTCACGACCGCTTTCTTCACGTCGCTCCGCTGCCCCATACGGCCGCGGAACATCTTCTTTTTGCCTTTCGTCACGAGCGTGTTGACGCCCTTGACCTTCACCTTGAACAGCTCTTCGACCGCTTTCTTGATTTGCGGCTTCGTTGCGTCGTGCGGAACGCGGAAGACAACCTGGTTGTGCTCCGACAGCTTCGTCGACTTTTCGGTGATCACCGGCGACAGGATCGCCGTGTAGCTGGACTTCGTCATTTGAAGCGCTCCTCAATCGCGCTCAACGCCGCCTTCGTCAGCACCAGCTTTTCGCGACGAAGGACGTCGAGAACGTTGATGCCGGCGACGGACAGGAGGTCGATGTTCTTGATGTTGCGGGCTGCGCGCTCAAAACCGGTGTCGAAAGCGGGACCATCGACGATGAGGGCCGACTTCAGGCCGAGCTTGCCGAACGAGGCTGCGACTTTCTTGGTTTTGGCTTCTTTGACTTGGGCCGCGTCGAGGATGACAAGCTGGCCGTCTTTTCTCTTCGCCGAGAGGACCATTTTGAGGCCCAAGGCACGTACTTTTTTCGGGAGGTCGGTTTCTCGCGAGCGGAGCACCGGACCCATAGCCTTGGCGCCGCCACGGAACTGACCGACTGCCGCCGCGCCGTGACGCGCTTGGCCGGTACCCTTTTGCTTATAAATCTTTTTCGTCGTGCGATCGACTTCCGAACGAGTCAACACGCGGGCCTGGCCCTTGTGGCGCTTGTTCTCTTGCCATTGGACGACGCGCGCAAGGATGTCCTTGCGCGGCTCGACGCCGAATACGTCTTGGCTGAGTTCGACCTCACCGGCGGCGCCGGCATCGAGAGTAACGACTTTGAACTTCATTTCCGTCGCTCCCTTATGCCGCGGCCGTCGCTGCCGGCTTCTTCACCGCAGCGGGTTTCGGGGCTTCCTTGGGTAGCGGACGCTTCACCGCGTCGCGCACCATCACCCAGCTGCCCTTTGCACCGGGTACGCCACCCTTGATCATGATCAGGCCGCGCTCGGGATCGACCTTCGCCACTTCGACGTTTTGCGTCGTGACGAGGACCTGACCCATGTGGCCGGCCATCTTCTTGCCTTTGAACGTACGGCCGGGATCCTGACGGTTGCCGGTCGAACCCGGCGAACGGTGCGAGATCGACACGCCGTGCGAGGCTTCTAGGCCGCCGAAGTTGTGACGCTTCATGACCCCCGCGAAGCCCTTACCGACCGTGATACCGGAAACGTCCACGATCTGGCCCGGCACGAAATGATCGGCCGTGATGACCGAACCGACGTCGACCAGGTTATCCGGCGACACGCGGAACTCGGCGGCTTTGCGCTTCGGCTCGACTTGGGCCTTCGCGAAGTGGCCGCGCTCAGCCTTCGTGACGCGCTTGACCTTCGCCGCGCCCGAACCGAGCTGCAGCGCCGTGTAGCCGTCTTTTTCCTTGGTGCGTTGCGCGACGACCTGACAGCCGTCGAGCTTCAACACCGTTACGGGCACGTGGCGGCCGTCGTCTGTAAACAGACGCATCATGCCGACCTTTTGCGTTATCACCCCTGTGCGCATGGCGAGCGCCACCTTCTCTTCGTTATTGCAGCTTGATTTCGACGCTGACCCCGGCCGCGAGGTCGAGCTTCATGAGAGCGTCAACCGTTTGCGGCGTGGGATCGATGATGTCGAGAAGCCGCTTGTGGGTGCGGATCTCGAACTGCTCGCGGCTCTTCTTGTCGACGTGCGGCGAGCGGTTCACGGTGAATTTCTCGATCCGATTGGGAAGCGGGATCGGACCACGCACGCGCGCACCGGTGCGCTTGGCCGTCTGCACGATCTCCTTGGTCGACACGTCGAGCACTCGGTGAT
>CAYXQB010000306.1:0-3621 GCA_964466435.1 uncultured Flavobacteriaceae bacterium | reverse complement strand
GGTCGAGACGGGCTCGTTACGCGTGTTGGGCATCCTCTCCAACGCGTCGGCGGTGATCGCCGAGGGCGAGGTGATGCAGCTCAACACACAGGGCAATATCGGCGTCACGGAAGAGACCTATCTGAAGATCATCGCCGCAAAGACTGCGGCGCTGTTCGCGGCAGCGGCGGAGTCGGGCGCGGTGATCGCTCAGACGGACGGATTGCGTGAAGCCGCACTCAAATCCTACGGCAACAATCTCGGTATCGCGTTCCAGCTCGTCGACGACGCGCTCGACTATTCCGGACGCGAGGCGATGATGGGCAAAGCAGTCGGCGACGATTTTCGCGAGGGCAAGCTGACTTTGCCTGTGATCATCGCGCTCGGCCACGCGAACAGCGAAGAGGCGGAATTCTGGCGCCGCACGATGGCGCAGCGCCAGCAGAGCGACGCGGACCTGACGCACGCGATCCATTTGATCGAGAAGCATCACGCGATCGCGGCCACGCTGAACAAGGCGCGTTCGTTCACGGACGAAGCTTGCCGCGCGCTCAACGTCTTCCCCGAAAGCCCGATGCGGCGCGCGCTTACCGACCTCGCGGAGTTCTGCGTCAGCCGGGCCTATTGAGGCCTACGCCGCGGTGTAACTCGAGGCCGCTTTGACCCACCAACCGGGATGAGCGGCTGCGATCGCCTGCGCGGCTGCGTCGGCGGCTGGTTTGGTTTCGTAGAGTCCGAAGCAGGTGGCGCCGGAGCCGGACATGCGGGCGGCGAGGCAGCCGTCAGTTGCGGCGATTGCGTTCTCGGCCTGCATGATGAGCGGTGCGATCGCTTTGGCGGGCGCGGCAAGGTCGTTGATCGTGCCGTCGAGATACATCGCGAGCTCGCGCGCGGTGGCGAGCGCAGGTAAAGCGCGTGCGTATGCGCCGGAGCGGGCGGTGAGCGACTTGAACACACGCGCGGTCGGCACTTCCACGCGCGGGTTGACGAGCAGGAGCGCAAACGGCGGCAGCGTATCGATGGGCGTAAGCGTCTCGCCGACGCCGGAGACAAGCGTCGATGCGGCGCGCAGACAGACGGGCACATCGGCGCCGAGTTGCAGGCCCAGCGCGTACAGGTCGTCAACGGCGATCGGTAGCCTCCAATGAGCCGCAAGCATCAGCAGCGTCGCTGCGGCGTCACTCGAGCCACCACCGATACCGGAGGCGACGGGCACGTTCTTTTCGAGGGCGAGTTCGACGGGCTCTGTCTTGTGACCGTGTTGGTTCGCCCATGCCTGCAGAGCGCGGGCGGCCTTCAGCACCAAGTTCTCATCGGCGGGTCCGGTGTCGAGGAAAGCGCCAGTCACCTTTAGAGACAAGGCGGCGGCGGGGGTGAGGCTCAAGCGGTCGCCGATGCCGGCGAAGACGACCAGGCTCAGCAGATCGTGATAGCCGTCGGCGCGCTTGTCGCCGACGTGCAGGAAAAGATTCACTTTCGCTGGTGCGAGGCGGCGCGTCACTGGCCTGTCGGTTGCGGCGTGCCGGCTTGAGCCGGAAGCTTGGGCAATTCTTCAAGACCGGCTTCGATCTTGTGGCGGATCTTCGGCTCTTCCTGGGCCTCCGGTTTCAGCGTCAGCGCGTGCTGCCATTGATAGCGCGCCTCAAGCTTGCGGCCAACGCGCCAGTACGCGTCGCCCAGGTGGTCGTTGACGGTCGGCTCACCCGGTTCGAGCAAGATCGCCTGCTCAAGATACTTGATCGCGCTCTTGTAGTCGCCGAGGCGGTAATAGGCCCAGCCCAGGCTGTCGATGATGAACCCGTCTTCGGGGCGCAGATCGACGGCTCGCTTCAGCATCGCCAGCGCCTCCGTTGCGTTCACGCCCTGCTCAACCCAGCTGTAGGCGAGGTAGTTCATCACCAGCGGCTGTTCCGGCTTCAATTTCAGCGACTGCTTTAGGTCGCGTTCGGCTTCGGCCCAGCGCTTGGAACGCTCGTAGGAGATGCCGCGCGTGTAGAACAGGACCCAGTTGCGTTCTTGCGGCGCACCGATGAGGGCGATCGCTTTCGTGTAGGCGTCGGCCGCTTCGGGATATTTTTCCTGACCGCGAAGAACGTCGCCGATCGAGGCGTATATGTCGACATCTTCCGCGCCGCCCGTCAGCGTGTCGGTCAGCAGCTTGTACGCTTCGTCCCAACGCTTTTGGCGCTGCAGGTTCTGTGCAATCTGCTGGCGGGCGTTCGCGTAGAGCGGCGATGCGGGTTCGACGCGGTGATAGATCTCGACCGCGTCGTCATAACGCTCGGCGGCTTCAAGACGGTCACCCAGCAACGTCAACGACAGATCGTGGCGCGGCTCCAGCGCCAAGGCCAGCCGCAAATAGAAGACCGGGATTTCCACGGCGCGTTCGTCGCTGAGGCTCGCCGCCAGGCCGTAGAGCGTCTCGGCAAGCCCCTGTTTGGCTCCGGCGATAACGCGATCGGGGATTTGGCCAGCTTCGAGACGCGCGAGCGCACGGCGGACGACGGGATTGGCGGGCGCCTTCTTCAGGAACTCGCGATAGACCGCCTTTGCGTTTTCGAGTTGGCCGCTGCGGGCGAGGTGCGCCGCATAGGCCTGGAGGATGCGCAGCGATTCGCCGTCGGAATGGCGGTTTGCTTCCTCGAAATGAACAAGTGCTTCGTTGGGCCTGCCCGAGAGGTCTTCGATGACGGCTTGGTGATAGAGCGCGAAAGCGCGGACGCTGCCGAGGTCGACGAGTTTGCCGACGACGGCGATCGCCTCTTTCGTGTTGCCCTCGGACATGTGGGCGTAGGCAAGTCCAAGGCGCGCGGCGATCTCGGCAGCGGCGTTGCCCGACACCTGCTCGAACTCCGTGCGGGCCTTCGCGTAGCCGCCGTCGCGCACGGCGCGAACGCCGATGACAAGGCGCGCGATGCGCGCTGACGGTGTGCCCTTGATCAAGTCTTCCGCATGGTCGGCCGCGGCATCGAGATCGCCCTGGGCGACTTCGCTCATCACGGCGCGTTCGAGCAGTTCGGCGTTACCGGGGTCGAACTTCAACGCTTTGTCGAAGTAGTGAGCGGCGGCGGAAGAATCGCGCTCGCTCGCGGCGTAGCGGCCGGCGAGATAGCTGCCGTATCTGTTGGCGAGCTGCGGTGCGGCTTGGCGCTGCTCCTCAATCGCCGAACACTGCGTGAGGCCAAGCGTCAGCATCGCGGCAAGCGCCGCGGTTACCAGACCGCCTTTGATCAGCGATGACATACGCACCATACGTCCCAGTTGCAGTTGGCCAGTTACATGTTCGGATAATTCGGGCCGCCCCCGCCTTCCGGCGTTACCCAGTTTATGTTCTGCGCCGGGTCTTTGATATCGCAAGTTTTGCAGTGAACGCAGTTTTGCGCATTGATGACAAAGCGCGGATTTCCGCCAGATGAGTCTCTAACCACTTCGTAGACACCCGCTGGACAGTAGCGCTGCGCCGGTTCCGCGTACTCGGGGAGGTTCTTGGCAATAGGGATCGTGGGGTCTTTCAGCGTGAGGTGAATCGGCTGATTTTCCTCGTGGTTTGTCGCCGATAGGAAGACGGACGACAGCTTGTCGAACGAAACCACACCATCCGGTTTCGGGTAAGCAATCGGCTTGTGCTTGGCGGCGGGTTCC
>CAYXQB010000305.1:0-3643 GCA_964466435.1 uncultured Flavobacteriaceae bacterium | reverse complement strand
TGACGCCCTCGCTCGAAACCTGGGTCAACGCCGAAACGCACAAATACGCGCATCTGCGTCTCCCCGAACGCCACGGCAAGGCGACATTGCCCGAAGCGGCGCTCATCGACATGCGCAAGGAGGAAACGCAGAAGGGCGACTTCCTATCACCCACGCTCGTCAGTGCCGTCGAAGAGACGTTGCGCCAAGGCGAGCAGGCGATGCTGTTCTTGAACCGTCGCGGCTTTGCACCGCTCATGCTCTGCAAGGCCTGTGGTCACAAGATCGGCTGCCCGCGCTGCACGTCGTGGCTGGTCGAGCATCGCTATCGCCGCAAGCTCGTCTGCCACCACTGCGGCTACGACCGCCAGATCCCGGCCGCCTGCCCCGAATGCAAAACGCAAGGCGCCTTCATCGCCTGCGGTCCCGGCGTTGAACGCGTCAGCGAAGAAGTGAAGTTGAAATTCCCGAATGCGCGCACGAACATCGCCTCATCCGACACGATGTCGGGCCCGCGCCAAATCCAACTCGCAATCGACGCCATCGCGAACCACGAAGTCGACATCCTGATCGGCACGCAGATCGTCGCGAAGGGGCACAACTTCCCGATGCTGACCCTCGTCGGCGTCGTCGATGCGGACTTAGGCCTCGAAGGCGCCGACCCGCGCGCCCGCGAACGAACGTTCCAGCTTTTGCATCAAGTTTCAGGCCGGGCGGGCAGGGCGGATCGAAAGGGCCGCGTCCTCATCCAAACCAGCGACCCCGAGCACGCCGTGCTGAAAGCCATCGCCTCTGGCAAGCGCGACGCGTTCTACGCCGCGGAGTGGGGCAAGCGCGAAGTGGCGGGCCTGCCGCCATTCGGCCGCATGGCAGCGTTGATCTTGTCCGGCCGCAAAGAGGAACAAGTACACGACGTCGGCGAACAACTGGCCGCGAGCGCGCCGAACGCGAAAGGCGTCCAAGTCTGGGGCCCGGCCCCAGCGCCGCCCGCAATGATCCGCGGCCAAACAAGACTACGCCTCGCCGTCCACACCGACCGCACCGTCAATCTCCAGGCCTACCTCCGCGCCTGGCTCGACCCGGTGAAGCTGCCGTCGTCGGTGTTCCTGAGCATCGACGTCGACCCGCAGAGTTTTTTGTAAGCGCATTCGTGCGCCGGATCTTGTCGCCGATCCTCGATCACCCCATATTTGGCCCTTACGCCAAAGGGGCAAATCCATGGACAACGCAGGCGCGGGCTTCGCCATCGGAATCGCGATCGGCACCGCCATCGGTGTTGCCATTGGTAACGTCGGCGCGGGCATCGCGATCGGCGTGGCGCTGGGCTTCGCCTTCGGCGCGGCGGCGAAGAAAGACGAAGACAAGAAGAGCCAGGCCGATTCCGATCAAGCCTCAAGTCGATGAACGCGCGCGGCGCAATCGCCGGCCGATCTTGACGAACGGAAGCAGATAGAGCTGGCGCACCGTTCCGTACTCGCGATCCTCGCCGTCGGGCAGTCCGGCCGTCAGTTCCTCGCGTTCGCGCGGCACGTAGAGCGTGCCCGCCATCCAATCCCACACTGCAAACATCCCGCCGAGGTTCTTGCCGAAATGCTGCGGTGACAAGCTGTGGTGGATTTGGTGGCCCGCCGGGCTGACGAAAATCCGGTCGAAGACGGGGCCGTACGACAGCCACACATGCGAATGACGCAAATGCACGCCGGAGAAATAAAACGCAAAGACCAGGGCGTTCGCACCCAACAGCATCACGCCTTCGATCGGTGCGCCGCTGGCATAGGCGGCGATGCCGACGCCGCCGCCGCTCGCCGCGCTCATGAGCGTCAAATCGAGAATGTCGGCCACCGGGTGGTTTCGAAATGCCGTCAGAGGTTGCAGCACTTCGGCGGAGTGATGAACCTTGTGAAACTCCCACAAGAACGGGACTTCATGGCGCAAACGATGCGAGATGAAAAAGGCAAAATCGGCAGCGATCACCGAGCCTGCCGTGACGGCGGCACCCATCCATGCGCTGTCGGCAAGGGGTGCGCTCGGAACGCCGAAGAGTGAGACAAGCAAAGAAACCATTCCCTGCGCGGCGCCAGCCGACGTCAGCAAGATCGGACCGATCAAGACGCCGAACAGAACAGTGTTGAACGCGAAGTACTTGACGTCCACCAGCGAAGAGCTGTGCGCATAGACGTGTTTGGGAAACAGGAACGAGACAAGCCGCCCGTTGGCGCCGCGCCGATTCGACCAATAGACGCAAACCGCAACGCTCAAGCTCGAGGCCAGGAATAGCCAATAGAGCGACCCCTGAGGCCCGGCCAGTTTCTCGAACGGGCCCCAGAACGCGGCAACAAAATCAGCGAGCTCCGTCATGCGTTCCTCCCATCGCCGGAACGCGGCCGGACTAGCCGATGGGATCGCTTGAGGTCAGCATCCCGCCGCGCTTCATCTTCTCGATCGCGCCGAACGCATCCCATACCACCTTGCCGTTGCGGACCTTTATGCTTCCGCCGTTCGTAAGCTTGTAGGTGCCGTCTCTTAGCGGAGTCCGGTTGTTTCCGGTGACCGAGAACGCCTTGGCAGCGCCCCCTTCGCTGGTGATGACGATCGAGTTGCCGCCGGGCGTCTGCAACGTCTGCTCGATGCGCTGAGCGTGCTCCGTCGCCGGGCCGGCGCTCATGGCGATGCCCGTCGCACCGAGCAGCGCACCGGCAACGAGGACAGGAACGGTAAGTCTTGAATGAGTAGGCATAGGGCCTCCGCGTGCTCCGGAAATGCTGTCAAATGCCCCCGAAACGCCAATCAAGTTAAGAACGAGCCGGACGAAACACCAGTGACGCCTGAACAGTCTGCCGTTTCCGTTCGCCGCTTGAGGCCTCCAGTAAGCCAATTTGTGTCCGCGCGCACAATTGGCGCCGGGTATCGGCAATGCATGCCGCGTGGCTGCGATACAAGTCGCCAAGTTGGTCGCTAGCTCACGCGCCGCATCACGCTGAAGCACGCATAGGCGATCGTCGAAAAGGCGACGAGCCCGAGCCCGCGCGACCACAGTCCGACGGTCTCGCGCGTGACCAACCCTTCGATGGACCCCGTTGCGATGACGAGCGCGACGATCGCGACAAACCCAATGAAGATGATCGCCCGCTCACGCCCCGCGTCTTTCGCGCCCCCAAGTGCGAGTGCCACGAACAACGGTGTCAGCATCCCGACCGGCAACATGTTGAAGCCGTAGTGCAAAGGGTCCGGCAGCGGAAACAACCCCGCCATCGCCATCACGACACCCGCCACCAGCATCGTCGCGCCGGCACAAGCGCGAAGCACGGAATTCGCGCCGATCGCGCGCAAACCGAGGAACAGCCCGATCCCGCTCAGCATTGCGGCCGCGCCGACCGCGACGAGGCCCGCATTGAACACGCCCGCCCACGCGAGACCCGCAACACCCAAATCGCTCGGCAGCTGCGACCAAGGATCGACCTCGGGTGTTCGCACTTCGGCGACGATCAAGTTCGTGAAGTAGATGATCGGCACCGCCACACCGGCGGCGAGCAGAGCACGCGCCAGCTTCATTTCCCCTTCGCCCGCGCGATCGCGTCCATAATCAGCTTCTCGGCATCGGCCACATCCACCCAATCGCCGAGCTGCGTCCACTTCCCCTTCTCCAGATCCTTGTAGTGCTGGA
>CAYXQB010000304.1:0-3721 GCA_964466435.1 uncultured Flavobacteriaceae bacterium | reverse complement strand
GCCCGAAATCTGGCCCGCGTTCAAGGCGCGCTTCCGCATCCCGCGCATCATCGAATTCTACGGCGCCACCGAAGGCAACGTCGCGCTCGTCAATCTGGACGGCGTCGTCGGTTCGGTCGGGCGCATCCCGAACTATATGCGCAACACGCTCAAGACGCGCCTCGTGCTCTTCGACGTCGAACACGAACAGCCCGTGCGTGGGTCCGACGGCTTTTGCATCGAGTGCAAGCCCGACGAAGTGGGCGAAGCGATCGGCATGATCGACGAAGAGCGCGGCCGCTTCGAAGGCTATTCGAAAGGCACGGACACCGAGAAGAAGATCCTGCGCGACGTCTTCGCGAAAGGCGACGCCTGGTTCCGCACCGGCGACCTCTTGCGCCGCGACGCGCTCGGCTACTACTTCTTCGTCGACCGCATCGGCGACACGTTCCGCTGGAAGGGCGAAAACGTGGCGACCAGCGAAGTCGCCGAAGCGATCTCGATCTTCCCCGGTATCAAGGAAGCAAACGTCTACGGCGTGAAGGTGCCGGGCACCGATGGCCGCGCCGGCATGGCGGCACTCGTCGCCTCAGCTCCGCTCGACCTCGGTAAGTTCAAAGCCCACCTTGAAAAGAACCTGGCAGCCTACGCGCGCCCGGTCTTCCTGCGCATGCAGCCGGAAATCGAAATCACCGGCACGTTCAAGCATCGCAAGGTCGAACTGGTGAAAGAGGGCTACGACCCGCGCACGGTCGCCGACCCTCTCTACTTCCTCGACCCGGTCGACGGTCAATACGTGGCCCTGACACCCGAACTCCACGACCGCCTCACGGCAGGCGAGATTAGGCTGTAGCCCTGGGAGCGCCGGCCTCCGGCCGGCACTTCCTTCCTTCGAGTGGTTTGAGGCTCAGCAAAGTGCCGGCCGGAGGCCGGCGCTCCCAGGCCTACTCCGCCGCCGGCTTCTTCTCTTTCGCCGCCTGTTCGATTGCGTGCTTCTGGATCGTCGCCATCGCCGCACCCATCGCGGCACCGATGTACTTCTCCGAATGACGCGACGCGTCGTCGAAGCTGTCCTGCCGGTTGACGTTCGCCTTGTTGATCACCGGTGTCACGTGCCGCTGCCAAAGCTCGAACGACTTCTTCGTCTTGTCGAAGTCGGCCCAGTTATGCGCGAGCTGCAGGAAGCAACCGAACTCGCCTTGTTTGGCTTGCAGGCGTTTGATCTGCGCGATCGCATCGTCCGGCGTGCCGACGACGATCACGCCGTCTTTGATGCCCTGCTCGAGCGGATCCATGTTCTTGTCTTGAGCGGCGCTGGCCGGATTGATCTTCGAGAAATAGTCCGCCCATTTGTGGAAGCCATAGCGGATGTTCTCCATCGCCTGCTGTTTCGTCTCGGCGATATGCATGGGCGCAACCAACCGCAGCCGCTCCGGATCCATCTTGCGTCCGTGCTCGGCCGCAACTTCGTTCGCGATCTTCCAATTGATGCCGAGCGCGTCATAGCCGCCCGTCTGCGTCGCCGCCACGCACAGCATGCCGAAGCCGTGCTTGCCCGCAAGCTTGCCGCCCGACGGCGTGACGCTTGATGCGACGCAAATCTCCGGATGCGGCCACGTGTACGGCCGAAGCTGCGAAATCGCGTTCGAGAGGTTGAACCAGTCCGTCTTCTTCGTAACGCGCTTGCCTGCGAACAACTCGAGGATCACGTCGATCGCCTCGACCATCCGGTCGCGCTGCGTGTTCGGGTCGATCCCCATTTGGAACGCGTCGGACGGCAGCAAGCCCGGTCCGACGCCGAACATCACGCGTCCGCGCGTCTGATGATCGAGCTGGATCATGCGGTTCGCGACGGTGAGCGGGTTGTGGTAGGGCAGCGACACGACGCCCGTGCCAAGCTTGATCCGCTTCGTCCGTTCCGCGGCGGCCGCAATGAACAGTTCCGGCGAGGCGATGATCTCGTAGCCGGCGGAGTGATGCTCGCCCACCCACGCCTCGTCATAGCCGAGCCGGTCCAGATGCTCGATCAGCTCCAGGTCTCGATGCAAACAGAGCGTCGGATCTTCGTCGAGCGGATGAAACGGGGCGAGAAAGATGCCGTTACGGAGTTTGATGGTCATGGACGATTTCCTTCGGTGACAATAGCGTTTCGCCTGACATATTGTCAGCCGATCAGAACATTGACAACCGACGAGGAAACCCCATGCGCGCCGCCGTCTTCAAGGAAATCGGCAAACCGCTCGCCGTTGAAACGCTGGCGACCCCGGAGTGCGGCCCGTCGCATCTGATACTGAAAGTGAAGAACTGCGGCATCTGCGGTTCCGACCTGCATATGACCGAGGCGACGTCGATCCAGCCGCTCCCCGGCGGCGCCGTCATGGGTCACGAATTCGCAGGCGAAGTGCTCGAGGTCGGCTCCGCCTGGAAGGGAAAATGGAAGGTGGGCGACCGCGTCGCCGGCTTCCCGTTTTTGTGCTGCGGTGACCAAAGCCCGTGCGTGAACTTCACCGGCGGCTTTGGCGCCTGCGCGAAGGGCATGGGCGTCGGCCTCGGTCAAAGCCACGGCGCCTATGCCGAGTTCGTGAAGATCAGCGGCCTCGGCGCGCACAAACTCCCCAACAACGTGAGCTTCCGCGAAGGCGCGATGGTCGAACCGCTCGCCGTCGGCCTGCACGCGGTCGACAAAGCGAACATGGAACGCGGCGCGACCGTTCTTGTCATCGGCGCAGGTCCCGTGGGCCTCGCCGTCATGCTCTGGGCAAAGTTCTTAGGCGCCCGCCACGTCATCGTGAGCGAGAAAGCCGAGACCCGCGCGAAAATGGCCGCCCGCTTCGGCGCGACGGATGCAGTCGATCCTTCAAAGGCCGTGATGCCGCAAGTCGAAGCGATTGCGGGCCGCGGCCCCGACATCATCTTCGAATGCGTCGGCGCGCCGGGCCTCATCAACGAGGTCATGATGATGGCCCCTCGCAACTGCAAGATCGTGATTGCAGGCGTGTGTCAGCAAATGGACATGATCATGCCGCTTGTCGGCATCGTTAAGGAGCTCAACCTGCAGTTCGTACTCGGCTATCGCCCGCCTGACTTCGATTATGTGATTGAAATGATTGCGAAAGACCGCATCGACGTCGACCACATGATCACCGATGTCGTTAACCTGGACGGGCTTCCGGCCGCCTTCGAGGCGCTGCGAAAGCCGGTGCACCAGTGTAAGGTGATGCTCGAGAACTAAGGGAACTGGGGCGCGCTCATGGATGCGTTTACACTGCCGTGGGCCGACGTGCCGGGACATATCTCCTATGTCCTGATTGCGATCTCGTACTGGCTGACGAACATCTATTGGCTGCGCGTGACGGCGGTGCTCGGCCTCAGTCTTGAGATCGTATATTTCCGCTTGTCCGGCGGCGACCTTGGCGCCGGCATAGGCTGGGACCTCGTCTTCATCGCGATCAACCTCTACCAGATCTATTGGCTCGTCGCCGAGCGGCGCAAACTTAAGACGATGGAGCACGCCCACCTCCTGCGCCAAGGCGTGTTCGCCGGCTTCACCGACGCGCAGCTGGCCCGCCTCATCACCTCGGGGAGTTGGCGCGAACTCGAGCCCGGCGTCGTACTGACCGAGCAAGGAAAGCACGTTCCCGAGTTGGTTTTGCTTTGCGACGGAAGTGCCATCGTCGACGTGCACGGCTCAACCGTCGCGCATCTGCGGGGTGGCGCCTTTGTCGGTGGGATGGCGTTTGTG
>CAYXQB010000303.1:0-3829 GCA_964466435.1 uncultured Flavobacteriaceae bacterium | reverse complement strand
TTCTCGGGGGACATGTCTGCAGACACTTCAGGCTCCTGTTCGTTGACGAGTAGATCGGACGTTTCTTCGTGTGGCTCTTCGCTCGGGCTGCTCAACGAGTCGAGGAACCCGCCAGGCACGAAGATTGCGACTGTGAGAAGCAAGCAAAGGACGCTGCCGCCGATTGCGACGAGCGTCGGTTGGGAGAGTTTGTTGGTTGGTTTGTTCGTCATTGGCCGTTGGTCAGGTCTTGAGTGCCGGAATTGGGTCGCCGGCGATGACGGCAAATAGCAGATGGTCCTGCCATTCGCCATTGATCCGTAGATATTTTCGCGCGGTGCCTTCGGCGCTGAATCCGGCCTTGGTCAGCACGCGCCGCGACGCCACGTTCGTCGGCAGGCAGGCTGCTTCGATACGGTGGAAGCCCAAGCGGTCGAACGCGTGGCGCACGAGCGTGACCACGGCGTCGGTCATGAGCCCCCTGCCCGCGTGCTTCTGGCCGATCCAGTAGCCGAGCGAGGCCGCCGATTGGGCGATGCCTTGGCGGATGTTCGATAGTTGGCAGCCGCCCGTCAGATCACCCGTCTTCTTGTCGAAGACGAAAAGCATCATGCCTGTGCCGTCGCGCTCGGCCTGCACGTAGCGGCGCAGACGGCGCCGGAAAGCGGCGCGCGTGGTTTCGTCCGGAGCCCAGCTGGGCTCCCACGGCGTCAAGTATTCGCGGCTTTCGTTGCGCAGCTTCGCCCATTCGATGTAATCGGCAGCGATCGGCGCGCGCAGGCGCACGAGGCGGCCCTCGATGAATGTCGGTTTCGTGCGGCCCAGGGGTATCGCCATACGCTTTATGCGAAACGCTGCGTAATGCGGTCGTAGGAACCGAGCGCGCCCATCGGGCCAAGCGCCGCGAGCGATAGTTTCGCTTGAGTCAGGACCTTGCCGGCGATGCGGGTCACGGTTTTCGTGTCGACCGCTTCGATCTTGGCAATGAGCTCACGCGTGCCGAGGATGCGACCGTAGGTGAACATGTGCGCCGCAATCTGTTCGCACCGCGAGGAAGCTTGCTCGAGGCCCATAAGCAAACCCGACTTGATCTGGGCGCGGGCGCGGGCGACTTCGTCCTCGCCCGCGGCGACCGCAAGCGACTTCATTTCGCCCGCAATCACGTCGACGAGTTCGGGAGCGTCGGCCGCACTGGTCCCCGCGTAGACGCCGATCAGGCCAGTGTCGCGGTAGCTTGAGCCGAACGTGTGCACGGCGTAGCAGAGGCCGCGTTTCTCGCGCGCCTCTTGGAACAAACGCGAGGACATGCCGCCGCCCAGGACGGTCGAGTAAACCTGAACCGCGAAGATATCGTCGTCGTCCGCACGGAAACCGGGGAAGGCGAGCGTCAAATGCGCCTGCTCCAGATCGTCTTCGGCGCGGAACTCGCCGCCAGCGTAGCGAGCGGCTTCGATTTTCGCCGGCGCGCCGGATTGGAGTTTCGCGAAGTACTTCTCGCCGAGCGCCAGCATTTGATCGTGCGCGACCGCGCCGGCCGCGATCAACAACATGCCTTGGGCGTAGTAGTGCTCTTTGATCTGGTTGATCAGCGTGTCGCGGGTGAACGAGCGCACGTGCTTTTCAGTACCGAGGATTGGCCTGCCCAGCGCTTGGTTCGGGAAGGCCGTAGCTTGGAGGCGATCGAAGATGATGTCGTCGGGCGTGTCTTCCGCTTGACCGATTTCCTGAATCACAACGCCCTTTTCGCGTGCCAACTCTTCGGGATCGAAAATCGAGTGCTGGAGGATGTCGGAAAGGATGTCGATGCCGAGTTGAACGTCTTCTTTCAGGACGCGCACATAATAGGCCGTCTGCTCGCGACCGGTGTAGGCGTTGATGAAGCCGCCGACGCGCTCAATCTCCTCCGCGATCATGCGGGCGGAGCGGCTGCGCGTGCCTTTGAACGCCATGTGCTCCAGCATGTGGGCGATGCCGTTCGTCGACTCGGTTTCGTTGCGCGCGCCGGCGTCCACCCAAACGCCCAAGGCCGCCGTTTCGAGATGCGGCATGGGGTCGGTGATGACGGTCAGGCCGTTGGCGAGCTTGGTAATCTGGGGGTTCATGCCCTGTCCTGCTTCGTTCGGAGCGGGATTACATAGAGCAGTTGGTAGGCGTTTTCATGGGTAATAGAGGCACGTTTTATTTGGCTGATTTCCGCGGTTCTAGGCGCCCGCGACGAACGCCTTCAGCGGGCCAATCGCGTTCGGAAGCGTTTCGTAGCGCTCAGGTGCGGTCAGGATCCAGCGCATGCGTTCGGGTAGCGCCGGGGATGTTCCGGTCGCTGTTTCGACGGCTTGCGGGAACTTGGCGGGATGTGCGGTCGAAAGCGTGACAACATCCTCCGCCGCAGATGCCTTGCGCGTTGCGGTAAGGCCCACGGCCGTGTGCGGGTCGACGAGCAAGCCGAGATCGCGATGGGTCCGCTTCATCGTGGCGATCGTTTCGTCCTCGCTTACGCGGTCGGCGATGAGTGTGGCCTGCACGGCGGCCAACGCGGCCGGTTCGAGCGTCAGTGAACCCGTCGCGGCGAAGTTCTCCATGAGTGCGCGGACGGTTGCGGCGCTGCGGCCGTGCGCGTCGTAGAGCAGACGTTCGAAGTTGCTCGCGACTTGGATGTCCATGGCGGGCGAGAGGGTCGCGTGGACGTCGCCGCGCGCATATGTGCCGGTGGCGATGGCGCGTGCGAGGATGTCGTTAGAGTTCGTGGCCACGATCAGACGCGTGATGGGAACGCCGAGTTTCTTCGCGACAAAGCCCGCGAAGACGTCGCCGAAGTTGCCTGTCGGGACGCAGAACGTGAGCGGGCGCGCGCCCAGCGCAAGACTGGTCGATAGGTAGTACGCGGCTTGCGTTGCGATACGCACCCAGTTGATCGAGTTGATTGCCGAGAGGCGGTGCTTGTGCGCGAACTCCTGGTCGGCGAAGAGCTGCTTCACCAGGCTCTGGGCGTCGTCGAATGTGCCTTCGATGGCGACGTTGCGGATGTTTGCAGCCTTCGCCGTCGTCATCTGACGGCGCTGGACGTCGGAGATTCGGCCTTTTGGATGGAGGACGACGAGGTCGATGTTCGCACGGCCTGCCAGCGCTGCGACAGCAGCCGCGCCGGTGTCGCCTGACGTTGCCGCGACGACCAGCGCGCGCGCTTTGCGGCGCGCCAACGCTTCGTCCATCAGGGGGGCCAAGAGCTGCAGCGCGAAGTCTTTGAACGCGAGCGTGGGGCCGTGAAACAGCTCCAATAGCCAGCGATGAGGGCCAAGTTCGCGCAAAGGCGCAACGCGTGCGTCGTCGAACTTTGCGTAGACGTCCCCGGCGTGGCGGGCGATCGACGCGTGCCAGTCGCGATCGGCGAAGAGCGCGAGCACGGTTGTCGCAAGATTGGCGTAACCGAGATGCTTGCCCTGCAGTACCGAGAGGTCGAGATGCGGCCAGGCTTCGGGCATGTAGAGGCCGCCGTCGGGCGCGGGACCGGACAGCAGCACGTCTTCAAACGAGATCGCGGGCGATTGCCCGCGCGTACTGACGTATTTCATCGGCTGAACTTCAAGCGGCCACGAGTGTAGTGGTAGCGCAAGTATATGACGAAAAGAACAACGGCGAGCGAGAGCCAGGTGATCGCGTAGCCGAGGTGATTGTCGGGAATCTCGAGTTTTGCCGACATCGGTTCCGGACCGCCTTCGGTGCGCGAGGTTGCCTCCAAGATCAACTTCCGCTGCAACGTGATGCCGAGCGCCTTCGCAATTGCCGCGGAGTCGCGGGGGTAGAATGTGCGCGTGTCGAGAGCGGGCGGCGGTGTAAAGGTTGCGGCCGGTGT
>CAYXQB010000302.1:0-3845 GCA_964466435.1 uncultured Flavobacteriaceae bacterium | reverse complement strand
TTGCCTGTTCAACAACGTCGCGATCGGCGCGCTGCACGCCCGCGCACGCCACGGGCTGAAGCGCATCGCCGTCGTCGACTTCGACGTCCACCACGGCAACGGCACGCAAGCGATGTTCCAGGACGACGAAGACCTGTTCTTCGCCTCCAGCCACCAAATGCCGCTCTACCCCGGCACCGGCCGCCCGCAAGAACGCGGCCGCGCGCACAACATCGTCAACGCCGCCCTAGACCCCGGCGCCGGCAGCCACGAGTTCCGCCAAGCCTGGGACAACGACGTGCTGCCGAAACTCGAAGCGTTCGGCCCCGACTTCATCCTGATCAGCGCCGGCTTCGACGCCCACCGAAGGGACCCGCTCGCGAACCTGAACCTGGTCGAAGCGGACTACGCGTGGGTGACGGAGAAACTGTGCGCCATCGCCAAAACCAAATGCGCCGGCCGCGTGGTCTCGACGCTGGAGGGCGGGTACGACCTGAAAGCGCTCGCGGACTCGGCGGCCGCGCACGTGAAGGCGTTGATGGCAGCCTAATCGACGTGACTAAGATCAGTCAGTTCCAGATGTTTGGCGACTACTACGGCCCTGGCAAACAGCGGCTAAGAGGCCGAGACTTTTGGCGCCTGTGCGAGTCCGTAATCTCCCTGTACGAGAGGAATTTTCGAGCGGACATACGCATGCCGTCCGCTTATCGCGTGAGCGTCACCGTAGGCAAGGAATACAGCTCAGACCACCTGAAGGAGCTCGGCATCCTGGCCCAGGTGGAAGTGATCGGAGACCCAGAAGAACTATTTGCGCTGCCCGACGCGCAAAAGCCGAAGCGTGTACTGAAGTGGCTTCATTCGGGTTGCCTCGTTGCAGCTAAGCACTTCGGCTGGCCGAAAGAGCCGTTCGAACGCGCTCGGCAGGCCGTAGTCGACGCCAAATTCGAGAACAAATGGGTTCATCGACATAGCGCGTCTCGGAGAGATCGGAAGTTTCGAGCGGAGTTGCACTGTGAATTGGACCTACACCAGTTCCGGAGCGAACTCGTGATCTTCGACCGCAAGCGACAGGAGATCGCTCGGTTGCCGGACCTGAAAGAGCCGCCGGATCGGATGATATTTGGATGGAGTCTCGGAAAGATGAGCTGGGTATCCAGCGATAGGATCGAAATTCGAAATACGAGATATCCGGGCAAACGCGTCATTGATGCGTCGGCAGCGCTTGCCGCCGTTGAAAAAAGCGCAGCAGCCAGGGCGAAGTGAGGCTACAGGAGGGCGTCCCACATGTACCCCGAATGCGCGGACTCGGCAGCCGCCCACGTGGACGCGCTGATGGCGGCGGGGTGGCTCGAAAACTCAAGAATACGGTGACAGCATACTGGAGTGGACCCAAAAAGTGAGACACGCAAAATAGGAGACGGTTCTCGGAAGGAGAACTGAATGTCGAAGAAGCCGCGTGTGTTCCGTCGGGAGATGAAGGTTGCAACCGTCAAGCGCATGCTTGCGGGGGAGGACATCAGTGCACTGGCGCGTGAGCTGAAGATCCGGCGAACGATCCTCTACCGATGGAAGGACACCTATCGTAAGAGCGGAATGGCGGCTTTTCGCTGTCAAAGAGGCCGGCCGCCGAAGTCCGCACCGGCTGGCGAAGCCCCGTCCAAAGCGGCTCTCGATCTTGCGTCCGCGCAGCGGCGCATCGCCGAGTTGGAGCGCAAGATCGGTCAGCAGGAGCTCGAACTCGATTTTTTTCAGAGAGCCTTGCGGCAAATCGAGGAAGAACGCCGCCCGAACGGCGTGCGTGGCGCAAAGCCGTCTACCTCATCATCCAAAAGATGACGACGTCCTCGCCGCAAGGCCAACTCAATGTGAAGCGCCTGTGCGCTCGCGCCGGTGTCAGTCGCGCGGGATACTATCGGGCTTGGCGAGCGTCAGCACCTCGCCAGGAAGAGACGTTTATGCGGGACGCCATTCAACGCGTGGCCCTTGAGCACCGGCGACGCCTTGGCCACCGCATGATCGCAGCCCATCTCCGGCGCGAAGGCCTCGTCATCAGCAAGAACCGCGTTTTGCGCTTGATGCGTCAGGACAACCTTCTTGCCTTGAGAAAGCGCCCCTTCGTTCCGGTCACGACGCAATCGCGCCACAGCTGGCGTGTGGTGCCCAATCTGGCGCGTTGGATGGAGCCCACCGGCGTCGATCAGCTTTGGGTCGCCGACATCACCTATGTGCGGATGCGCGAAGAGTTCGCCTATCTTGCCATCGTTCTCGATGCCTTCAGCCGCCGGACGATCGGCTGGGCGCTCGAAGGGCATCTGCAGGCGAGCATCGCGATCGCCGCCCTCAGAATGGCGATCGATGCCAGGCGACCCGCACCCGGCACCCTGGTTCACCACTCCGACCGCGGCCTGCAGTACGCGTGCGCCGAGTACACGGACATCCTCAACGCTCATCGCATCTTCGCGAGCATGAGCCGCGTCGGGAATCCCTACGACAACGCCAAGGCCGAGAGCTTCATGAAGACGCTCAAACAGGAAGAAGTCGACGGCAGCGCCTATCGCGATATCCATGACGCACGGCGGCGCATCGGTTTCTTCATCGAGGAAGTCTACAACCGCCAAAGACTGCACTCGGCGCTCGACTATCGTCCGCCGGTCGAGTTCGAGGCGCAGATGCGCCAGCGCATCCCAGGCCTCGTGCCAATCCCCGGTCCGGGTTTTCTAGGCATCGGGAAATCCACTGCGATAAACCAGGAGGACCTATAGAGTTCGAATGACGCTGTCGCAATTCCGCGCCAGCGAACCTGTCTCCCAATTCCCGTGTCTCAAGAACGGGGTGCAGTCCAATACCTATTCCCTCGATGGCATGCCGGGGGATAGGTAAGCTGTCACCTATTTCGCACAGCAGCGCAGCCTGGGAGCGCGGGCGTCCCGCCCGCTCTTCTCCCAACAACTTCACCGCGCCAGAGAATAGACATACCGCCAAAACATTGTCGCCAATTGTCGCGAAGTCCGTGCGCTGACACAGAGCACGACAATTGCTAAGTGGCGGTCGGGCGCGTCCAAGCCCAATTCTACACTTGACAGACCTCATTATGTAGCTACATAATTGGTGATCAAGTGTACGAATGGGACGAAGACAAACGCAGCCAAAACCTTCGCAAGCACGGCGTGGATTTCGCAATCGTCGAAGGGTTCGATTGGGAAAATTCGCTCTTATTCGAGGACACGCGCGAAGCCTACCTCGAACCGCGTTGGGTCGGATTCGGGCCGATCGGCGACCGCCTGTTTGCGCTTGTCTTCACGATGCGCGGCGACATCACGCGGGTGATTTCGCTTCGTGAGGCGACAAGAAGGGAACGGAGACTCTATGTCCAAGAAATCTAACCGCCGCAAAGCCGACGCCGACAATCCGGAATGGACCGCCGCCGACTTCAAGCGCGCGCGCCCGGCGATCGAAGTCGTACCCAACATCGTCGCGACCTACCGCAAACGCCTCGGCCGACCGCCGGAAGGAACCGGCACGAAGGTGCAAGTAACGCTTCGCCTCGACCCCGCCGTGATCGCGCACTTCAAAGCGACCGGCGAAGGCTGGCAAAGCCGCATCAATGAAACCCTGGCAAGAGCCATCGCCCCAAAGCGGCGGAGTTCGTGACGTGTCCCCTGAATTTCCATAGAGGACCCACGATGAACGTCCATAACGCGCAAGGCCGGCGAACTTTCGCTCGCCGGCCTCAACGCACTCATCGCAGTGAGTTTCCTCCGGTTATTCCTCGGCGGGTTGCTCCTCAGCAGAGCCCGCTTCCGCTTCGCCGGTGCACCGACTATAGAATTCAAACCACGCTGCCGCAATTCCGCGCCAGCACACCT
>CAYXQB010000301.1:0-3856 GCA_964466435.1 uncultured Flavobacteriaceae bacterium | reverse complement strand
CGAGGCGAACACCACCGCCGCCAAGGGGATCAGCACGACATAGCCCGCATCCGAGGCGATATTGGCCTGCACGCCCGCGAACACGATCGTCAGCGTCATCAACGGCTTCGGCACCGCGCGCACCAAGCCCTTCAGCGCGGCCGCGAAGAACCCGGCACGCTCTGCAAGCCCCGACCCGATGATCACGACCAGCACAATGCCGAGCGGCGGAAAGCTGGTCAGCGTCTGCGGCAGCTCGACGAACAGCTTCCGGATCTGCGCCGCGTCCAGCAGGCTGACCGCGGTCACCTCGGCGCCCGTCGCAGGGTTGACCGCGACCATCCCTGCGATCAGCGCCGACGTCACCATCACGATGAGAATGGAGATAATGAACAGTGTAACCGGATCGGGCAGCTTGTTGCCGACCCGTTCGATCGCGTTCAACGCACGCAACAACCGGCTCGGCCTAACTTCCGCCGCACTGCTCATCTAATCTCTCTCCTACTGCGCGAATGACGCGCGGCGACCCGAATTGCGTCATGATCTTGCCGCAATTTGATCACAATTGCGCCGCGTGTCCACAGCGCTTGTGCAAACGATCGATAAAGCGGCACAAGCTTCAATCGTCAATCCGATTTGAATTTCACTCGCCCGCATGACGATCGCGACCGCGTACGGCACGCGATGTGGCATGCCCGCACTCTATCCTCCGACAATCGCCAGGGTTCGACTCACGATAACCACGATTGCCGCAATTTCGTCGGATTCGTCGGTCAATGAAGAATTTGTTATCGGCGCGCTCCGCGTCATCGACGAATTTCTTCTAGAGGGCAAGACAGATGGCAAAGCTCGGGACGTCGAAGCACGATCTCAACCAAAGTCCGACGGGCCGCGCGTACAATTGGGGCAACAAGGGCGTCGAAGTCACGACGACACTCCTCAAGAATTGGCTGGCAGCGCACACCGAGAACAGCCTTCTGCTTCGTTATGAAAACCTGAAGCGCCGCGTCTCTGGTGCCGGTGCATCGTTCCATCACTGGTCTGCGGTGGTCTTGGGTCTCGGTGTTTTCCTGCTCGCTCTATATGTCGACTACAACATAATCCACGAATTCTGGACACGCGCGCTGTCCAACGAATTCGGCGAAGTCCCGCCCGCCATGGCGAACACCGTGGCCGCGAAATCGTTACAGGTGATGTTCGCGACGCTGGCCATACATTATCTGATCACCAACATCGGACACGGCGGCCGGGTTGCATACTCGTTGCTGATCTTTGCGGTGACCGCATTCATGATCATGGGCATCGGTCTCTTGTGGGCAAACAACAGCCTGCCGGAAGGCGCCAAGGTTTTCGGATTCGACGTCAACAGTTCCGCACAGTCGGTTGACAACTTCCTCAAAGGTCTCGGCGTGAAGCCGCCACGGGCAGCCTCCATGCCAGCCGAAGTAAAGCTGCTGAAGAAGTATGAGATTTTCGTCTGGCTGTTCTCGCTGGGCGCGATCTTTCTGGTTGTCGCCTCGATCGGCGCCATGGCGTTGCATTCCGCGATGCGCGGGTTCACCGGCATGACCGGCGGCGCGCTGTACGACAATCACGCGGAAGCCGTGCGCGGCAACCGCGTGCGCGACGACCTGCGTCAAGCCCAACTCGACTTGGCACACCTGCGCGCAGATGCCGAAGACTTCAAGCAAGCCAAGCTCGCCGAGTTCATCACGCATTATACCGAGGGCGTCGTCGCCGGCCGGTACGGCAACTCACGCCGGGGCTATCTGCTCAGGAAGGCGAATGATGCAGCGGACGAGGTGAGCCTCAGCTTCTCGTTCGGTAGCTCGAGCGACAACGTCGAAGACCTCGACGCGCATCGCCCGCGCAAAGTCGCGTCGGCTTGAGAGGACAAGATATGGCCATTTTCCGCACGCTTTTGTTGCTGTCCGCCTTCGCGTTTGTCGGTGGCATTGCCCTGCTGTCGTGGGCCGGCGGCGCTTCCGCAAGCTATGCACCGCCCGCAAACCCGCCGCAAACGATTGTGATCGGCATCGACTTGTCGTCGTCCAACCCGCTCGTCCGCGATGACGGCTTCGCGGGCCGCGTCGCCGCACGCGTCGCGCCGATGATCACAAGTCTGCCGCCGCGCTCGCGCGTGTTACTTCGCTCGTTCGGCGCCTACAACTCGGCAGCCAACAATGCGCTCTCGCTTGACGTGACGATAGCGCCCAAGACAGCGCGCGCAGAAGACATCGCGCGTCTCGTCGGTGGCGTCATCGGTGGCCTGCCCAAAATGGTTCGCGAGCGTCGCGTTCAGGTGCAGAACTCTACGAACATCGTCCCGTTCCTCTTGAACGTCGCTCGCAGCGTTGACTGCCGCACCATGCCCGTACACGTGATTTTGGCGACGGACGGCGTTGAGGATTCTCAGGTCGCAAACCTGACGCGCCGCAACGCGACGCTGCCCGCGCCGCAATCGGCGCCGTTCCCGGGTTGCGAAGAGCTGATGATCCTCGGCATCGGGCGCGGCCTGAATTCGCCGGGTGACACGGAGCGGCTTGTCGGGGAATGGCAATTCTGGTCGCAGTCGGCCGGCTTCCGCCGCTTCGTCGGTCTCAACGATTGGTAAGACCCAGCTCTTCACGGACGCGCGCGGGCGTCCAACCGTCCGCGCGCAAGTGTTTCAGAGTTGTGGCCTGATCGCGTTTGGCCAACCGCTTGCCGCTCGCATCCAAGATCAGCCTATGATGAGAGTATTGCGGCGCCGGTAGCTTCAACAGCGCCTGCAACAAGCGATGCACATGCGCTGCCGCAAATAAGTCGTTTCCGCGCGTGACCAACGTGACACCTTGCAGCGCATCGTCGACAACGACTGCCAGGTGATAACTCGCAGGCGCATCCTTGCGCGCCAGCACGAAATCGCCGAACAAGCCGGCCTTCACCGCAATCGTACCGTGCTCACCGTTCGGTCCGCCGCCAATCTCCTCGAACGAAAGCTGTACACCGGCGGCGGCCACGGCCTTTGCGACGTCAAGCCGCCATGCGTGCCGATCACCGCGCCCGAGGCGCTCCGCGCACTCAGCTGCTGATACCGCACGACACGTGCCTGGATAGATCGGCCCGTCCGGTCCGTGCGGCGCATTTACACTCGCCGCAAACTCGGCTTCGATTTCCTTGCGCGAACAGAAACACGGATAGACGCAGCCCTGCGCCTTCAGAACGTCGAGCGCCTTCACGTAGTCGCCAAGATGTTCCGACTGCCGGCGAACCGGCAACTCCCACGCGAGCCCCAGCCACGCCAAGTCCTCGAAGATCGCCGCTTCGAACGCCGCCCGCGCCCGCGTGCCATCGGTATCCTCGATCCGCACCAGGAATCGCCCGCCCGATCGCGCCGCCAAGTCGGCTGCGTAGATCGCCGCAAACGCATGCCCCAGGTGCAAGTATCCGGTGGGCGAGGGAGCGAATCGCGTGACGTGAGGGGTCATAGCGCTCAACCTCTAGCTCAACCGCCTCGACCGCGCATAGAGTGCGCACATGACCCTGCAACTGAACGGCCCGCGCATCCCCGCGGCAAGCGGCAAGGCCGACCGCCTCGTCATCTTCTGCCACGGCTACGGCGCCGACGGAAACGACTTGATCGACCTCGGCCGGCACTGGCAACGCCTCATGCCGACGGTCGCCTTCGCCTCGCCGCACGCGCCGGAACGCTGCGCGATGTCGCCGATGGGCTACCAGTGGTTTCCGATCAGCCGCCTCGAACCCGACGAAATGGCGCGCGGTGTCGCGCGCGCCGCGCCGGTCCTGAACGCCTTCATCGACAGCGAACTCGCGCGACTCACCCTCGACGCGTCGCGCCTCGGCGCGGGGGGGAAGCTCTTCGGGCACGAGAACG
>CAYXQB010000300.1:0-3871 GCA_964466435.1 uncultured Flavobacteriaceae bacterium | reverse complement strand
CCGCAAGATCGCCTGGCCGGAGACCGTCACCTATCGCGGCATGATGTTCACCGGCGTCCCCAACCTCGCCTGGATCTTCGGTTATTTCCGCGCGTCGTGGACGCTGCGCTCGGACATGGTCGGCGACTTCGTCTGCCGCCTGCTGAACCACATGAAGAGACAAGGCAAACACCGCGTCAGCGTAGCGCTCCGCCCCGAAGACAAGGACATGCCGCTCCTCGACTGGATGGACCCGGACAACTTCAACCCGAATTACCTGATGCGCTCCATGCACCTGCTACCGCGCCGTGGCAACAAGCCGGAATGGCAGCACACGCAAGACTACTGGCTCGAGAAAGACCAAATCCCGGCCATCGACCTCGACGGCAAGGAATTCGTCTACGCGTAAGAGAGTCTCAACGCGACTTGAAAAAGGATCGTCATGGCCGGGCTTGACCCGGCCACCCAGGGCCATTGGCTGCAGCGTCTCAACTACGTCCGCAAACCTCGAAATTTGAATGCATTTCGACGAGCGTCAGCGGCGCGTCCCTGGGTGGCCGGGTCAAGCCCGGCCATGACGGCTGTTTGGATCCAGGATCGCTAGCGATCGTTGTGAGTGCTCACCCACCCCGCGATTGCATCGGCGACCGCGGGGTCGCTCTCGGTCGATAGCCCGAACGCCTCCATCGGGTTCATCCCTGGCGCCGCGCGCTTGTAGAAGTGCTGCAGCTCCGGAAAGCGTGCGTTCGCGGTCGGCAAGCCTTTGCGCGCCGCCGAAAGCTGATCGGCTTGGTCCGGCGTCACCGACAAATCCCGTCCGCCCTGCACGATAAGCATCGGCGCCCGCACCGCCGCAATCGCGACCAGCGGATCGACCGCATCGACGCTGCGCAGATAGACGTGCGCCTCCGGCGGCATGGAGGCCAGCATCTGCGTCTGCGGATGGCTCTTCGCAGCCTCGGGCAACGGCTGACCGGCGCGGATGGCAGCGATGCACGCGTCGAGCATCGACAAATCCGCCCCCGGCATCGACATCTGCCCGCGCATGAGATCGAGCAAGCGAAGCGCCGGCCCCGACAGGCTGACGACGCCCGCAAGCGCCTCGCCGCGCTTGGCCCCAACGAGCGAGCCCACCAGCGCGCCTTCGCTATGCCCAGCGACGAAGCACTTCGTCTGCGGCAGCGTGCGCCGCAAATGATCGAGCGCCACCGACGCCACCTCAACCCGCGCCTCAAACTGCCGGTGCGCCTTCGCGGCCTCCGGATCGAGCGTCACCGACCCCGTTCCAGGCCCGATCTTCGCCTGCCGCAACACGGCGATCCCGCGCGCCGCAAGCTGCAGCGCCAAGTCGCGATAGGCGTGCGGTGACACGTTCCATGTCGGATAGTTCCCGTCCACGTCGCTGTAGAGCGACCCCGGCAGCAACAGCATAGCCGCCTTCGCGCGGCCGGCGGGCTGCGTCAACCGCCCCGCAATCGTCACCCCGCGAACGGTCAAAGAGGCATCGGCTTCGGCGGTCATGGCAACAGCTCCTGAAATCGCAAACGGAGCAACCCCCAGCGCAGCAACAAACATACGGCGATCCAAGGGGCAGCTCCTCAAACAACTGCCGCCCTTATCCGGCCTCTCGCCACGTGAGGGTCAAGCGAAGCCCGCGCGACAATCGCGCGCACGAGTAATTTGCGACCGCGCTAGGACCAAAGTCGGAGTTCGTCCAACGAATTTTCACCCAGATAAACAGCATCCACGATCTCGAAAACCTGGGCCGCCAGCGGAGTGCCGATGACATCGGTGCGGGCCAGCGCCTTGCCAACCAAGTCGCTACTCGCCGTCGGGCGGTCTTTCGCGTCGACGACCATGTACTGCGGTGTCCCGTCGATCACACGAAAGTCGAGCGCGACGGCGGAGCGATCCTCCGGCGTCGTACCTTCGCCCCACGCGCCAACAATGATATCGAACGCCGCGCCATGGTCGGGGCGCCCGATCGTCCAGCCGACAAAGTAGGAAGCAACGGCCACGCCCCCGCGCGAGACAAAGCCCCAAACGCGCTGGGTCGCCGTTCCGCAGCAGTCGCAGTGGCTGGAACGCTGACCGGTCTGTTCCACCTTAAATGCAGCCGCCATATCTACCTCGCCGGCATCGCGCGGGTCACGATCGCGCGCACGTCGATCTCCGCCTCGAACGCGCCATACGTCCGCCAGGGCGTGTCGCCGAGGCGCGTCGCGACAAACGCGTCGGCGACGGCCTTGGGCGCGTGCCGGGCGAGCAGGGCGCCTTGCAGGGCGAGCGCCAACTCTTCGACGAGCAGGCGTGCGTGCGGTTCGGTCACGGACTTGAGCCGCGCCTTCGCCTTGTCGATCGCGCGGTCGAGCGCCGCATAGGCGCCGCGTGCGGCTTCCAGCTCCGCGAACAACGCGGCGGCCGTCTCCGGCTCACGCGAGAGTGCGCGTAACACGTCGAGGCAAATGACGTTGCCCGAGCCTTCCCAAATCGAGTTCAGCGGCGCCTGCCGGTGCAGACGCGGCAACACGGACTCTTCGATGTAGCCCGCGCCGCCGTGGCACTCCATCGCCTCATAGACGAAGTTCACGACGCGCTTGTTCACCCAATACTTGCCGATCGGCGTGGCGAGCCGCGAGAACAATGCCGCCTGCTCGCTCCCCGCCTCGTCGAAAGAGCGCGCGATGCGGAACGCGAGCACGGTCGCCGCCTCGCACTCGACCGCAAGATCGACGAGCACGCGCGCCATCAACGGCTGATCGACGAGCTTCTTCTGAAACGCCGTACGGTGCGACGTGTGCCACAGCGCCTGCGCCAACGCCTGGCGCATATAGGCCGCAGGCGCGACCGTGCAGTCGAGCCGCGTGTGATGCACCATCTCGATGATCGTCTTGACCCCGCGCCCTTCTTCGCCGAGCAGCTCGGCATAGGCACCGTGATACTCGATCTCCGACGACGCATTCGCGCGGTCGCCAAGCTTGTCCTTGAGCCGCATGATGTGCATCGCATTGCGCTCGCCCGCAGGCGTCCAGCGCGGCACCAGGAAACAGGTCAGCCCCTTGTCCGTATAGGCGAGCGTCAGAAACGCATCGCACATCGGCTCGGAGCAAAACCAGGTGTGTCCGTGAATCTTGAACTACCCATTGCCGAGCGGCGTTGCCCTCGTCGTGTTCGCGCGCACGTCGGAGCCGCCTTGCTTCTCCGTCATCGCCATCCCGATCGTGGCGCCGCGCTTGTTGGGCGCCGGCGCCGACGTCGGATCGTAGATGCCACCCGTGATGCGCGGAGCCCACCGCGCCGCGACCTCCGGCTGATGCTTGAGCGCAGGAAGCGCGGCGTACGTCATCGTCATCGGGCAGCACACACCGGGCTCGACCTGCGCCATCATGTAGAGCAGCGCCGCATGCGCGACATGTCCGCCGCTTTGCTGTTCCCACGCGACGGAAGCGAACCCGCCGCTAAGGCCAAGCTCTATCAGCTTGTGATACGAGGGATGAAACACGACCTCGTCGATCCGCCGCCCATAACGGTCGAACGTCTTCAACTCCGGCGCGTGCCTGTTCGCCTCAAAGCCCCACTGAATCGCCTCCGCCGACCCGGCGCGCGCGCCGAACGAGAGAAGCCGTGCCTCGTGCCCGGACGCCCCGTCGCGCACGACCGCATCCTTCAAAGCGGCATCGCTCGCATAGAGACTGACATTCTCGAACGGCGGCGGCTGGTTGGTCACCTCATGCGTGCCAAGCTGCGTACGCGGATTAAGCGGAGCCATAGGGCCACCAAACAAAGTTTGTCATGGTCCGCGAAGGCGGACCACCCACGACTTACTTTTTCTAAGCTCGCAGGCCAAGTCACAATGTCTGTCTTTTGGCATTGCTGCACGAAGTCGTGGGTG
>CAYXQB010000299.1:0-3876 GCA_964466435.1 uncultured Flavobacteriaceae bacterium | reverse complement strand
AAACCGTGATAGGCCAGCGACTTGGTGATGTCGAGTACCTGCTTGATGAAGGTCTCGTAGTGCGTGTTGATCGTGCCGGGAAAGTCCATGACGTGGCCGGTGTAGCCGTACCAGACCGGCGGCAGGACGAGCATCTTGTCAGGGATGCGTTTGCCGGCTCCGTAAGCAACGCCCTGCGGGCAGACGATGTCTACGTCCAGCGGCAGATGGGGGCCATGTTGCTCGACGGACGCGAGGTCTCTGGCCCCGGCCCTGATCGCGGGATCGTGTTTCAGTCACCGTGCCTGCTGCCGTGGATGACGGCTCTCGAAAACGTGCGGTTGGGCATCGACCAAGTGCGACGCGTCATCCCTAAATCCGAGCGGGTCGAGCTGGCGACTCAGTACCTCGATCGAGTGGGCCTGTTGAGCGCGATCGACAAGCGTCCCGCCGAACTTTCGCAGGGCATGCAACAACGAGTCGGCATCGCCCGCGCGTTCGCTCTGTGTCCAAAGCTACTGCTTCTCGATGAACCGTTTGGCATGTTGGACGGCTTGACCCGCTGCGAGTTGCAAGACGTGTTACTGGACGTTTGGTCACAAAACCGCTTGACCGCGCTGATGGTCACGCACGATGTCGATGAAGCCCTCTACCTGTCGGACCGCATCGTGATGATGACCAGCGGTCCCGCCGCGCGTGTGGGCGAGATTCTTGACGTCCCATTCGCTCGCCCGCGACACCGCGCCAGCCTGGCAGCCAAACCCGAATACTTCGAGCTGCGCGAACGCATGATCCGGTTCCTCGAAGAGCACGACACCCACCGCGCTCACGCCGCCACCGAACCTGAAGACTCCGTCTCGACCGTCGCCGCCGTGGGATCCACAACCCCGACCGGTGTCTCAAGCTCCGCCGCCCCGAAAGAGTGCCCAAAAAGCTCCGTGGCTTAGGGCGGGCGGCAGAGGAGTTCATACCGGTACGACGGACTTGTAGTCCGTCGAAGATGAGGCTCGACGGACTACAAGTCCGTCGTACAAGAATTCGTCGGTAGGTTCTCAACTGCCGCTCGCCTTACCGAAGAAGTCGTCCTGCCTTGCCTTTCAATTCAACAACTCAATCGGAGTCGTTCATGAACATTCGCTCGAAGTTGGCTGCGGGATTCACCGCCGCGGCAGTGTGTGTTGGCTTGCTGTGGAACGATGGTGGCCGAGCCAAGCCGGAGGGATCGAGATCGGTGTTGGCGGCGGAGGCGGGGAAGCTGCGGTGGTATCGCGGCAATCTGCATACGCATACATACTGGAGCGACGGCGATGATTTTCCAGAGATGGTGACCTCGTGGTATCGCGAGCACGGTTATCAGTTCTTGGCGATCACCGATCACAACACGATTCACAACAAGGAAAAGTGGGTCGATGTGAAGAAGATCAAGGCGGGCAAAGAGGCGTTCGACAAACTGAAAGACAAGTTCCCCGCGGGCTGGATTGAACAGCGTCAGCGTGACGGTCTGACCGAAGTGCGACTCAAACGTTTCACTGAATTGGAATCGCGATTCAATGCGCCGGGTCAGTTCTTGTTGATCGAAGGTGAAGAAGTCACTGACAAGTTTGGCTCAAAGCCCGTCCATCTGTGTGCCACCAACGTTCAAGAACAGATCGACCCGCGCGGTGGCGACAGTGTGTACGAGGTGATTCAACGCAACACGGACGCGCTCGCCGCTCAACGTCAGCAAACGGGCAAGCCGATGTTCATCCATCTCAATCATCCGAACTTCGGTTGGGGTGTGACCGCGGAAGACATGATGCGCGTGCGCGGCGAACGCTTCTTCGAGGTCTACAACGGCCATCCCGGCGTGAACAACGACGGAGATGCGACGCGCGCTTCGACGGAACGCATTTGGGACATCATCAACACCAAGCGCGTGGGTGAACTCGGCTTGCCACTCACGTTGGGCCTCGCGACGGACGACGGTCACAACTACCACAAGATTCCAAGCCGAGGCAGCGAGCCAGGCCGTGGTTGGGTCATGGTCTTGTCAGACGAGCTATCACACGCCGCACTGATCGCCGCGATGGACGTGGGCCGGGTCTATTCGTCATCCGGCGTGACCCTGAAGCGCGTTGAATCGTCTGCGCAGTCGATCGAGGTTGAAGTCGAAGCGCAACCCAACACTCAGTACGAGATCGAATTCATCGGCACGCGCCGAGGATACGACCCTGAAGGCAAGCCCGTGACAGTGCTCGACAAAGATGGCAAGCCGCTGCTGGAGAAAGACGGCAAGCCCTTTCGCGCGACGATGAAGTACACCGACTCGATCGGTGCCGTGCTCGAAAAAGTGTCCGGCACATCCGCCAAATACATATTCAAAGGCGACGAGCTCTACGTGCGCGCTCGCATCACTTCGACCAAAGAACACCCGAACCCGTCTCGCATCGGCGAATTCGAACGCGCCTGGATTCAGCCCGCCTTGGGCTCCGCCGCCAAGCCGTGATCAAGCTGTCTTGGGAATGCGACAGTCCGCCAAAGCGTAGGCTTTCAGACTGTCGTGTTTTCCGCAGTTTCGCAGGCTGGAAGCCTACGCCCCGGACCCTCTCGGATCGCCTCTCTCTGTTTGTGGTTAGCCCGCATTTCTCACGACGTTGGTTGTAACGCTTTCGGTGAGGTCGGGCCGGGGGTGCGAGGGAGGGTGGCGCGGGTTTGGAGGAGGGTTTGAGGTGCGCGGGGGTGTTTTGAGGCGAGATTTGGGGGAAATTTCGGGCTTTTTTGAGCTGGTTTTCAGTGTCGGCGCAGGGGCGAACCGGAACGCATCTCTGGGGAGATCGTTGGCGGGGTTGGCGCGGGGGGAGGAGGGGGGAAGCGAGCGTCAGGTGCTCGGCGGGGGAGGGTTGGCGGCGGGGATGGGGCGTTGAGGCAGGGTGGCGGCGACGGCTTGGGTGATGGCCGAGTGCGTTGTTTTGAATGTGCGTTCACGGGCCGCGGGGGCGGGGGTGATCAGCGCGTCGAGTTGGTTCGACACGGTGATGAACAGGTTGCGCCAGGGGTAAGACTCGGTCATGCGCAGCCATACTTTTCGTGCGGTCACTTCGACCTGCGTGCCGATCTTCAACAGCTTCAAGCGGATCGTGTCGGCTTGAGCCTTCTCCAAAGGTGTATTTTTTAATCCATAGGCGCGGACGGCTCGCAGGACGGCGTAGGCGACGGTCGAGAGCATCAGGCGGATTTGGTTGGCGCGCATCGTGTGGCAGCTCGTGCGGTCCGCGAACAAGAAGAGTTGCTGTTCCTTGATGCGGTTCTCGGCGTTGCCCCGACCGCAGTAGCGGACTTCATATAATTTCCGCGCGTCGCATTCGTCGGCTGTAAGACTCGTGACAATGAAGCGCGGGTTCGGGCCGCCCGGCAGGTGCTCGGCCTTGCCGATCACGCGGCGTTCGCGAGCCCATGTTTTGCGAGTGCGATATTGGAAGTCTTTGAATACCCGCGCCGGTTCGCCGGAGGCTTCCGAGGCGAGCTTCGCTTGCTGCATTTCGCCGCCAAGGATCTTCACCAAGCGCTTGTTCTTGGCCAGTCCGATGATGAAGTCGACATGGTTGGCTTCGCACCATTGCAGCAGTTTTTCTCGGCAAAACCCGCTGTCTGCACGCACGATGATCTTCACGTTGGGCCACACGGCTCGTATCCGCGCGACGATCCGCTCGAGTTGCTTCGTGGCCCCCGCCGCCGCGTCGATGTTCGACGGTCGCAAGAGCGCCAGCAGCGGAAAGTCGCCGCAGAAGATATACAACGGCATGTAACAATAATGGCCATAGTAGCCGTGAAAGAACTTGCCGAGTTGATCGCCATGAATCGGATCGTCGGTGGCGTCGAAGTCGAGCACGATCTCGGTCGGCGGCGCGTCCTGCTGTT
>CAYXQB010000298.1:0-3891 GCA_964466435.1 uncultured Flavobacteriaceae bacterium | reverse complement strand
AATGTTCTTTCGCCATTAACCTCGCTCTGATATAGGCACGCCCCTGCCGTGCGACCACCGCGTGCCCGGCAGTGTTCCTCGGTAGCTCAGCGGTAGAGCATCCGACTGTTAATCGGATGGTCGCTGGTTCGAATCCAGCCCGGGGAGCCACTTAGTTTCGAAGCGAGCTTAGCGAAACTAGTGTCCGCCGAAGCCCCTCGGCGACGGCGGTCGCTCTCCACAACACAGCTTCACGCTTGCGTCAGCAAACCAGCTCACCGATCTCGAGCTCGCCTCGCCACCCGCTGCGCAGCGCCGCGGCGATCGCCCGCCCTTCCGCCAAGTACGCCTGACACGCGCCCTCGTCCTGAAACCCGCTCAGCATTGGGTCGTCTTCGTTGTAGGTCGCCTGCCACGTGTCATCCCAGGCCTCGATACGTTCAGCCAACTCGAACGAAAGCCCAAGCCGGTACACGCTGACCGGCCTGCCCGTATCGGCATCCCAAAGCGGCGAACAGTTCCACTCCGGCGCGAGCCTCAACCGAGAGGGAAGCGCGTCCTCGCCAGCCGTCTCAATGCCAGCGGCAAGTGGAGCCGCCTCATCCTTCGCCGATCGGCGCGGCCTCTGAATGAACGCCCAAGCCCCAGCAACCGCTGCAGCCATTATCGCCAAGTCAACCGCATGCGATGAGACCGGCGCACCCCAGTGCCGCAACAATCCTTGCGCTGCAAGCCAAGCCACAAACGCGGTGGCAGCCAGATAGACCACGAACGCATTCTTCGTCTGCTTCCGGCCACACGCTTCATCGTCGTCTTCAGGCGGCAGCGCCTTCTCCGCCCAAACCAGATACCCGCCCTGCCAAAGCGCGCTCGCCAAGAACACAGGAAATGCCAGCGGGCTAAGCAGCATCAGCGCAACGCCGCTCGAGAGCGTAAGCACCGCCCCGACCGTCAGCACGCGCGACTTCATGCGCTCCTTCGGGGCGCTCGGCTCATTCAGTGCCGCCAGTAACTGATCCATCACCCGATCAAGCGCCATCGCGCGCAGAACGACGACGCCGGCAAACACATAAAAAGCGCCCAGCAGAATCGCGACGACCTGGGAAAACGTCAACATGACTGCTTCCTAGCCTGCCGCTGACAAGCTCGCAAACCATTGCTATGACAAACCATGGACCTCAACCTCCCCTTCGACCGCACACGCCGCCGGCGCATCTACCTCATGCGCCACGCGGAGGCGCAGTACGTGCAACCCGACGGCTCGCGCGCACCCGATTCCCGCGTCGTTCCCCTCACCGACCGCGGGCGCAAAGAAGCTGCCGCGATGGCCGAACTGCTCGCCGACGTTCCATTTGACCGCGCGATCTGTTCAGGCCTGCCGCGCACGCGTGAAACCTCCGCCATTGTGTTGGGCAGCCGAAAGCTCGACGTAGCGACCGTTGCTGAACTCGAAGAGATCCGTGGCGGCGATCCTATCGCGCGCGCCAAGCTCAGCCCCGTCGACTACGCCTATGCCATGTTCCAGGCGAGCGAACCCGGCGCCTGCTATGCGTCCGGTGAACCGTTCCAAGCCTTCGTCGACCGCGTCGTACCCGCGTTCACGGCAATCACCAACGACCCCACGTGGTCGACGCTACTGCTTGTCGCCCACGGCGGTGTCAATCGCGCGATCCTGACCGACATTACCAGCGCGACGCTTGCCGCCTTCGGCGCCTTCGAACAGGACTCTGCGTGCCTGAACCTGATCGACGTCGACACCTGCCTCGACAGCGGTGCGGTGCTGCGCCGTGTGTTGCGCGGCGTCAACATCACCGCCGAGGATCCTCTCAAGAAGACCCGGCAGTTGCTGACCATGGAAGGCATGGCCAAGAGATTTCTTGACGCGCAGGCGTTCAGCCAGAAACCTCGCAACCCCTGAGCCTGTATAAGCTACGCGCGGTCGAACTTTCCTTCGAGCCATAGCCGCATCGCCTCGGCAGTCGCTTTCCAATGCATGCTCAACATCAAGTCGTGTGCGCCGGGACAGACGACCAGTTCTGCCCGATAGGCATCACGCAGCGCCTCATGGTCGCGCAGCGGTATCGACCAGTCGTCGCGCCCCGCAACAACGAGAACCGGCCGATGCTCGCTCGGATCCACGACCAATGGCTGGCGTGTGAACAAGTCGAGCGTCGACGACTCCGCCGTAAGCTGCGCGACATACCGCGCCCGCGTGTCCGCATCGACTGCATCATCGAAGAAGAACGATTCCATCGCCCGCCGCGCCGCCTTCGCATCGCCCAAGACCTGCGCGCGTACGAACGACACCGGATGCCGAAGCAGTATCCGCAAGACGACGCCAAGCGCCGGCCGCAACGGCGACGCCGCAAGCATGACCGCCCCCACAACGTCGTTTCTGCGCGCCATGCACCGTTGCGCCACCACGGCGCCCATCGAATGCCCGATAAGGACGGTTGGTCTTTGCAGCGCACCCAAGACGCTCTCGACATCTTCCACATAATCGTCGAGCACGTACCTGATGTTGGCATCCCGATCGTCGCCGCGCGCATGCCCTCGTAGGCTCAGCGCATGCGCTTGCCAACCCATCTGCGCAAACCACGGCAAAAAATGCTCGTCCCAACACCAAGCGCCGTGATAGCCGCCGTGAACGAACAAGAGTGCGGGTCGGTGCGGGGGCGAAACGCCCTCCCGGCGCAGCAGTTCCAAGTTCAACTGTCCCTCCCGTCGGCGGGGACGCATGTCGATGCCCGGCCGGCACCGCTATCGCCCCTTAAGCGAGGCTCTATAGCGCGCACCCACCCGCAATGAAACGACGCTGCAGGTAGTTGAATCCCCATCGCTTGTGACGTTTGCCGCACTGTTCTAAGGCCGCGCACTCATCCAATCCGTGGGCCGCCCCGTATCACCCGGAACGAACGCTCAAGCGGCTTGCGCTTGGGGTTAAGCAAGTGGAGCCTAGGGCGCAGCCATGCGCATTGCGATTATCGGATCGGGAATTGCCGGAATGGGCGCCGCCTGGGCGCTGCACCGCGACCATGAGATCGTGGTCTACGAGAAGGAACCCCGCCCCGGCGGCCACAGCCACACGGTCGACGTCGACTACGACGGAACGACGATCCCGGTCGACACCGGCTTCATTGTTTACAACGAACTGAACTACCCGAACCTGACGGCCCTCTTCGGAGAACTCGGCGTCGAGACGATCGGAACCAACATGACGTTCGGCTTCTCCTCGCTGAACGGCCGCCTTGAGTGGCAAGGCAATACGATCGGCACGTTGTTCGCGCAGAAAAGCAACTTCTTCAGCCTCTCCTTCCATCGCATGTGGATGGACATCCTGCGCTTCCGCCGCGACGGCCTGAGCGACCTACACGCCGGGCGAACGCATGGCCATTCGCTGGGCTCGTATCTCGAAATGAACCGCTACAGCGCGGCCTTCCGCGACCACTGCATCATCCCGATGGGCGCGGCGATCTGGTCAACAAGCGCCAAAGAGATGCTTGCCTTTCCGGCCGAGAGCTTCATCCGCTTCTTCGAAAACCATCGCCTGTTCTATTTCGACAAGCCCATGTGGCGCACCGTCAAAGGCGGCTCGCGCGAATACGTGAAGCGCCTCACCGCCCCCTTTGCCGACCGCATCCGTCTAAACACGCAGGTCGCCAAGGTCGCACGCACTTCGACGGCTGTCGAAGTCACGGATGCGCGCGGGCATTGCGAGACGTTCGACCACGCGATCCTCGCCTGCCACAGCGACGAAGCGCTGCCGCTTCTTACCGATGCGACCGACGCCGAGCGCCATGTCCTAACGCCGATGCGCTACGCGCCGAACCGCGTCTATCTGCACCGCGACCCGTCGCTGATGCCGAAGCGCAGAGCCGTTTGGTCGAGTTGGAACTACCTCGCGCGCGACAC
>CAYXQB010000297.1:0-3895 GCA_964466435.1 uncultured Flavobacteriaceae bacterium | reverse complement strand
CGCGCGGATCGCCTTGCCTTCTTCCAGGATCTTCGCGCCCTCGTTGATCATCGGGTAAATGCAGCGTTCGAGGATTTCCTCGTCCGAGATCTTGCGGCGGTTGACCCCTTTCTTCGCGGCGAAGTCGAGGATGATTTTCTCGACGACTGGCGAGGGCTTGGCGTTGCGCTCGGCGTCGTAGTCGTAGAAGCCGCCGCCGGTCTTCTGTCCGCGGCGGTCCATCTCGCAGAGGATTTCGCGCACGGTCGAGCTCGACGACTTCTCTTTCGACCAGCCGATGTCGAGGCCGGCGAGGTCCGACATCGCGAACGGGCCCATCGGGAAACCGAAGTCGTAGAGTACGCGGTCCACGTCCCAGGGCATCGCGCCTTCGAGGATCAGCTTCTGCGCCTCGCGTTGGCGCTGGCTCAGCATGCGGTTGCCCACGAAGCCGGGGCAGACGCCGACGAGCGCCGCGATCTTGCCGATCTTGCGCGCCATGGCCATCGAGGTTGCGATTACGGGTTTCGACGACTTTGCACCGCGGACAACTTCGAGCAGGCGCATGACGTTGGCGGGCGAGAAGAAGTGCCAGCCGATTACGCTCTCCGGACGCTTGGTGGCGGAGGCGATTTCGTCGACGTTCAGGTAGGACGTGTTCGTCGCCAGGATCGCGCCTTGCTTTACGATCTTGTCGAGTTTGCCGAATACGTCCTTCTTGATGTCCATGTTCTCGAACACGGCCTCGATCACGAGGTCGCGGTCGGCAAGGTCTTCGAGCGCGAGCGTGCCTTTGAGAAGGCTCATGCGCTTTTCGACGTCGGCCATGGTCAGGCGGCCGCGTTTGGCTGTGTTTTCATAGTTCTTGCGGATCGTGGCGAGGCCGCGGTCGAGCGCCTCCTGTTTCGTCTCGACGATCGTGACGGGCACGCCGACGTTCAGGAAGTTCATGGCGATGCCGCCGCCCATGGTGCCGGCGCCGATGACGCCGACCTTTTGTACGGGGAGTGTCTCGGTCGTCTCCGGCACATCCGGCACTTTCCAAACGGCGCGCTCTGCGAAGAACACGTAACGCTGGGCGGCCGATTGCGTGCCGGTCATCAGCTTCATGAATTCCGTGCGTTCAAACTTCAGGCCTTCATCGAACGGCAGGTTCACGGCCGCCTCGACGCATTTGATGTTCGCTTCCGGCGCTTCGAAGCCGCGGAACTTTTTGGCGTTCGCTTTGCGGAAGTTCGCGAAGAGCTCCGGATGTGCGCGCGCGGCGATCATCTTGTCGTTCAGATCGCGTACGCGCTTGAGCGGGCGGTTTTCGGCGACGATTTTGCGGGCAAAGGCGATGGCGCCCTCGCGCAGCTTGCCTTCGTTGACGAGCGCGTCGACCAGGCCGACCTCGGCCGCCCACTTCGCGGCGACGTGTTCGCCGGAGGTGACCATCTCGAGCGCCTTCTCGGCGCCCACGATGCGGGGCAAGCGTTGCGTGCCGCCGGCGCCGGGCAGGAGGCCGAGTTTCACTTCGGGCAGGCCGCATTTCGCTGAGGGGACGGCGACGCGGTAGTGGCAGGTGAGCGCCACTTCGAGGCCGCCGCCCAATGCCGTTCCATGGATGGCGGCGACGACGGGGATGGATGCATTCTCGATCGCGTTCAGGGCGTCGAACAGGCTGGGGCCGGTCGGCGCTTTACCGAACTCGCTGATGTCGGCGCCGGCGATGAAGGTTTTGCCTTCGCAGATCAGAACAAGCGCCTTGGCCGTCTTGTCGGCGAGCGCCTTCGCAACGCCGTTCACGATGCCTTCGCGCACAGGGCCGGACAAGGCGTTCACGGGCGGGGAGTTCAAGCTCAAGACGGCGACATCGCCGTCGAAGGTAAGGGTGGTTACGGCGTTGATCGCGGTCATGGTCGTCCTCGGGAGGCAATGAAATCGTGGGGCACCCTAGTTGGTCGCTCGGGGATCGTAAATTGCGAACATGTGCGTTCTCGCATCTGCACAGCGGCCGCGTTGATGGGCGGGGCCCACTCACTTACGCTACTGTCTTCGGAGGTTTTCGCATGCAACAGACAGCGGCCGTGTCACGTTCGGTGAACATTGTCGACATCGGCGCGCCCCTGCGCTGGCTGGCCGGCGGGTGGAGCGATCTCAAGCGTGCGCCGGGGCCGTGCCTGGCTTACGGACTTGCGCTGGCGGCCGCAAGCATTGCGGGCAGCGCCGCCTTCGTCGCTTCCAACGCCTCGTTCTGGGTGCTCGCGCTCTCGTGCGGCTTCGTCTTCGTCGCGCCGATGCTGGCGATGGGGCTCTACGAGGCGGGGCGGTTGCTCGAGCGGGGCGAGAAGCCGACGCTTGGCCAGATGCTGTTTGTGCGTCAGGCGGTCCGTCAGGACGTGGTCTATCTCGGGCTTGCGCTTTTGATGATCTACTTGCTTTGGGGGCGGATCGCGCAGGTCGTCTACGGGCTTTCGACCTACAGGTTCCATGAGACGGTGGAGTCGTTCGTGAACTTCGCGCTGTTCACGCAAGAAGGCTGGACGATGATGGCGACCGGGACCGTGGTCGGTGGCGCGATCGCGTTCTTCACGTATTGTCTGGTCGTGATCGCAGCGCCGATGTTGCTCGACATGCGGGCGAGCGTGTGGGGCGCCGTGGCGACGAGCTTCCTTGCGGTGGCGAACAATCCGGGGCCGATGCTGCTGTGGGCGTTCCTGATCGTTGCACTGCTGCTTGTCTCGGCGGCGACCGGCTTTCTGGCGCTGATCGTGATCTTCCCTTGGCTCGGGCTTTCGAGTTGGCGCGCGTATCGAGCGCTCGTGCCCTAGGGTAGCGCTTTGAGGATGTCGCCAAGCAGTTTTGCGATCGCTTCAGCGTCACCGCCGTAGGCGAGGTTCGACATTACGACCACCGCATCACGTGAGGGAACGACCGTAATCAGTTGGCCGCCGAATCCGCGCGCGAAGAACGTGTCTGTGGGGACGTGGGGCGTCACCGCGGGCTTGCCCGTCGCGCGGTCGATCGCGTTCAGCCAGAACAATGCACCATAGTGGCCGTTGGAGGCCGCCGTCGGCGTGCGTGCCGTGTCCACCCAAGCAACGGGAATGATCTGGCGTCCGTCCCAAGAACCGCCGCGCAGATAGAGCAAGCCAAAGCGGGCGAAGTCGCGCGCGGTGGCGTGGACGTAGGATGAGGCGATCCACGTGCCCGACGCATCGAACTCCGGTACGGCGCTTTTGAGGCCGAGCGGCGCGAACAGCTTGTCGTGCAGGAAGACACGGTATTGTTCGCGTCCCCCAAGCCGATCGCGCAGAATGCGCGAGAGGACGTTCGCCGAACCGCTCGAGTAGGACCAGCGTGTGCCGGGCGCAGCGCGGAGTTTGGCTTCAGCGGCGGTGCGGCCGACGTCGCCTCGGCCGGCACCGAACAGCATCTGCATGACCTCGGCGTTCGGGTCGCCGTAGTCCTCTTTGAAGTCGAGACCGTCGGTCATCTGCGCGATCTGGCGGATCGTGATCGCCTTGCGCGGGTCGTTTTTGTCTTGCCATTCGGGGACCGGCGCGCCCGCGTCCGGGTCGATGCGCCGGTCTTCGATCGCGAGGCCGAGCGCCGCGTGCAGGAAGCTCTTCGCCATCGACCAGGACTGGAGGCGCGTGTCGCGCGTGATGCCGTTTGCGTAGCGCTCGGCGACGACTTGGCCTTGGTGCACAACGAGGACCGCTTTGACGCGCGCGAGTGCCGGCGGCAGCTTGCCGGTGAATGCGTGGTCGACGAGGGCTTCGATGGCGGGTTGTTTGTTCTCCGGCCATTCGACAGTGGGGTAGGGCACCGCGGCCGGTTGTGGCGGAAACGGCACGAGGGTCCCGGCGCGCGCGAAGGTCGCAACGAAAACCAAGAGCGCTAGCGAGACCGCGCTATGAATGAAGAGCGA
>CAYXQB010000296.1:0-3928 GCA_964466435.1 uncultured Flavobacteriaceae bacterium | reverse complement strand
GCCAGAGGGGTCCCTCCCCGGTTGAGCAGGGGGTGGGCTTCGCGCCAAACCGGGCGGACATCCGGGACGAAGCAGTTCGAACAGGGGTGAAAAATCAGGTCGAAGGTTTCGTCGGCGAACATCGAGAGGTGGCGCATGTCGCCTTCGATTGTTTCGAGCGTGAGGCCTTCGCGTTCGGCGACGCCCTGGTCTTGCGCGAGCTGGGCGGGCGCGTTGTCGAGGATCGTCACGGTTGCGCCGGCGGCCGCCAGGCACGGACCTTGTTGACCGCCACCGCAGGCCAGGCCCAGCACGCGCTTACCCTTCAAGTGGCCGAGCCATTCGGCCGGCACGGGCTTCGTCGGCGTGAGCAGTAGCGAAAGTTCGCTACGCCGCGCTTTGGCGATGACGCCCGCCGCTACGGGAACCGTCCAATTGTTGCCGTCGGCGACGAGATTGTTCCAGGCGCGCTTGTTGTAAGCGGCGACGGCGTCGTGAGCGTCGGTCATGCGAGGTCCTTGTCGCTTTTGGCTTTTGCCTCTAATGCTCCGGCGAGGCGAGATCAATAGAAAGGGCCCGTCGCATGGGTATCGCATTGTACGATTTGAGCGTCGCGAGTTATCTGCAGGGTATCGGCGGCGTCGCCGGGGTGCTCGAGAAGGGCGCGAAGTATTGCGCCGAGAACAACATCGATCCGAACACGCTGGTCGAGGCGCGCATCCATGCGGACATGCTGCCGCTGCAATTCCAGGTACAGTCGGTCGTGCACCACTCGATCGGCGCTATCGAGGGGTGCAGGAAGGGGTTGTTCTCGCCGCCGCCGCCGCTGCCAGCGCAAGACTATCGCGGCTTGCAGAAGATGGTGAGCGAGGCGCGCGATGCGCTGATGAAGGTCGCGCCGGAGGAAGTGAACGCATTTCAGGGGCGCGATATGACGTTCCAATTGCGCGACTTCAAGATTCCGTTCACGGCGGAAGGATTCGTTATGTCGTTCTCGCTGCCGAACTTCTATTTCCACGCGACGACGGCCTACGACATCCTGCGCATGAAGGGCGTGCCGCTCGGCAAGCGCGACTTCTTGGGGCAGATGCGGATGAAGGCTTGAGCGCGATTGCGGCTGGAGAGCTGCCTCGCGACTCGTTCCTCATCAGCTATCGCGAGCGCGGCGCGTTTGCGGATTGCTACTCGACGGTCGTGCCGGGTGCCGTGACGCTTGAGCGCTATGTGCGGGCTTTTTACACGAGCCCGCTCTTCAGAATCGAGCGGTTCATCCTGACGTGGGCCGTGCGCAAGCCGTCGACGGATGAGGATGCGGCGCGGCTGGCCTCGGGCGCAGCATCGACGTTTGCGGCTTGGGCAACGGAGAAGCGCAGCACCGATCAGCTGCTGATGTGCGACTATGTCGGGCGCACGCGGTCGTGGTTCATGGTGGCGCCCGACGCCGGGGGTACGCGGCTCTACTTCGGCTCCGCCGTGGTGCCTGGACGCGACGGCCGCATGGGATCCGGTTTCAGCGCGCTGATGTGGTTTCACCGGCTCTATTCGGTGGCGCTTTTGCGTGCGGCGCGCGGACGGGCCGCTATTTCAGCGACTTCAGATACGCGATGAGATCGTCGATCTGATCGGCGGTCATCACGAATTCGGGCATCTGCTTTTCGCCCTTGTGGCCGACGAGGATGCCTTCGGCGAAGGCTTCCGCTAGGCCTTCGACGTCGTACTTCTTGTGCAGCGTGCGGAACGGCGGCGCCGGGGGGTACGGACTGGTCCCGGTTGGCCCGACCGCGTGACAGGCGCTGCAGTTCTCTTGGGCGAAGGCCCTGCCCTCCGCGACGTTGCCGGGTTCGGGAAATGGCGCGGGCGCGCGGGACTTCGCAGGAGCTGGCGCCGGCGCAGTTTCAGCGGTCTCGATGTCGGACACGCAGGCCGTCAACGCCAATGCCGCCAGCAGTGTTGCTACTTTTCTCACGCGCGACTCCTTTGGCCGAAGCGAACCTGCTTCGGCCATAAGACCTTTGACCATGACTTAGGTCAATCGTGCGCCACGCGCGCTTTACGGCTTTGGCTTCACGAACCTGAGCGCCATGCGGTCGCTTTCGCCGATCGCGTCGTAAGGGCTGCTGTCGAACTTCGGATCGGCGGGCTGGCCCTGCGGGGCTGAGCGGCGCGTGGGCGGCAGCGTCCAGACGCCGAACGGGTGGTCGCGGTCGTCCTTCGGGTTTGCGTAGAGGTCGGAGCGTTCGGCGAGTTTGAAGCCTGCCTTCTCGGCCGTAGCGATGACGAAAGCTTCCGTCACGTAGCCGGTCGGCGCTTTCGGGTCTTGCGTCGCGCCGGCTGCGTTGCGGTGTTCTTCAATGGCGAGGATTCCACCCGGCTTCAGCACGGCGAAACTTTCGGCCATCACCTTGTCGAGCGTGCCTTGCGCCAACCACGTCCGGATGTTGCGCCCCCTCAAGACGAAGTGCTCCGACTGCGCCCTGTCGGCGCTGTGCGACTTCGGACCGAAGTTCACGACCGTCACTTGGCCGTAGATGGCTTGATCGGCGAAACGTTTCTCGAAATTGGCGCGCCCATCGCGCGCGGCTTGCGAGAGTTCGGGATTGCCGAGGTCCGCGCCGGTCGTGATGTAGCGACCCTTCGTGATGCGCGCGTAGGGCGCGAGGATCTCCGTCCACCAGCCGCCGCCGGGCGAGAGCTCTAGGATCGTCATACCGGGCTTCAAGCCCCAAAACGTCAGCGCATCGATGGGCTTGCGATGCTTGTCGCGCTCGACGTTCGCTGGCGTGCGCCAGGTGCCGGATACGGTCTCAATCAGCACACCGTCGCCCGCGTGGGCGGTGAAGCTAAAAGCGCTCAGCACGAGTGCGAACGCGGCGACAGTGGATTTCAGGATGCTCATCGGATTCCCCAGGGTTTCGGTTCGCGGAACGTAGTGGCCTGAGCCGGTCTGGCAAGGGGGTTTTGTGCTAGGTAGGCGGCGGAAAAGGAGGGATTCCCATGGCCTGGAGACACGGACGCGGCGCGCTTGGGAGCTTGAAACCGCTCATCGGGCGCTGGGCCAGCGAACCGTCGGGCCGGGCGACGGGGGCGAGTGCCGCGACCTGCACGCGCGAATTCTCCGCGTTCGGGGACAAGGCGGTGCAACTCGACGCGCGCTGGGCGATGGGCAAAGGGCGCGAGTATCGCGAGGTGGCATTCATCCGTGCGGGTGCGAACGGCAAGCTTGGCTTTTCGTCGTTCACGAACGACGGCAAGAGTTCCACGGGGACGCAATGCGACGGGCGCGATATCCATCCGCAAGCGATCGCGTTCGAGGCGAAGATGCCCGCCGGCGTCGCGCGCATGGCCTACTGGCCCACCGACGACGGCGAGGGCTTTCACTTCGCAGTCCAAAGCCGGACGAAGAAGGGTTGGAAGCGATTCTTCCTGCACACCTACAGGAGGGCTTAGAAGCGCCCTTCTCGGCGAACGTCCGGATCATTTCGCCTGCGTGATGCACCGTTACCACGCCTTCGCGTGGCGTTGACCGGTGCGCTCGCGTAGCATCCCGCCGCACGTCTCTGACAGGCCCGGACGATGACAACAGACGCAAGCGACCGATGCACAACTTTCTGAGCGAACTTCAACGCCGCAAGGTGCTCCGCGTGGCGTCCGCCTACGTCGTCGCGGGCTGGGTGATCCTGCAGGTGGCTTTGTCGCTAGAAGACGCGATGAAACTGCCCGACTGGTTCTCGACCATGATCATCTCGCTGCTGATCATCGGCTTTCCGATTGTGGTCGTGATCAGTTGGTTCTTCGAGTTCACGCCGGATGGCATCAAGCGAACCCTGCCGTCAGGCGAGGTCGCACGCTTCAAGCCGCAAACGGCGGACTTCGCTTTGCCGGCCGCGTCGGTGCTCGTGCTCGCCGCCGTGGTGGTGCAGCTCACGACCCCGCCAACCGCCGTCACGAC
>CAYXQB010000295.1:0-3945 GCA_964466435.1 uncultured Flavobacteriaceae bacterium | reverse complement strand
AGAAAATTCTCAAAGTGCATATGAAGAAAGTGCCGCTCGCGCCCGACGTCAACGCGAACGTCATCGCCCGCGGCACGCCCGGCTTCTCCGGCGCCGATCTGGCGAATCTCGTCAACGAAGCGGCCCTGCTTGCCGCCCGCCGCAACAAGCGCCTCGTGACGATGCGCGAGTTAGAAGAGGCGAAAGACAAGGTGATGATGGGCGCTGAGCGCAAGTCCATGGCCATCACCGACGAAGAGAAACGCAAGACCGCCTATCATGAAGCCGGTCACGCGTTGGTGTCGGTGCACTGCGCCGCGTCGGATCCGATCCACAAGGCGACGATCATCCCGCGTGGTCGCGCGCTGGGCATGGTCATGCGTCTGCCGGAACGTGACAGCTATTCCTACGCGCGCGACAAGATGTACGCGAACCTGGCGGTGGCCATGGGCGGCCGCGTCGCGGAGGAGATCATCTTGGGCTACGACAAGGTGACCTCGGGCGCGTCCGGTGACATCCAGATGGCCACCAGCCTCGCCCGCTCCATGGTCACGAAGTGGGGCATGAGCGACAAGCTGGGTCCCCTGCTTTACGCGCAAAATGAGGAGGAGGTATTCCTCGGTCATTCCGTCGCCCGGACGCAGAACGTCTCCGAAGCGACAGCGCAGATCATCGATCAGGAAATAAGGCGTTTGGTGGAAGATGCGCTCGAGAAGGCGCGCAAGATCCTCACCGACAATTTGGAGGATCTGCACAAGATCGCCCAAGCGCTGCTTGAGTTCGAAACGCTCTCGGGTGACGAGATTCAAGCGCTCCTGCGCGGCGAGAAGATCGTTCGCGAGACACCGCCCGACGAGCCGCAAGTGCCGCGTCCGCCGGCATCGTCTGTGCCAACCGCCGGCCGCCCTCGCGGCGGCGAAACCGGCGGGCTGGAGCCGCTGCCCGGCTAACACGTCAAGAAAAATTTCGCACATGAAGGCCTCGCAAATTGCGTTGCGGGGCCTTTGTTTTTGCGCGCGCCATGCACATCCTCTGCATCCTTCACATTTGGGGTTTTGATGATGCGCTCATTGCTCTTGACGGTCTTCGCTCTCGCCGCCTCTGTCTCTGCTGCCGGTGCGAGTGACCTCAGCTGTCCCGCGACGATCGACGGCGACGAAACCGCGGGCGGCCTGCCCGAGTCCTTCAAGTTTCGCTATGTCTCGTTCTTCGATGGCGATCCGCGCGAAATGGCCGACCTTGCCCCTGAGGAAGGTCCGAACCCCAAAGTCCTAGAACAGCGCTGGCAGTTCTCGCGCGCCCCCGGCCGGCCGATCGTCATGGTCTGCCGCTACCACGGCACGGACCGCACCCAGACGCAGGAGGTGCCTTCGGACGTCCAGGAATGCCGCCTGGAAGGCCTCATCACCGACGAAGGTGAAATCGTCGGCTCGCCGACGCTGGCTTGCCGCTGAGATCTGGCGTCGCCATCCGCTACTGCTTGGATTCGGTCTCCAGCTCATTCAGCCATGCGAGGATGAGCGGAGCCGCCGCCAACATGGATGCATCGTGCGGGTGCGGCCCCACATCGATCGCCGCCACATCGGCGCCGCGCTCGGTCATGCGAGCGGCGGCTGTAATCGACTCCTGCGGCGGCACATCAACGTCTTTAGCCCCATAGTAAAGGCGCACCGGCGCTCGTGGGGTCAGATCAATGAGGCTGTTCTGCGCAAAAGAGTCCGCCAGCCAGTGCGCGCCGTGACCGTTCATGGCGTCGAGGAACGCGCGCACGAACATCTCGCGAGGCTGTTTCGGAAGTGACGTCACGATCTCTTCCGGTGGCGCTCCCGCAAACAGCCGCTCGACCAACGCCGTGTACTTTCTGTCGAGCGCGCTATCCAGCGGCTTCCCGAAATAGGCGGCTTGCCCCCACGCGGCATACGCGAGGTAGAGCGATCCCGAAGGGCCCGGCTCGCGCAAAGTCGTCGGCACGGACAGGTGCCGTAGATCGTATGGACCGGCCACCTGCGCCGACCCGAGTACGCGTCCGCCGGCATTCTCTATGAGGCGCAAGGCGACGAGGCTCGCCCACGCGCCTTCCGAAAAGCCGGCAAGAAACACGGGCGCATCCGGAACGTCGTCCAGTCGTTGCGCCGCTTCGATCATCGCAACGATCGACGGCCCGATCGCGTCGCCAACGTAATAGGGATGCCGCCCCTCGGCGTCGCCCATCCCCGGGTAGTCCGGCGCAATCAACGCGTAACCGTTGCCCGCGAACGCGATGGCGGCGGCGATACCTGTACCGTCCGGACGCGAAGGAACAGCGCTACGTGTCGTCGCCGTGCCGTGCTGAAAGCTCACAAGCCGCCGCGCGCTGCCGACGTGCGGCAGCGCAAGCAAGCCGCTCAGGCGCATTGCACCCTTTGGGGTCTGCGCGGTGTAGTTCATGCGATAGAGATCTACAGCGTCCGAAACGGGAATGCCGTGAACGCCTGTTATCATCAACAGAATGCGCGCTTCGAGCGCTGTGACGGTCCTTAGCGGGCTCAGCTGCACGCCCTGCGGCGCTTCAATCGACCGTGGCCGATAGGACCCCAGCCAAGCCAGGCCGCCTGCAACGAGAATCGCGAGCGTCAAAGCAATCGCCAGCGTCACTTTCCACCACACGTCGGACCTTCTCCTGGCCTGAGCAGTCTTGCGTTCGGGTGCTTGCTCGTGGCCCATTCTGGCCTCAAGGACGGCAAATGACTGCACCAAAGATCTTCGGCATCGTCAATGCGACGGCGGACTCTTTCTCCGACGGCGGCAGGTATTTGGCGCCCGAGGCTGCGACCGCGCACGCGCTGAAACTCGCCGCCGACGGCGCGGACGTCATCGATCTTGGCGCCGCGGCTTCGAACCCCGATGCCGAGCACGTGCCGCCGGACGTCGAGATTGCGCGCTTGGCTCCCATCGTCGCCGCGCTCAAGGACAAGGTGGCGCTCTCGATCGACACGTTCTCAATCGAAACGCAACTTTGGGCGCTGAAGCAAAATGTTCCTTGGCTGAACGACATCCTGGGCTTCCCCGACGCCTCGATCTACCCCGCGCTCGCACGCTCCAGCGCGCGCCTCGTCGTCATGCACAACGTGGCGCCGCGGGGCAGGGCAGAACGTATTGCCACCGACCCGGCGACGATCTTCGACCGCCTGTTCGCGTTCTTCGACGCGCGCCTCGCGGCGTTGACAAGCGCAGGCGTTGCGCGCGAACGAATCGTGCTCGACCCCGGCATGGGCTTCTTCCTAGGCACCGACCCCGAAGTCTCGCTCACCGTCCTGCGGCACTTGGGTGAATTGAAAGCGCGCTACAATCTGCCGGTCCTGATCTCGCTAAGCCGCAAGTCGTTCGTCCGAAGACTCGCAGGCGTTGAAGTTGCCGCCTCCGGCCCCGCCACGCTTGCAGCGGAACTCTTTGCCGCACGCCAGGGCGCCGACTTCCTGCGGACCCACGATGCAGCGGCGCTGAAGCAGGCCCTTTCGGTGTGGACGGCGCTCGAGAACCGTCAAAAACCTTAACAATTCGTGAGATTGCTCCGTGCTCGGACCTTTCAAGTTCGAAAGCACTTCGTGCTAGATTCCGCACCTATGTTTGAGGGAATTGGATGAGCCGCAAGTACTTCGGAACCGACGGGATTCGCGGCAAAGCGAACACCGCGCCGATGACCGCCGAAACCGCGCTGCGCGTTGGCATGGCCGCGGGCCGCTATTTCACGCGCGGCGAGCATCGCCACCGCGTCGTCATCGGCAAGGACACGCGCCTTTCCGGCTACATGATCGAGACCGCGCTCGTCGCGGGCTTCACCTCCGTCGGCATGGATACGATCCAGTTCGGCCCGCTGCCCACGCCCGCCGTTGCAATGCTGACGCGCGCGCTGCGCGCCGATTTGGGCGTGATGATCTCTGCCTCGCACAATGCTTTCGAAGACAACTGCATCAAGCTGTTCGGTCC
>CAYXQB010000294.1:0-3952 GCA_964466435.1 uncultured Flavobacteriaceae bacterium | reverse complement strand
CGCCGGACTATTTGCGCAAGCACGTGCTGAACTCGCCGAGCGACCGGTGGTGGCACATCATATTGTGCAACTTCATGGGCTTTAGGCCCGACGTGTCGGGTGCACAGAACTCGAAGAAGTGCGAAGACGATTCCTACAAGGCCTCGCAACGCAACAAGAGCAACTGGGGCCCGAACGGCGAATGGCTTGGGCCGTCCGAAGCTTGCCGCAAGCGCGACAAGCGCAGCGAGTGGGGCGAACTGATCTGCGACTAACTCAGCCGTAGCGCCGTTGGGCCTCCAGCGTGAGGCCCAACGCGACGGAGAGGAAGTCGTCGCCGCGCTTGATCTGAGCGTCGGGCAGTTCGTCGCGCAGGACCGCTTCAACCGCGGGGACCAGGCTTGAGCCGCCGGTCATGAAGACGGTGTCGATCGTTCCGGCATCGGCAAGTGCCAAACAGTTCCAGATCGCAATACGCAAACGCATGAGTTCGGCGGCAATTGCGGCATCGAAGTCATCGCGTGTTGCGGGCGCGCTCAAGCCTGCTTCGATGAAGGCCAGCGCGATGGCGGTGCGCTCGGCGACGGTCAGGTCGATCTTGGCTTGTTCGACTGCAAAGGCGATACGGTGGCCGAGGTGTTTGGACAGAACCGCGAGCAGGCGTCGCGTCTTCTCGGGTTCGACGGCGAGGCGATGGACCTCTTGCGCTTCGCGGACGATCTGCGGCGTGTAGCAAAGGTTGATCGTCGGCCACCAGGCGAGGTCGGCGAAGATCGAGCGCGGCATCGGCAACTGCTTATCGATGAGTTCGGTTCCGAGGCCGAGTTCGGGCATGACTGCGCGCATACTTAGGTTGCGGTCGAAGTCCGTGCCGCCGACGCGTACGCCGGTGTTGGCTAGGATGTCGTCTTTGCGGTCGGCACGGTGGCGCCGGTCCGGGCCGATGCGGACGATCGAAAAATCGGACGTGCCGCCGCCGATGTCGGCGACGAGAATCGTTTCCTCGCGGCTTGCGCTCTGTTCGTATTGTGCAGCGGCGGCGACGGGCTCGTAGAGGAACGAGACTTCCTTGTAGCCTGCTTGTTTGGCGAGTTCGGTCAGGCGGGTTTCGGCGCGGGCGTCGGCGGCATCGTCGCCTTCGACGAAGCGCACGGGGCGGCCGTGGACGACGGCCTCGATCTCGGCGCCGAGCGCAAGTTCGGCTTTCGCTTTCAGCTGGCGCGAGAACATCGCGATGACATCGGTGAGTTTGATCGAGCGCTTTGAGAGCGCGGTCCGTTCGTCGATCAGCGAGGTCGAAAGGATCGTCTTCAAGCCCCGCATTAGGCGGCCGTCGTTACCGTTGACGTAGGCATCCACAGCGTTACGGCCATAGAGCGGCTTGTCGCCGTCGGCGAAATCGAAGAAGACAGCCGAGGGGATCATCGCGGCTTCGCCTTCAACGGGCGCTAGTGTCGCGCTGTTGCCTTTGACGATGCCGATCGCCGAGTTGGAGGTGCCGAAGTCGAAGCCAGCTGCGCGCATGTTTCTCATGTCCCCGTGTTCGAGAAAGGGACGTCCACTTAGTACGTCAGAAGATGGCTTGCCAGACTGTTTCTTTTGGCTAAAATCGAGGAGCCAATACGGATGCTCAGGCGAGCATCAGTTCGGTATCCCGATAACCCTGCAAGTAAAGCGCTGCCGATAGATCGCTGTGGTCGAGGCGTGCGTGCGCCGCTTCGGCGACGATCGGCTTCGCACGATAGGCGATGCCGAGTCCTGCCGCCGTGATCATGCCGAGATCGTTTGCGCCGTCGCCGATGGCGAGCGTGTCTTTCATGTCGATGCCGCTTTCGTGCGCGAGAGCGACCAACGCTTGCAGTTTGGCTTCGCGGCCCAAGATCGGCTCGTGGACAGTGCCTGCGAGCTTGCCGTCTTCGATGCCGAGTTCGTTTGCCTTGTTGGTGGCAAAGCCTGCGGCTTCGGCAACGCGGGACGTGAAGAACGTGAAGCCGCCGGAGATCAGGGCCGTCTTCGCGCCGGCTGCGTTCATCGTTTGCACCAAGATGCGCGCGCCGTCGTTCAGGCGAACGCGTTCGGTGTAAACGCGTTTGAGCGTCACCTCAGGCAAGCCTTTGAGCAGGGCGACGCGTTCGCGCAGCGCGCTTTCGAAGGGGATTTCGCCCCGCATCGCGCGTTCGGTGATTGCGGCGATCTGCGGTTTGACGCCAGCGTAGTCCGCGATTTCGTCGATGCATTCGCAGCCGATGATCGTCGAATCCATGTCGGCGATCAGCAGCCGCTTTTTGCGGTGCGTGTTCGGGACCACGTTGACGTCGACTTTATGGTTCTCGAGTGCGTTGCGAACGGCGGTCACGATCGTTGGTTCGGCGACTTGAAACTCGCACGCGGTTCCAGGCGATAGCCAATGCGGTGCGCCGCCTACGATTTTTCCGGCGGCAATTACGGCTTCGTCGCCCAAGTTCCCGAGCGCGGCTGATAAAACCAGCGTATGATTCATGGGCGCTTCGTTCGCGTTCGAGGAGTTCGAGTTTGGCCGGACCGGATGCCGTTCTTATTGCAGGGCCTACCGCCAGCGGCAAGTCGGCGCTGGCGCTGAAACTCGCTCGCGACTATGGCGGGGCCGTCATCAACGCGGACGCGATGCAGGTCTATCGCGAGCTGCGCGTGCTTTCGGCGCGGCCGGATGCGGACGAGGAGGCTTTGGCGCCGCATTATCTCTACGGCTTCGTTAGCGCGTTCGAGCCTTTCTCGGTCGGGCGCTGGCTTGACGCGGCGCGCGATGCGCTGGACGAGGTGCGCGGCAAGGGGCTCATCCCGATCGTATGTGGCGGAACGGGGCTTTACTTCGCGGCGTTGCTGAACGGCTTGTCGCCGATCCCCGAAATCCACGCCTCGATCCGGGTGGAAGCGCGACAGAAACTCTCCGAACTTGGCAATGAACGCTTTCACGCGGCGCTGGCCGCGCGCGATCCAGTCATGGGTGCGCGGCTCGCTCCCGGCGACAGCCAGCGGCTCGTGCGAGCTTGGGAAGTGATCGAGGCGACAGGGCAGTCGCTCGCCGAGTGGCAGCTGCTAAAGGGCGAGCCGGTACTGACGGGCGACCTGTTGCGTTATGTGCTGAAGCCCAATCGCGAGTGGCTGGTCGCGCGGATTGCGAAGCGATTCCGGACGATGATCGACGAGGGTGCGCTCGAAGAAGTTCGCGCACTCCGCCAAGGCGGTCTCACGGACGACTTGCCGGCAGCGCGGGCGCTTGGGGTACCGTCGTTGATGGCGCATTTGGAAGGTCGGCTTGCGCTCGAGCTGGCGGTCGAGCAGGCGATCGTCGAGACGCGTCAATATGCAAAGCGGCAGATGACTTGGTTCCGGCACCAAATGCCGGACTGGCGGGTCCTTGAACTCAGCGAAGTCGGTGCTCAGGCGACCGTTATCGGGCCGGATCTGGAATGAGCGGGGCCCTTGACGCGCTGCAGCATGATCGGTTAGAGGTTTGGTAATAATATTGCTGGAAAGTGTCCAAATGCGGAACTTTGTGCTTGTAGTTCGCTGCGCCGCTGAGCCCGGGACCTAAGGGGTCCGGTGCAAGCGGCGTGTCCGAAGGCCCCGACGGGGCCTTTTCTTTTGGCCGAAGACGAAACCGAACGAGTTTGAACATGAGTGGACCACAAGACCCGACCGGCGCAGAGATCGTGATCCGCGCGCTCAAGGATCACGGTGTCAGGCACATCTTCGGCTATCCGGGCGGTGCGGTGCTGCCGATCTATGACGCGCTGTTTCAGGATGAGGGGATCGAGCACGTCTTGGTGCGCCACGAGCAAGGCGCGACGCATGCAGCAGAAGGCTATGCGCGTTCGACGGGTAAGCCCGGCGTCGTGCTGGTGACGTCCGGCCCCGGCGCGACGAACGCGGTCACCGGCTTGACCGACGCGCTGATGGATTCAATTCCGCTCGTTTGCATCACGGGGCAAGT
>CAYXQB010000293.1:0-3988 GCA_964466435.1 uncultured Flavobacteriaceae bacterium | reverse complement strand
AAAACCCGCGCGCGACCAAGCAAGCGCAGATGGCGTCGCTGAAGCGGGGTCATGCTGAAACAGTCGCCCTCGATCAGACGCTCGTGAAACTGCGGAAGGGGTTCGATGCTGCCGAACAGCGCGTCGGGTCAAAGGGAGGCCAGGCGTCCGTCGACGCCAATCGTGCCGCGCTCGACGCGCTCCGGTCACGCTTTGAAAGCGCGACCAAAGACCTTGAATCGAAAGACAAGTTGGGAAATTTCGAAATTCAGGGTTTGATGTCGAGCTACAACCGGGCGGAGACTACGGCGTCGGATGTCAAGAAGAAGGTAGATGATACGCAAAACGGCATCGTCCAGAAAATTGCAGGATGACGTAAGAAAACGCGGCGACACGTCACGGTGTCTGAGCCGCGCCCGACGCAAAGGGCGCGGCGGAGCCCTTTCGGAGGCGCTGCCACACTCCAGCCGCGGTTTCGCGTGCAGGTGCATGTCACCGTCGCAGGTGCCCGCGACGATTGGCCGATTGAGTCTATATGCGTAGCGCTTATGCTGTGCGCTTCCCTGGCTCCGGTGTGCCAGCGGCTGCAACTTGACAATTTGATCGGGCAACTCAGCACGTCGCGCGGCGAGGGGCGTTGCGACTTTGCGCCGTCGATCGGCTCGGATCCGGCGCGTTGTCCCGCCCGGCAAACGGCTTTCTAACGGATATCTAACGCTTATCTAACGGATAAACCCGCAGAAATCTGGGCTTCTAACGCTTCTAACGGATTCGATTTTGCATGACAGGCTTAGGGCGAAACGCCCAACGCGCGCAGCTCAGCGTTGATCGTTGCGACCGTTTGTTCGTTCCCGGGATTGTATGCGAGGGCGCTGCGGAAGTCGGCCTCGGCTTCCTTCTTCTTTCCCAGCTTCGCGTAGACTTTGCCGCGGAAGACGAAGGCCCAAAAGTCGTCGGGGTTGGCCTTCATGGCCGCGTTGTGCTCGGCGATCGCCTTGTCGTATTCGCCGCGGCGGGCGAACAGCAGACCGCGGTAATTCATGGAGGTCGCGTCGCGCGGGTTTTCCTTGATGGCGTCGGCAAAGTAGGCGAGGGCGACGTCGATCTCGGCTCCGGCTTTGGCAAGACGCGCGCAGCGCACGACGTCGTCCTCGACTTTGGGCAGCGTCTTCTTGCACGATTTCGGGCCAGCGAACGGCCCGGCCAGAATCCTGAGCGAGGGGAAAATCTCGACGCGGTACCACCCTGGCCGCTTCCAGGCCGCGTCGGCGGTAGCCGAGGATGCGAGCATCAGCCCAAGCGAGACGGCGGCGAGCGTGATCGGACGTGGACGAATCATGGCGAGCAAGAATGAACCAATCGGCAGGCTCCGTGCCAGTCCCGTCAGGCGGCGACCCGCGCGATCCACCGCCCGAGATTGGCAACGACCTCCGCCCGGTTCGTTTCGTTCAGCATCTCGTGCCGGCCGTTCGGGTAGAAGTCCGTGGTCACGTCTTTGATCCCCGCCGCGCGGTAGCGCTCGACCAGGGGCGTCAAGCCGGCGAGGTTGCTGTTCAGCGGGTCCTTGTCGCCGGCGAAGAGGTAGATCGGCAGCGCCGGGCGGATGCGCTTCAGCGCGTCGGGCTCAAAGAGCGGTTGCGCCGCGGTGAAGATGCTCATCGTCGACTCCGGCGTCGCATCGAACCCGCACAGCGGATCGGCGATGTACTTGTCGACTTCGGCGGGGTTGCGGCTCAACCAATCGAACGGCGTGCGCGCGGGCTCGAACGGCTTGTTGAACGACTTCAACCCGCCTTGCGGATCCGGTGGCGGCAGCATGTCGAGCGCGGCCGATCCCGACAGCACGGCGCCATCGATCAAGGCGCTGTGCTTCACCAGATAAATCTGCAGCGCGAACGAGCCCAGCGAGTGCCCGAGGAGGATCAGTTTCTTGCCCGGGTTTTCACGTTTGGCGATGGCGCTCAAGATCGCCATGTCGTCGACGATCGAAGCAAATCCGCCCGGCCCGAAATCGCCCAGCTTGTCGGGCGAGGTGCGCCCGTGGCCGCGATGGTCCTCCGCGTAGATCGCAATCCCGGCCTCGCGCAGGGGCTGCAGCGGCGCGAGGTAGCGCAGCGCGTGCTCGCCGAGCCCATGCGAAATCTGCAGCACCGCCTTCACGGGGCCTTGCGCCGCCCACCGGAACGCTGCAATCCGCGCCCCGTCGGCGCCGTCGAAGTGGAACGTTTCGTCGGTCATTTCCTGAACCTTTATGTTTGGGGTCGAAACCAGTATACCGCCCCGAGCGAAAAACACCCCGGAATCCCGATGGCAAAAGACGACAATAAAGAGATCGCCGCCCTGAGCTTCGAACAAGCCTTGGCGCAGCTGGAGCAGATCGTCCAGCGGCTGGAAAAAGGTCAAGTGGATCTCGAGGACTCGATCGAAATTTACGAGCGCGGCAGCAAGCTGAAGGCGCATTGCGAGGCCAAGCTGAAAGATGCAGAGGCGCGCATCGAGAAAATCGTCACCCCGCCGGGCGCTCCGGCGACCGCGCCGCTCGAGAAGTAGCCATGACCCTTACCCCCATCGAACCGGCGCTGAACGAGGCCGCCCACTTCATGGAGGACGTGCTGGCCGAGTTCCTGCCGGAACCCATAGGGCCGCAGGCCCGCCTGATCGAGGCCATGCGCTATGCGACCTTGGGCGGCGGCAAGCGCGTGCGCGCGTTTCTGGTGCTGCAATCGGGCCGCCAGTTCGGCGTCGACCGCCGTGCGCTGTCGCGGGTCGCGGCGGCCGTCGAGTGCGTGCACGGCTATTCGCTCGCCCACGACGACCTGCCCGCGATGGACGACGACGCCATGCGCCGCGGAAAACCGTCGACGCACAAGCAGTTCGACGAGGCGACCGCGATCCTTGCCGGCGATGCGCTCTTGACCCACGCCTTTGCGCTCATCGCCACCCCCGAAACCCATGCCGACCCCTATGTGCGCAGCGAACTCGTCGCGCGCCTTGCGCATGCCGCCGGTTGGAACGGGATGGTCGGCGGACAGATGATCGACATCGCCGCCCAAGGCGACGATATCAGCGACATCGGTCACATCACGCGCCTGCAGCGTCTAAAAACCGGTGCGCTCATCGCGTTTGCGTGCGAGGCCGGCGCCATCATGGGCAAGGCTTCGCCGCAGATGCACCGTGCACTGACGAATTACGCCCAGGATCTGGGCCTCGCGTTCCAAATCGTGGACGACCTGCTCGATATCGAAGGCGACCCTGCGGTGATGGGCAAGGCCGCGGGCAAAGACGAAAGAGCGGGCAAGGCGACGTTTGTCACAGTCCTGGGCGCGGAACGCGCGCGCGCGCAAGCCGAACTGTTAGCCACGCAAGCCGCCCGCCACCTTGAAGTCTTTGATGAAAAGGCGGACCTTCTGCGCGGGCTTTCGGCCTATGTCGTTAATCGGCGTGCCTAAATGCCGCAACAATCGCGTAAGATGGTGCACTACCTTCTTTCGAAGGCGGACGTCACTGAAGTTAGCGTAAGATTCAAGGGTTCCGATGACCCCACTGCTTGATACGATCAAGTCGCCCGCCGACATGCGACGCTTGTCGCGCGACCAACTGAAACAACTCGCCGACGAACTGCGCACGGAGACGATCGATGCCGTGTCGGTGACCGGCGGCCACCTGGGCGCCGGCCTCGGGGTGATCGAGTTGACCGTGGCGCTGCACCACGTCTTCAACACGCCGTACGACCGTCTGATCTGGGACGTCGGGCACCAGGCCTATCCGCACAAGATCCTGACCGGCCGGCGCGACCGCATCCGCACGCTGCGCCAGGGCGGCGGGCTCTCGGGCTTCACCAAGCGCGCCGAGAGCGCCTACGATCCGTTCGGCGCGGCACACTCCTCGACCTCGATCTCGGCCGCGCTCGGCATGGCGGTCGCACGCGATCTCAAGGGCGAGCGCCGCAGCGTGATCGCGGTGATCGGCGACGGCGCGATGTCGGCCGGCATGGCCTACGAGGCGATGA
>CAYXQB010000292.1:0-3996 GCA_964466435.1 uncultured Flavobacteriaceae bacterium | reverse complement strand
GTGCGGGCGAACTTTCCTACAGCGCCAACCGCTTCGGCACCGTCGTCGCGCACGACGTGATCGCCTCGAACGAGGGCGGCATGCAATCGCAACAGACGTCGATCACCGCCGGCACGCAGATCGCGTTCGCAGGCGATCAAGTCGCGATAGGACGCCCCGTCGGCCGACGCTTTGCGATCGTCTCGGCGCACGAGTCGCTGGACGGCACAACGCTCGGCGCAAAGGGCGTCAACACGGGCAGCCAAGACCGGCAGAGCGAGGCCGACGAACTGGGCCCGGCGCTCGTTTCGGCAGGGCCCGCCTACCAGCCAAATCAAGTCTCGGTCGAAATCGACAAGCTTCCGCAAGGCTATGACGCAGGCCCCGGCCAGTACGACGTCTTCCCGGGCCTTGCCTCCGGCTACGCGATCGAGGTCGGCTCCGACGCGTCCCACATCGTGCGCGGCATCGCGTTGAACGATGCGGGAGAGCCGCTGGCGCTGCTGGGCGGGGAAATACGTTCGCTCGATGCTAAGGACATGAAACCGAAGCTCGTCTTCACGAACAGCAAGGGCCGCTTCGTCACCGAAGGCCTGGCGCCGGGCAAATACCACATGGTGCTGGGCGCCGACGAAAAGATCGTCGTGCCGCTCGAAGTGCCGGCGGACGCAAAGGGCATCGTCGATGTCGGCGAAGTAAAAGTGACCGGAGGAGGGGAGTGATGCGGATCATTCTATGCGCTGCATTCGCTCTCGCGACAGCCCACACCGCCCTCGCCTGCAACGCCCAGATCGCAGGCGTGACGTCCACACTGCCGCTCACCTTCGATCCGTTCGACGGTATAACGCGTGGCAGCACGGTGGACGTGCAGCTGATCAACCTGGGCAGCGATCCCTGCAAGCTTGCGTTGGTTGAGGCCGATGGCCAAGGACACGAACTCCGCGGACGGCGGGGTACGCTTGCCTACACGCTGATCGCAGCCGCGACCGGCCCGGTGACCTTAGAGGGCGGGCAGGGCAAGCGCGCCACGCTCTCGATGCGCGTCGAAATCGCGCGCGCCGCGACGGCGTCGTCCGGCGACTATCGCGACACTTTGAACCTGCGTGTCATCGACCTCGACAGCAAAAAGCAAATTGGCCAGGACCGGCAGACGGCGATCGACCTCAACGTCCCCAAGCGCGCGCAATTGAACATCGCCGGCGCCGACAGCGCGGGCGCGGGCTTTGGCGTCAGCCGCATCGATTTCGGCCAAATGCAATCCGGTGCCGAGCGAAGCGTATTCGTGCAAGTGCGCGCGACCGACGACGTCGAGATACGCTTGACCTCGAGGAACGCCGGCGTGCTGAAGCACGTGCGTTTGCACGACGCGGCGCCGGCCATCCCCTATGGCGTGACCTTCGACGGCGTGCAGGTGAACCTCGCCTCGTCGTTCACGCTGGAGCGCGAAGTCGAACGCGCAGGCTCCAGCTACCTGATGAGCGTCCGCCTTGGCGAAGTCGGCCGCCCCCCGGCCGGCGAATACCAAGACCTCATCACAATCGACGTGACCCCGGATTAGCGGGAACACCTGTCGCCGGCTTCGGCAGCCGCTTAGCGGCGCCGCAAAGCGAGCGCCAAGAACGCGATTGCAAGCACGACCGCTGCGGGGCTTGCGTAGTTTTCCGGCGGCCGATGCATCGCCTCCGCTCCTTTGCCGAGCCACGCGTCGTAACTCATCAATCCGCGCGAGACGATGATGGCAACAAGCCCGAGCGGCACCAACGTCCGGTACCGCACGCCGATCGCGAGCAGCAACAACGCCATCGCGATCTGCAGCGCCCCAAACCAAGCAAAGATGCGCACGATCGTGGGGCCCTGCACCGAAAGGTCGATGCCGGCGATCACGCCCGCGCCGCCGTCCGGCAGGAAAAAATGGATGCAGCCCGGCACAAGCTCGAGCAGCGCGGCCAGTATCAAGAACCACGCAGCAGCGGGCGCACCGTGGTAGTCGCTATTCGTGCTTGGCGGAAACATCGCCACCTCCTCTACTGCAAAGCCAAGATCGCAAGCTGCGCGAGCGCCGCCAAAAGTGCGAGCACAAGCGCGACCCAAACTTTCGGGCTCAAGAGCGCAAGCACCATGGGCTGCGTCGGGAACGACAGCGTGACCGGTACGGCCGCGAACTTGAATTCGTGCCCGCCGCCGAAGCGCGGATCCGAGGCAAGCTCGACCATGTCGCGCCGGCTGCGATAGCGCATGTAGCCGACGACGCTCCAACCGGGATCGGCTTCGACACCCCAGCTGTCGACATAGCCGCCGGCCTTGCGCGCGACCATCGCGGGATGCCCGCCGCGCGCGATGAGCGCGGGCAGGAACGCCTTCGTGTAGTCCTGCATGACGGCGCGCGCCGAGCGCATGGCGCCCGTCTTCGGATCCTTCACCTCGCCGGGCGCAAGGCGCACCAGGTTCAGCATGAAGAACTCGCGCCCGTCGTCGCCCTCCAGGAACGTCCGCAGCACGCCGTCGGCGGTGCGGTCGGCGCTGTGCGGGTTCACGGCGCGAATGCGCGCGACGTAGCCATCAATCTCGTCCGCCCGCACGCGGCCGCGCCAATTGAAATACCACGCCGCGAACGCGGCGTAGGCCGCCGCCGCCACCGCCCAAACCCACGCGCCCGCCATGACTTTCATCCATATTGTGACACAAGAAGTGTCACTATATGGTGAAGCCGCCCGAGGCTCAAGCAGGCTCGCTTACGTGAGCGCGTCCGCAGCCTTGCCGTTCGGCACGAACAATATCGCGTCGAAAGCCCAATCGATCGCCGTGTTTCTTCCGGCCAGTGCTTCCACCGCGATGGCCGGTCCTTCCAAGTCTTGAGATCGAACAGCGTCATCTGCTTCGCGTCGACTTGGGGCGCGAGGTCGGGGGCCGGCTTTGCCCTCGCTCAGCGCAAACTCCAAAACGCTGATGCGGCGACAAGTAATCGTGTCCCCACACACCAAGCGCCAGCCTTTGGCCGCATGTCGCCATCCGTGTGTCCAAGCTGCGCGAACAGCGGCAGGATTCGCCGCGCCGCAATCGTGACGGCCGTCACAATCGAATTTCTCCTAGCACGCGAATTCTCCGAACATCTAAGAAACAAAGCGCGGGTACCACGCAAACGGGAGCCGTTCGAGAAAGATACAATTGCTTCTGTCGTTAACTGCATTGGACTTAGCCTCGGCGTCTGCCAATCCAACGAGACGTCGCGACGATGCTCTTCGACACCAACGAGCTGAGAACCACTGCAAGTCCCGTCGCCGCAGTCCGTCTTGCCTATCGAACCTTTAGAGCAGAACTGTTTCCGCGGACCGACGCTGAGCTGTTTCTGACCCTGCTCAAGGCCCGCATGGTCGCCATGAATCTGGCGCCTGGCATGTACGCGCTGCCCGTGATGGTCGCAGGCCTTGCTGCCCTCCACCTCGCCTGGTCGCCCTGGCTTCCGGTTGCTATCTGGGTCGGCGTCGTGAGCGCGGTTTGGATGGCGTGGCAGCCTTTCGCCAACGCGTTCGATCGCGACATCCCGCTCGGCAAAGCACGGCACGTCCTCATGGCCTGGAGTGTTCGGGTGCTTGCCTTCATCGCGGTCTTCGGCGCGCAAGCCGTGTTGTTTTGGGTCCCCGGCGATCCGACGAGCCACATCGCGATCATCATGGTCCTGCTCGCGGCGTCGGTCGCGGCGGCGATGTCGGCCGCGTGGCTTCCGCTGAGCCTCGTCCAGATCGTGTGGTATGTCGGCCTGATCGTGACGCTGCTCGCCGCCGAAGGCAGCCCCACCTACCTGACGCTGGCGGGTCTCGCGCTCGTTTACGCGCTCTATCTCGCGGGCACCGTCATAAGCCTGCACAGCTACAGCGTACGGCTTATTACTCTCGAAACGCAGAAGGGTGCCGAGACGCGCGCCCGCGAAGCGGCCGAGCAGGCGAACCGCGCGAAGTCGGAGTTCCTCGCCATGATGAGCCATGAGATTCGCACGCCGATGAACGGCGTGCTGGGGAT
>CAYXQB010000291.1:0-4043 GCA_964466435.1 uncultured Flavobacteriaceae bacterium | reverse complement strand
AAGCACGCGGCCGCCCAGACGGCCAAGCGTCCGGCGCACGCGGGCTTGGCGAGCGGCCGAGATACCCGCGGCAGGCGGGATCGGCAACGCGCGCTCCGTCGCCGAAGTGCAGACTGTGCTTGCGAACGGTGGTGTGTCGAAAGGCAAGCGCATCATGTCGGACAAGGGGACACGGCGCGCGCTCGAGCCGCAATTCGAGGGCGTGGACATGGTGCTGGGTCTGCCAATCAAGCATGGGCTGGGCTACGGCCTGCCCAGTGAGATTATGCCGCTGCCCAGCAAGAACTTGTGCTTTTGGGGCGGGTGGGGTGGTTCGCTGGTCATCGTGGACTTCGACAAGCGTGCCTGCTTTGCGTATGTGATGAACAAGATGGGCGATGGAACGACGGGCGATCTGCGCGCGTTCCAGTTGATCATGCCGATGTATCAGGCGTTGATGGCTTAGGGGTTGAGATGAACGTGTTTCGGATTGGCGTGTTGATTACGGCGCTTTCGGCTGCGACTTGGGCGCAGGCTGCGGATCGAACGGTCGTTATGGTGATGTTCGACGGCTTTGCGCCGGCGATGGCGGACGCGACGAAGACGCCCAATCTCGATGTCATCAAAAAAGAAGGTGCTTGGTCGCGGCATTTGGTGCCGGTCTATCCGACGATGTCGCTTCCGAACCACACGAGCTTTGCGACCGGCTGCTGGCCTCAGCATCACGGCGTCGTGCAGAACAAGTTCTTCGACCCCGATCGCGGCGCGCCTTACGACGAGAACGGCGATGCGAATTGGCTTGCCGGGTGTGAGCCCGCGTGGGCTGCGGCGGAGCGGCAGGGCGTGAAAGCGGCCGCGCTCAATTTCGCGAACCGGTGGGACGTGAAGAAGAACGTAGCGCTCGCCAGCGTCGTCAATTCGTTCGTGCCGTGGGAGCAGGCGGAGTCGGACGAGCAGGTTTTGGCCAAGGGCATCGCCTTGCTCAAGAGCGCGGATGCGAAGCGGCCGCGACTGATCTCGCTCTATTTCCGCGGGCCCGATCACGAGGCGCATGTAAACGGCGTGACGGCGCCGCAGACGCTTGCCGAGGTGCGCAAGGCCGACGCGATCATCGGCAAGCTCATGGCGGCGATCAAGGCGCTGCCGGCGGACCGTGAAGCGACGCTCGTGATCGGTACAGATCACGGCATGATCGCGGTCGACCCCGTGGTCAATCTGGGGCGCATCATCAACCGGCACTGGCTCTATGTGCGCGATGCGGGCGATGGCGGGAACGCGTACCTCTATCTCGATAAGGGCGAGAGCGTCGAACGCGTGGAGAAGGCGCTCGCGCAATACAAGGACGCGTTCACCGTGCATCGCACGGGTGCGCATCCGGCGTATTCGCACTTGGGGTCGAGCAAGCGGGTCGGCGACTTGATGCTGGTTGCGAAGCCGCCATACTACATCGCGCCGTCGAGCAGCCTGCCATGGTATGCGCGTGCGATGGGGATGACGTGGTTCTGGTCCGACATCTTCGTGCCGGGTTGGCTGGGTGGGTTGAAAGCCTCGCACGGGTACGATCCGTCGATCCCCGAGATGCATGGCGTGTTCTATGCGTGGGGTGCGGGCGTGGCGCCGGGTAAGGAGATCGCGCAACTCGACATCATCGACGTGCATCCGACGGTGATGCACTTGCTGGGCTTGCAGCCCGGGAAGCCGGTGGATGGGAAGGTCGTGACTGAGGCGTTGGCGGTGTCAGCGCCGCAGTAGTGCCTTTGCCTCCGCGAACACGGCTTCGAACATTGGTGTCGTGAGTTTGCCGGTGTTTGTGTTGTAGCGGGAACAGTGGAAGCTATCGATCAGCGTGGCGCGGCCCATGTCGTGTTTGGCGTTGTGGGCGAAGGTGTGGGCGCTCAGTTTCCTGGCGAAGGCGCGGAGTGTGGCGTCGTGGGCGATGCGGCCGAGGGCCACGATCACCTTCAGGTTCGGCATGCCTTCGAGCGTTGCGTTCAAGAAGACGCGGCAGGTCGTTGCTTCTTCAGGCGTCGGTTTGTTTTCCGGCGGTACGCAGCGCACGGCGTTCGTGATGCGGCTGTCGACAAGCGTTAGGCCGTCGTCGGGGCTCGCCAGGTATTTGCCTTTGGCGAAGCCGAACTTGAGCAGCGTGCCGTAGAGCAGTTCGCCGGCGTAGTCGCCGGTGAAGGGGCGGCCGGTTTTGTTCGCGCCGCTGACGCCCGGGGCGAGGCCGACGATGAGAAGGCGGGCGTCAGCCTTGCCGAAGCTCGGCACGGGCGCGTTGAACCAGGACGGCTGCTTTTTCTGATTGTCCTTGCGATAGGCGACGAGGCGCGGGCAGAGCGAGCAGTCGCACGGCGGCTCTTCCATGGCGCGCAGGGCTGCGCTTTGAACACCGCGCATCATTCGTTGGGTGGCTCCGGCAATCGGTGTTGTTGAGTTGCCGGTGGTGTAACGCAACACCTTCATTCTGTCATCCTAGCCAAGCGGAGCGCGGGAGCTGGGGGTGATGATCTCCGGCGTTTATCTCGCGTTGCGATGCGGAGCCTGTTACTTCTAGGTCCCGGCTCGCGCTTCGCTACGCTCCGCGTGGCCGGGATGACAGCTTGTTTTGTTGAGGGAAGAAATGTTCAGCCACGTGACGCTTGGAACGAACGACTATGCGAAAGCGGAGAAGTTCTACGATGCGGTGATGGGTGTGCTGGGCCATCCCGTGATGTTCAAGGCGAGTGGCACCGCGGCCTACGGCACGCCGACCGGGCCGAAGGTGTTCATCGTGCCGCCGTTCGACGGCAAGCCTGCGCGGCCCGGCAACGGCGTGCATGTCGCGTTCGCGGTGCAGGATCGCGCTACGGTCGATGCGTTTCATGCGGCGGCGCTTGCCAACGGTGGCTCGGACGAAGGCGCGCCGGGACCCAGGCCGCACTACCACAAGAACTACTACGGTGCGTATGTGCGCGATCCGGATGGGAACAAGTTGCAGGCGGTGTGTCACCGGGCGCCGCGTTGAAGCTGGCGGCGCGTCAGTTCTTCGTCTTCATCCAATCCGCTTGCCTTGCCCAGAAGCCGGTGACGGTGCGCACCACCCAGCGGGGGCTGACTTGGGCCCAGGCGGCGGCGAGTTGGTTGGGGATGCCGGGGACGAGGATCGTCTGGCCCGACATCGTCGCCTTGTAGGCTTCAGCGGCGACTTCTTTCGGGTCGGAGATCAGGAATGACGGCGCCCACTGCGCGGTTTCGGACTGCGCCTTTATTTCGGTCACCATGTTCGTGTCGGTCATGCCGGGGCAGAGCGCGGTGACGCGCACGCCCGTTCCACGCAGCTCTTCCGAAAGCGATTCCGTGAACGAGAGCACATAGGCCTTGCTGGCGGCATAGACCGCCATCGAAGGGATCGGCTGGAAGCCTGCGAGGGATGCCACGTTCAGGATGCGGCCGAAGCGGCGTTCCAACATGTGGGGCAACAGCAACGAGGTCAGCGTCGTGAGCGCACCGATGTTGAGCGCGATCATCTGTTGGAATTTCTCGACATCGGTGTCGGCGAACGGACCGACGTCGATGATGCCGGCGTTGTTGACCAGAATGTCGATCTCAATCCCTTGGTCGTGCAGTTCTTCGACGACGGCTTTCGCGCCGCCGGGTGTCGAAAGGTCTTGGGCGACGACGATCGTGTCGGTGTCGTGACCGGCGTTCAGTTCGCCGGCGAGCGCTTGCAGCTTGTCCTTACTGCGCGCGACGAGAACGAGGTGGTGTCCGTGCTTGGCGAATTCGCGGGCGATTTCGGCGCCGATACCGGCGGACGCGCCGGTGACGAGCACGCGCCCCATGTCGCGTTCGCCCATCAACGTGGGCTTTTTCTTCGCCGTCGGCTTCTTCTTACCGTTTGCACGGGGCATCGAACGCATCCCCTCGTTCGGGCTTGTCCGTAGAACTCCCCCGCGCGGATACATCCGCACGGGGGAGTGGTTTAGACGGAGCCCCTGTTTGCTTAGGCCGCGCGGCGGACCGAAGCGACGAACTTCGTGATCGGCTTCATCGTCTTCTGACCGGTCGTGCCGACGATCTCG
>CAYXQB010000290.1:0-4064 GCA_964466435.1 uncultured Flavobacteriaceae bacterium | reverse complement strand
ATCGACCGCACCCGGAATAGAACGGGACGGCGGTCCGAGAGTTTCAAGAGGGAGATGGTCCGCCATCTCCCTCTTTTTTTCTCCCTCGCATGCGTTGGAGACGTGTCGTGGCTAAGTTCGAACCGATTGTGACCGAACGTTTGGTGTTGAGGCCGTTTGAGGCGCGCGACCGCGTACGCCTCATCGCACTCGCCAACAATTGGCGCGTCGCGAAGAACCTCTCCACGATGCCCTTCCCCTACACGGAAGCCGCCGCCGACGCGTGGCTCGGCATGCAGGAAGACTTGTGGGCCGGCGGAAAGACCGTGCCGCTTGTCATCGACAGTGGCGGCGAACTTATCGGCGGGATCGGCATCGGCGTGCGCGATCACGACGACTGGGAGATGGGGTACTGGCTGGGCGAGCCCTTCTGGAATCGGGGCTATGTCAGCGAGGCCGCGCGGGCGTTGCGCGACTACGCGTTCGAGGTTCTGAAGCTCGACAAGATCGTCGCAGGTCACTACCCGGACAATCACGCTTCGGGCGCGATCCTCACCAAGCTCGGCTTTCGCTACACGAAAGAGACGATGCGCCAATCGCTTGCGTTGGCGTGCAAGGTGAAGTGTCTCGATATGGTTCTGCCGCGGGAACGGTGGCTGGCGCTGACAGGTGGTCGCACCTGCGAAATGGCGGCTTCGTGAGTCCGGTGGGCGCGGGCGGGCAGCAAATCCTGCCTCCCGCCTTCACCTTGACGGTTAAAACAGACTCGCGAATTTCGCCCGGTCGTACTACTTAGAGAGGTGCTCAGGCGGCGCCTATCGGGATTGGCGGCCGCAATGGGCTAAGCAACCCCTCTTCTCGTGGCGCCATGAAGTTTCTGGACCAGGTTAGGCTCTTTATCAAAGCCGGCGACGGTGGCGCGGGCTGCGTGAGCTTTCGGCGCGAGAAGTTCATCGAGTTCGGTGGACCTGACGGGGGCAATGGCGGGCGTGGCGGCCATGTCATTCTGCAAGCAACGCACAATCTGAACACGCTGATCGACTATCGCTACCAGCAGCACTTCAAGGCCAAGAAAGGCACCGGAGGCATGGGCTCGAACCGCACGGGTGCGGGCGGGGACGATGTCACGTTGAAGGTGCCGGTCGGCACGCAGGTGTTTGCCGAAGACAATCAGACGCTGCTCGCGGACCTTACGCGCGCAGGCGAAGAATTCATCATCGCGCGCGGCGGCGAGGGTGGGCTCGGCAACGCGCACTTCAAGAGTTCGACGAACCGCGCACCACGCAAGTCGACACCGGGGACGGACGGCGAAGAAAAGACGATTTGGCTGCGCCTCAAACTGATCGCCGACGTTGGCATTATCGGACAACCGAATGCGGGCAAGTCGACGTTCCTTTCGACCGTCACCAGCGCCCGGCCGAAGATCGGCAACTATCCCTTCACAACGCTTCATCCGCAGCTCGGCGTGGCGGCGATCGACGGCATGGAGTTCGTGATCGCGGACCTGCCCGGCTTGATCGAAGGCGCGCACGAGGGCGTGGGTTTGGGCGACCGCTTTTTGGGCCATGCGGAGCGGTGCAGCGTTTTGCTGCACCTGGTCGACGGCGGCATGACGCCCGCTGAGATCGCAACGGCCTATGTACAGGTCCGGCGCGAGATCGAAGCCTATGGCCATGGGCTTGAGAGCAAGCTTGAGATCTTGGTGCTCAACAAAGCCGACTTGATGACGAGCGGCGATGTCGAGCGCAAACGCCGCGCACTTGCCGAAGTCGCCGGCGTCAACGCCATGATGATGTCGGGCGTTCAAGGAGACGGCGTCAACGAGGTCTTGCGCGAGATCGCGGTCGCGCTTGCCTATCACCGGCGGGACAATCCCGAAGCGTTTCGCGCCGACCCGGACGGCGTTCGTTTGATCGAGCGGCAGGAGGAGCCCGAGGGGCTTCCGACCGAACGCGGGTGGACGCCGTGAGCGGTAAGCTCACATCCGCCAAAACCATCGTCGTCAAAATCGGATCTTCAACACTGGTGGACGCGGCGACGGGTGCGCTGGCGCGCGATTGGCTCGACGCGTTCGCGGCCGATGTCGCGCGGGTGAAGGCGCGCGGGCAGCAGGTGGTGCTCGTGTCATCGGGGGCGATCGCGCTCGGGCGGCGAAATCTCAAACTCGCTTCGGGCGCGTTGAAGCTTGAGGAAGCGCAGGCGGCAGCGGCCGTTGGGCAGATCGCGCTAGCACGTGCATGGAGCGAGGCCTTGGCGGCGCACGGGCTCACCGTCGCACAGGTACTGCTGACGCTCGGCGACACGGAGAATAGGCGGCGCTATCTGAACGGACGGTCGACGCTGAAGACGCTGCTCGGGTTGGGTGCGGTTCCGGTGATCAACGAGAACGATACGGTCGCAACAGCCGAGATTCGTTTTGGCGACAATGACCGGCTCGCCGCGCGCGTGGCCGGGATGATCGAGGCGGATTGCCTGGTGCTGCTCTCCGACATCGACGGGCTCTACAGCGCCAATCCCCGCAGCGACGCGAGCGCGCGGTTCATCGCCGAGGTGCCGGCGATCACGCCGCAGATCGAAGCGATGGCTGGGGCCTCCGGATCCGACATGGGGTCGGGCGGGATGACGACGAAGATCATGGCGGCCCGGATCGCGACGGACGCGGGCGCAAGCATGGTGATCGCAAACAGCAGTTTGCGCCCGCCGCTGAAGTCGATCGAGGACGGGGCGCGGTGCACGTGGTTTCTTGCATCCGCGACACCGGCTGCCGCGCGGAAGCGGTGGATTGCGGGGACGCTCAAGGCGGCCGGGAGCATCACGATCGATGCAGGAGCGGTAACGGCGTTGACGCAGGGGAAGAGTTTGCTGCCAGCCGGTGTCGCCACCATCGACGGCAGTTTCGAGCGCGGGGACTGCGTCGTCGTTAAGGATTCTACAGGCCGCGAAGTGGCGCGCGGACTTGTCGCTTACGGTGCGGAAGACGCGCGGCGCATCGTGCGCGCGAAAAGCGGCGACATCGAAGCGCTGCTCGGCTACCGTGGCCGCGCCGAGATGATCCACCGGGACGACATGGCGCTGGTGCGCTGATGAATGCGCCGCTTAACGAAGACGTCGACGACCTGATGACGCGCATGGGGCGTGCCGCGCGCGAGGCGTCGCGCGTGCTCGCCAAAGCGGACAAGAGCCAGCGCGCGGGAGCGCTCGTCGCCATGGCGAAGGCGATTTTGGTTTGCGAAAAGCAAATCCTGGCCGCCAACGCGCGCGATCTCGAGCTTGCGAAGACGGCGGGGTTGAGTGCCGCGTTTCTCGACCGGATGAAGCTCTCGCCGGATGCCGTCAAAGCGATGGCGAAGGGTATCGAGACGGTGGCGTGGCTGCCCGACCCGATCGGCGACGCCGAGGCGGAATGGACGCGGCCCAATGGGCTCAAGATCGCACGTGTGCGCGTGCCGATCGGCGTTATCGGCATCGTCTATGAGAGCCGACCGAACGTGACGGCCGATGCGGCGGCGCTTTGCGTCAAGTCAGGCAACGCGGTGATCCTGCGCGGCGGCTCGGAGGCGTTGGGCTCGGCGCGCGCGATCCAGACGGCAATCGGCGAAGCCCTGGAGCGGGTGAGTTTGCCCAAGGATTCTGTACAGGTCGTGCCAACCGCCGACCGTGCCGCGGTCGGAAGGATGTTGGCGGGGCTTGAGGGCAACATCGACCTCGTCATTCCGCGCGGCGGCAAAAGTCTGGTTGCCCGGGTGCAGAAAGACGCGCGGGTGCCGGTGCTCGCGCATCTGGAAGGCAACTGCCATGTCTATGTCGATAAGGCGGCCGATCTGCAGAAGGCGCTCGATATCGTGCTGAATTCGAAGATGCGGCGCGTGTCGGTGTGTGGCGCGGCGGAAACCCTGCTGATCGACGCGGCAGGTGCGGGACGGTTGCTTCGGCCGCTCGTGCTTGGGCTGATCGAGGCCGGCTGCGAGGTGCGCGGCGACCGGATCGTGCAGACGGTCGATCCGCGTGTCGAAGCGGCGGACGACGACGACTGGTACACGGAGTATCTCGACGCAATCATGTCGGCGAAGGTGGCCAAGGGCGTG
>CAYXQB010000289.1:0-4149 GCA_964466435.1 uncultured Flavobacteriaceae bacterium | reverse complement strand
CATGTCGCGCACCGACTATCTCCTCTGCCGCACGCTTGTGATGGACACCGGCCAGCCCGCGCCGGAGGACGGCGTCCTGTTCTACAAGGCCGCCGGCTTCCACGACGAGGCGCTGGAGGACTACCGCAAGCGCTTCGGCGGCTTCGGCATGGGCATTCACAGCCTCCCGCAATCGTTCCACCGTCTGGTCGACGGCCAGGAGATTGTGATCGGCAAGAACAAATGGCGTATCGTCGTCGGCCGTGGCCACGCGCCGGAGCACGCCTGTCTGTGGTGCCCGGAGAAGAAGCTGATGATCTCCGGCGACCAAATCCTGCCGCGTATCTCATCGAACGTCAGCGTCTTCCCGACCGAACCCGAGGCGAACCCGCTGCAGGAATGGCTCGACAGCTGCGCCATGCTGAACAAGCTCATCCCCGACGACACGCTGATCTGCCCAGCGCACAACGAACCGTTCTACGGCGTGAAGACGCGCATGACCCAACTGATCGACGATCACGAAGACGGCATGAGCAAGCTGCTCGAACTCTGCGCGACGCCCAAGCGCGCCGTCGACGCCTTCCCAGCTCTCTTCCGCACGAAGATCACAAGCGGGAACTACGGCATGGCCACCGGCGAAAGCCTCGCCCACCTGAACTGCCTCATCGCCCGCGGAAAGATCAAACGCACAAGAGACGCGAACGGCGTGGATTGGTATAAAGCCGCTTAAGCCCGCGCGACCACGGGGGAGCGAGCCATGTTCCCAGAAGATTATCCGCGAACTTGGTCGGAGATGTCCTTCGAATTCAAGGGCATGTTCGCTTACCACGTCGTCATGATGGTGATGATGCTGGCCGGTGGAAGCCTCACGCTCATCGGGCAGATCGCCATCGCCGCCGCCATAGCGCTGGTGATAGCGATCGTATCGGTCATCCGCCGCCTTCGTCACAGGTGGCGTTGGCAAGGCATCTCAACACTGCGCGCCGGCGGCGCCGTCCTCATGATGGCGTTGATGGGCTATTTCCTGTTCGCCGCCGCGGGCGGGGCGCTGCAAGAGCAAGGTCTCGCGCTTCAGTCCGGCCTCGGCCCATGGGCCCTCGCTGGGCTCGGCATCGCCGTGTTTTCCGTCCTCAACATTTTGCGCATCACGCACATCTCCGACAAGGCGTTTCGGGAGGAGTGTGGAGAGCAAGCCGCGCGAGCCCAACCCGAACTGCCGGCCGAACCCCGCTGGAAGGTGATCACGAAATACGCCTTTGCAGTCGTATTTCTGGCCGTCTGGCTCGAGGCAGTGACCGCCTTCTATGTCTTCGACCGCACGTTTCGTTCGGGCACACCCACCCCCACCGTCGAGCGCACGGTCGCGCTCAACAACAAAGGCGCAACTGTCTATGTCACCCCTGCCGAGAAGCGCTTGGTGGATCAACTGCAAGGCTTCATGTTCATAGGCATTCCGGCCATGCTAGCGACGGCGTTCTTCCTGCAGTTTGTGCTGAAAATCCGCTTCAACGAATTTCGATAAGGCATCGCGCTGGCGGCTACCTTCCCGTCATCGGATTGAACGTCGGCACCGCATCGCGGAAGTCTCGATCGTTGAGTGTCACGACGGTGCAGCCATTGGCGGCGGCCGTTGCCGCAATGATCATGTCTGTCGAGCTGCGCGGCCGTCCCGCTTGTGTGCCCTCGCGCATCAGCCTCGCCCACTCGTGAGCTGCCCGCTCTTCAAAGGCGAGAATGCGCCCAGCGAACGACTTCAGCGGTCCTGCAGGGCCGTGAAACCAACTCTCCAGCGCTTGGCGCTTCCGTCCCGGAGCCCGCTCCAACACGCCGCGTTCGATCTCGGCTAAAGAAAAGGAAGCGATGAACAAGTGCTCGTCGTGTTGATCGAGCACCCACTGTTCCACCAGGCTCGACGGCGAGACCTTAGTGCCCTCACTCAGGATGGTTGTGTCGAGAAGAAACCTCATCCGAGGTCGATTTTCCGGCCTGGGTCGAACGGCCGCTCGATGTACCAATCAACGCCTACAAGCGGCGACGACCTCAGCCATCGCCACACCCCGCCTTTCGCGCCGTGTGCAGGCGCGACCTTCTGGCCGAGTTCGTCCCTAAGCCGTTGAGCCGCTTCATCCTCGGCCGCAAGCCGGGTAGCCAGCGCACGAATGAGCTCCTTGTCGCGAACAAGACCGCGAACCTCAAAGCGAGCCATCCCGCGCAACCGCATCGCGCGGCGATTCTTTGCGACGGCCCGATACACAGCGGACTTTTCTTTGAAACCTTTAGACATAACCGGCTATATAACCGGTTATACGTCGGTTGTCAACACTTGGCGCGTGCTCGCCGCCGGTGTAGGGGTGGCGCAGACCACGAGACTCACCCCATGTCACTCAAAAACAAAACCCTCTTCATCACCGGCGCGAGCCGCGGCATTGGCCTGGCGATCGCGCTGCGCGCCGCGCGCGACGGCGCCAACATCGCCGTTGCTGCCAAGACCGCCGACCCGCACCCGAAGCTGCCCGGCACCATCTACTCCGCCGCGAAGGAGATCGAGGCTGCGGGCGGCAAGGCGCTGCCGCTCGTCGTCGACGTGCGCGACGAGGCCAACGTCGCCGCAGCGATCGAACAAACGGCGCAAAAATTCGGCGGCATCGACATCTGCGTCAACAACGCCAGCGCGATCCAGCTCACGCCCACGACGATGACCGACATGAAACGCTACGATCTGATGCACCAGATCAACACGCGCGGCACGTTCATGGTGTCGAAATACTGCGTGCCGCATTTGAAGAAGGCGGCGAACCCGCACATCCTCAATCTCTCCCCGCCGCTCGACATGAGCGAGAAGTGGTTCGCCAACCACGTCGCCTACACGATGGCGAAATACGGCATGAGCATGTGCGTGCTCGGTATGGCGGGCGAGTTCCGCGCCGACGGCATCGCGGTCAACGCGCTCTGGCCGCGCACCGGCATCGCGACGGCGGCGATCCGAAACGCACTCGCGGGCGACGAAGGCATGAAGATGTGCCGCACGCCCGAGATCATGGCCGATGCCGCCCACGTGATTCTGACGAAACCTGCGCGCGAGTTCACCGGCCAATTCTGCATCGACGACACGCTGCTCTACGAAGCGGGCGTGCGCGACTTCGACCAATACCGCGTCGACCCGACGAAAGACCTGATGCCCGACTTCTTCGTGCCGGACTCGTCGAAACCGCCTGTGAGCCTGAAGGCGGCACGGAGCGTCTGAGCATGGATACGATCTACATCATCGTCATTGGGGTTCTGCTCGCCGGCATAGGGTGGATTTGGCGCAAAGCGATCGAGATGGAACGCGAAAAGTTCATTCGCACCTACATGTTCCCGAAGGGCCTGCTGACGAAACTAGGTACGCGCCGCACGGGCATTGGCATCAAAGAACAGCAACTCGTCGCGCGTGGCCTACGTCAGTTCTTCCTCGCCCACCTGAAGAGCGGACGCAGATTCGTCTCCATGCCAAGCCAAATCGCCGACGATCTGTGGCACGAGTTCATTCTTTATACGCGCGACTACGAAAAGTTCTGCAGTCGCGCCTTCGGCAAATTCCTGCATCACACGCCGGCCGTAGCACTTTCCGCCGACAAGCAAAACAACTCCGGCCTGCGCCGCGTGTGGCGTCACGCTTGCCTCGAAGACAACATCAACCCCCTCACGCCGACCCGTCTGCCGCTTCTCTTCGCGCTCGACGAGAAGCTGAAGATCGAAAACGGCTTCCGGTATGCCGCCGATTGCAGCGGCTTCAAGCGCGAAGGCGCAGACAAAAACGCGACCGGCGGCACACCCCACTGCGGCGGCGACTTTTCAAGCACGAGCTTCGACGGTTCCACCGACGGCATGTCCGACAGCGGCGACGGCGGAGGTGACGGCGGCGGCGATGGCGGAGGCTGCGGTGGCGGCTGCGGCGGCGGGGACTAGCGCGCCTGCTTCGGCGCCTGCGAAAACACGGCAAAGGCGATCGCCACCGCCGCTAGAATAATAACGTCCCAAATGCAAACATCGCCGTAACGATAGAACGGCAAGTACCGGTCGAACCCATAGCGATCGATCACGAATTCCGCAATCAACACCCACGTGTTCAAGACGGCCAACGCCGACGCAAGCCTGACCCAAAGGGGCATCTGATGAAAATGAAGCCGG
>CAYXQB010000288.1:0-4149 GCA_964466435.1 uncultured Flavobacteriaceae bacterium | reverse complement strand
GCCCGGCCAGACGATCACACTGCGCGAAGCCATCGCTCAAGAACCGCGACTGCAGCAGATGGAGAACGAAGAAGAGTCCGTTGCGCGCTTGTTTCAAATCGCTCAGCAGCTTGAAGGACTCTACCGTCACGCTTCGACCCACGCCGCGGGCGTCGTGATCGGCGATCGCCCGCTCGACGAACTCGTCCCGCTCTACCGCGACCCAAGCTCCGACATGCCGGTGACGCAGCTCGACTACGAGCAGGACGAAAAAGCCGGCCTCGTCAAATTCGACTTCTTGGGACTGAAGACGCTCACGGTCATCGCCGAAACCGAGAAAATGATCGCCGCCCGCCACGGCGTGCGTGTGAAGGCGGAAGAGGTCGCCTTCGACGACAAGAAGGCGTTCGAAGCACTCGGCAAAGGCGCCTCGACAGGTATTTTCCAGCTTGAATCGACCGGCATGCGCGACCTGCTGCGCAAGATGAAGCCCGACCGCGTTGAGGACCTCATCGCGCTTGTCGCGCTTTATCGGCCAGGCCCGATGGACCAGATACCGGTCTACATCGCTGTCAAGCACGGTCGCGAGAAGCCGTTCTTTCTGCACGAGTCTTTAAAGCCGATCCTTGCTGATACGCACGGCGTCATGACGTACCAAGAGGACGTTATGCTGATCGCGCGCGAGCTTGCGGGATATTCGCTCGGCCAAGCCGACGAACTGCGCCGCGCGATGGGCAAGAAGATCAAAGAGGAGATGGCCAAGCACCGTGTGAAGTTCATCGAGGGCGCGGCGAAGCAGAAGAACATCCCGGCCGACATTGCGGAGCAGATCTTCGTCCAGGCGGAAAAATTCGCGGGCTATGGTTTCAACAAGGCGCACGCCGCCGCTTATGCGCAGGTCGCTTACCAAACCGCGTGGTTGAAGGCGAACTATCCGGTCGAGTTCTTTTGCGCTTCGATGACGCTCGATATCGGGTCACCCGAGCGGCTTTCGATATTCCGGCAAGAAGCCGAACGCATGGGCATTACGGTCGCGCCTCCCGACATCAATTCCTCAGGGGCGCTGTTTACGGCGAGCAAACGAGCTGACGGCAGCGACGTGGTGCACTACGCACTGGCTGCGATCCGCAACGTGGGCCGCGCCGCCATGGATCACGTCATCGAAGTAAGGGATGCGGGCGGAAAGTTCAAAAACCTGTTCGACTTCGCACGTCGCGTCGATGCGAAGTTCGTCAACAAACGGATTCTCGAAAACCTTGTCGCTGCAGGCGCGTTCGACAGCCTCAATTCGAACCGCGCACAGGTGCATGCCGCGATCGACATGATGCTGGGCGAGGCGTCGATCACCAGCCGCGAACGCGAAAGCAGTCAGGTGAACCTATTCGGCGAGGTGGACACAAAGCGGGATCGCGCCTTGCCGGAGGTCAATCAGTGGGCGATGCCCGATCGGTTGTCGCGCGAGTTCGGCGCGATCGGATTCTACATGTCCGCGCATCCGCTCGACGAGTTCGCGCAAACGCTGGCGCGCTTGCGTGTCGTACCCTTCGCGGAACTCGCCGCCGACAAGCGCCACGAGGACCGTGCTGTTACGCTTGCGGGTAGCGTGATCCGGCGCCAAGAGCGCCGTACCAAAGACGACAAGCGCATGGCGCACATCGGCTTCTCGGATTCCTCCGGTATGTTCGAGGCGGTTGTGTTCGCCGAGACGTTGGCGCAGGGCGGCCAGCATTTGGAGCCCGGCAAGGCCGTCATCCTAGACGTTGCCACGCGTTGGGACGGAGACGACTTGAAGCTTCAAATTCTTCGCGTTCAGAACCTGAACGAAGCCGCCGCTCAAACGGGGGCGGGGCTGCGGATCTTCATCGACGACCCGAAGCCGCTTGCCAGCATCTCCGAGCGCTTGAAGAACCAACAGGGCAAAGGGCTGGTTTCGCTGATCTTTCCGGTCGAGAAGGGCGAGCGGGAGGTCGAGCTTGAGCTTCCCGGCCGTTACGCCGTGACGCCTGCGCTAAAGGGCGCGATTCGCGTCGTCAGCGGCGTGCGGGAAGTGGAGGAGGTTTAGAAGACGGCGGCGACGTTTTCTTTCAGCAGCGGATCGTCCCCGCGGACGCGGTTCAAGTAGGTGACGTTGACGCGGCGCGAAATGAAACAATAGGGAATCCAGACTGCGGCACCGAGCACACTGCGGATCACTTCGCGAGAGGTCTCGGCATCGAACACCTCGCTCCATGGCATCGGCTGGCCGATCGCGTCGGTGACCAACTTCGTGGCGAATAGATCGCCCACGATGAAGACGGCCGAGAAGCCCAAGAACAAGGCGAAACTTCGCGGGAAGTATCGGTGTTTCGTGAAGAGTAATACCGCGTTGCCGATGGACCACAATGCGATCAGCGCGTTGCCGGCGATCTCGACGAAGATAAACGTCCGCAACATCGGATCGACTGCCGCGAAGTCTATACTGGAATAGAGCGGACCCATTGACGCTACGATGCGAATGGGTGCCACAACAGTCCCAATAGCGACAAGAACAAGCCATCCGCCAACACCGTAGAGCGAGTGGTGCTTAGCGATCTCGCCGGGAATGTTGACCCATGCGGTGTTGTTGGCGGCCATCTTAGATTGCCCTCACGATACGGTGCATCGCTTCACTAAGCCTGTCCGGCGACTGAGCAAAGCAAATACGGATGAACCCGTCGTTGCGCTTGTCATCCTTTGCGCCGAATGCGATTCCGGGAGCCACGCCGACCTTTGCCTCGTCCAGCAGGCGCTTTGCAAACGCCGTGCTGTCGTGCATGCCGTCAATCGCGATGAACGCGTAGAACGCGCCGGCAGGCTTGCACCAGCTCATGCGGTTGTTGGCGCTAATCGCTTTCTCCACGATGGCTAGGCCCTCACGGCAGCGCTGCACCTGCCACTTGATGAAGTCGTCGCCCTTGGTGATTGCCTCCAGAGCGCCGTATTGGGCGAACACCGTGGCCCCCGTGTTGTTGTAGGCGGAGAGCTCGGCCATTTGGGTGGCCAGCCGGCGCGGGTGAATGAGCCAGCCGATGCGCCAGCCGGTCATGGCCCAAGCCTTCGAGAAGCTGTTGATGATGAAGACGTCGTCTTCGGGTTCGGCGATGGCGCCGAAGCTCGGTGCGGGTGTGTCGTAGACGATGGGTGTGTAGACCTCGTCCGAGATGACTGCGATGCCGCGTTGGCGCGCGAACTCCAGGATCGCGCGCTGTTCGCGCTCGCTCATGATCCAACCGGTGGGGTTGGAGGGGGAGGCGAAGAAGATCGCTTTCGTGCGTGCGTCCGCGCTGTCGAAGAGACGCTGCAGGTCCAGCGTCCACGGCTCGCCGTTTGCGCCGCCGTCGAGCCGCACAAACCGAGGCGTTGCGCCCGATCCGATCACCGCTTGGAAGATGTTTGGCCACATCGGCGAGATGATGAGGACATTGTCGCCCGGCTCGCACACGCATTGCAGCGCGATTTGCACGCCCATCATCGCGGCCCCAGGGACGGTCACCCGATCGGCGTCGATCTCGCGGCCGGATTGACGCGAGGCCCAATCGGCGATAGCGCCGCGAAGCTCGGTGATGCCGCGGGTGAAGGTGTAGAAGGTCTTGCCCTCATCCAGCGCTCGCTTGGCGGCATCGCGGATGAAGGGTGGGGTGACGATGTCGCCCTCGCCGAACCAAAGCGGGATGATGTCCTTGCGCCCGAGGCCCAAAAACGACACCTCCCCGATCCCGTTGCGCTCCAGGCCTAGGATTGTGGGACGAATAGCAGTCATGGGCTCCCGATTTTCGGCTGATTTGTCGCGTTTCGCTCCAAGCTGCCGCCCTTGCACGCCTCAACGCAACCCCCTAAAACCGCGGCCATTCCACACGCGGGCTTGGGTTGCCTGGCCGCCATATGGCGGGCCGCCCTCCGGTGCTGGGTCGAAAGACCTGGTGATGGCCCGCGGAGGTTCAACCGGTTAAGGAGACAAAGCCAAATGGCTTTACCTGACTATTCTATGCGTCAGCTGTTGGAGGCTGGCGTGCATTTCGGGCACCAGACGCACCGCTGGAACCCGCGCATGGCGCAGTTCCTGTTCGGCTCGCGCAACAAGATCCACATCATCGACCTGACGCAGACGGTGCCGCTTCTGCACCAGGCGCTGAAATCGATCCGCGACGTAGT
>CAYXQB010000287.1:0-4164 GCA_964466435.1 uncultured Flavobacteriaceae bacterium | reverse complement strand
CCGGGAACTTCTTCAGTTCTTCGTGGAAACGGGGGTCGTCGAACTGCATGACGCTTGCTTTGCCGTAGAGGCGCAAGATCAACGCGGGGCCTTCGAAGGCGCAGAACATGATCGTGATGCGGCCGTTTTCACGCGCGTGCGCAACGGTTTCGATGCCCGAGCCGCCGAGGTCGGCGTAGGCGACTTGCTTGGGGCCTAAGATGCGGAAGGCGTCGTAGCCTTTCGGGCTGACGTTCACATGGCCGCCGGCGGAGAGCGGTGCTGTCGCGACGAAGAACATTTTTTGCTTGGCGATAAAGGCGGTCAGCTTGTCGTCGATCGCGTCGTAGAGTTTGGCCATGGGCGTTGCACCTTGTTGCTTGTTAACGGCGGGCGAGGTCGAGGGCCTTCTCGAGGACTTCGTCGCGGCCCGCGCGCAGACCTTTGAGTGTGGGCGACACAGCGACATCGGGCGGGATGCCCACGCGTTGCAGGCGTGCGCCGTTCGGGTATGCGACGTCGTGAGCGCTAAGGCGAACGGTAAGGCCGCCCGGGATCTGCAGTGCGGTGACGTCACCGTTCGTGCCGCTTGTCAGGGAGCCGACGAATGTGACGTTCGCGGCGGCTTCGAACATGAGAGCGGCGTGCTCGGATTGGCTGGTGGTGCGCTCGTCGATCAGCGCGAATACGCGTCCGGTGTAGCGGCCCGCCGGCGCCGGACGTTGCGTGTCTTCGAGGTGCAGCCATGCCGCTTCGAGTGCGCCAGGTTTGGGAGGACCTTGGTAGGATGGGCGGCGCACGCGCGCGATGCGAAAAGGAGCGGGCGATTGGGCAAGGCGCGGGCCGAGAACCCAGGCCGCACCTTGTGTGGGTCCGCGGAGATCAAGGATCAACGCCTTTGAGGCGCGCAACTCGTCGAGTGTGCGATCGGCGTCTTCGCGCTTGAGATGCGCCAGATCGATGTAGCCGATATCGCCAGCGAGCGTGCGCCAGGGCTGGGGCGCGGCACCCTTGCCGGCCGAGCGCTGCAAGCGAACGGTGCGGGTGGGTCCGGTGGGGCCGCGCACGCCGAGAGCCGCGATACTGCCGATGGGGCCAGCCAGAAGCCGCGCCGCCAGATCGGCGCGGAGCGCTTGCGGGGTCGACGCTGCGATCAGCGGGGTCAATCGCTGTTCGAGCTGCGCAATTGGAATGCCATCAACGGCGACGATCGTGTCCCCGACGCGAATGCCGGGTGTCAGCGTCTTGTCGGAGATTTCGGCTACGGCGAGACGATTTTGTACATAGCGTACGCGGATTGCGGGTTGGCCTTTTTCGAAACCTAAGGGCGGCGCGGTCAGGCCGTCGAGCTGGGTGTGCGAGTCTTGCGTGCGTGCGGCCAGGCGCAGCAAAGCCGCTTCGTAGGCCGCGCGCGTGTTTGCGGCGAGCATCACGGGCACGAACTCGCCCAAGGCACTTTCCCACGGGCGGTCCATCAGCGATTTGTAAGGATGGAAGTGGTTGACCGTGCCCCAAACGCGAAACAAGGCAAGCAAGCGCTCCTCGGCCGTGGGAACGTCCGTGTTCTTGTAACGGCGCGGCGGGCGTTGCAACGGCGGCAGCGAGGGTTCGCGCAAGATCGCCGCCGGGGCGGCGGTGAGTTGCGCGATCGCTGCGACGAGCGCCTTGTCGGGTGTTGCGGTCGCGTCGGGACGGAAGCCGACCGCGCCGGCGGGATAGGTGTAGAGCCCTTCGCTGATTTCGATGGTCGTGTGCGCGAGGCGCAGTGTCGTGAGGCCCGAGCCGATCGGTCCTGCGGAGACCACGCGGGCAAGGCCAGCCGATTGAAGTGCCGCGATCTGCGGTAAGGCTGGGGCTGCGCTAGCGTCGAGAAGGAAGACAAGCCGCGCCTTGCTGGGCGTGCCGGTTCCGGCGGCGAGCGTGCCTTTGGTGCGCAAGGCGAAGCCTGCCGCGAGGGGTGACGGCGAGGGACTAACCTCGGAGGGAAAGCCGTTGTAGCTGCGCACTAGCGCCGAGCCTGCGGGCAAGGGGGCCGTCGAGCGTGTGCGGGCGATGGCGGCGACAACGCCTTGCAGGGCCGCGCGGTCGCCTGTGAAACCGCGGCAGTCGACGATTGCGGCTTGCGCCGCCACGTTTGCCGCGAGCTGCATTGGGGCGGCACCGGTCGAAACGGCTTGAACCATCGCGTTGCAATCCGCGATCCAGGCGCCGCTTTCTTTGCGCACGGGCTGCGGCATCGGGCGCGCGGTCGGGTCGTTTGCGACAACGCGGGCGGCGGGGTCGCCGCTTCGCGCCAGCATCGCGTTCAGGGCTGCGACGTAGGCGGCTTCGTCGCGTGCCGTGCGCACCGCGGGGATTGCCTCCAGTAGCGCTTGGTCCCACTCGTTGGCGGCGGCGTTGAGATAGGGATCGAAGAGGTCGACGTAGACCCAGATGCGCCCAAGTTCCTCAAGGCGCTGCGTCTCGATGTGCGCCTGCGCCTTACCTGGGCGGGCGGCTGCGGCTGCCTCGCCGACGTGCGTGAACAGCAGTGCAGCGATCAGGAGCGGGCGCAGCAGGCGCAGGCGCAGGCGTGACGGCATTGCTTGTCCGGTGTTCGCGGGGGGCAGTTTCCCAAGCCTAATACGATTTGGGACCGGGCGCTCGTAACCGAATGGTTACTTTTGCCTAACCCGATTGAAAACTCTTTCGCCTAGCGTTGCCTCCATGGCGCCACCCAAGAGCGCCTCAAGGGGTGTCCCATGGCGAACTACCGGCAGAAGATGGCGGGAATGGCGGCTACGATGGCGCAGGCGATCGTCGGCACCGCGATGGCGTGGGCGCCGGCAAGCGGGGCCGAGCGGGCGCGTCCGGTGGCCGAGATATTGGACGTTTCGCAGACCTTCGTGCCGGGCTTCCCGCAGACATTCGAGCCGACGCGCGAGATTCGCATCGTCAACGAATAAGGCCTATCTCGCGGCCGACGGCGGTGAACTGCGCGACGGCGACTTCCAGATCCTGACGCGTGAGGGCGGCCGACATTTGCGTGCGGATGCGGGCTTTGCCTTGCGGCACGACAGGGTAGGAGAACGCGATCACGTAGATGCCTTTGGTCAGCATCGCTTCGGCGAAGCGGGCGGCCAGCGCCGCATCGCCGATCATGATGGGGACGATCGGGTGTTCGCCGGGCAGGAGGTTGAAGCCTGCCTTCGTCATTTCGGTCCGGAAGAACGTCGTGTTGTCGGCAAGGCGATCGATCAAGGCGCTTGAGCTCTTGAGCAGGTCGATCGCTGCGATGGAGGCGGCGGCGATCGCCGGCGGGATCGAGTTCGAGAACAGGTACGGGCGCGAGCGCTGGCGCAGGAGGGCGATGATTTCCTTGCGGCCCGACGTGTAGCCGCCGCTGGCGCCGCCGAGCGCTTTGCCGAGCGTGCCGGTGATGATGTCGATCTTGTCCATGACGTTCGCGCGTTCGTGGCAGGCGCGGCCGTGTTTTCCGGTGAAGCCGACGGCGTGCGAGTCGTCGACCATGACGAGGGCGTTGTACTTCTCGGCCAGCGCGCAGATCTCGGGGAGCTTGGCGTAGTAGCCGTCCATCGAGAAGACGCCGTCGGTTGCGATCATGCGAAAGCGGGCGCCGGCGGCGTCCGTTAGCTTCGCTTCGAGATCGGCGAGGTCGCCGTTTTTGTAGCGTGCGCGCTGCGCCTTACAGAGGCGGATGCCGTCGATGATGCTGGCGTGGTTCAGTTCGTCGGAGATGACGGCGTCTTCTTCGCCCAAGATCGTCTCGAACAGGCCGCCGTTCGCGTCGAAGCATGAGGAGTAGAGGATCGTGTCTTCGGTGCCGAGGAATTCGCTGATCTTGGCTTCGAGTTGCTTGTGAATTTCCTGCGTGCCGCAAATGAAGCGGACCGAGGCCATACCGTAGCCCCAGCGGTCGAGCGCCTCATGAGCTGCTTTGACGATGGCGGGGTGGCTCGCCAAGCCCAGATAGTTGTTGGCGCAGAGGTTCAAGACCTCCTTGCCGCCGGTGACGCGGATGTGGCCCGACTGCGGGGTTGCGATTACCCGCTCGGGCTTTTCGAGCCCGGCGGCTTTGATTTCGGCCAGCGTCTTCGTCAGATGTTGCTGAACCGCGCCGTACATCAGAGGTCGCTCCACTTCAGCACGACCTTGCCGGAGCTTCCGGTTTTGGCTGCGGCGAAC
>CAYXQB010000286.1:0-4165 GCA_964466435.1 uncultured Flavobacteriaceae bacterium | reverse complement strand
CCGGATAGCGCACGCCCTGGCGCGCCTTGATCTTCGCGCGCTCCTCGGACGGCAGCGCGTCCCATTCGCTGTGCCAAGCGTTCACGACCGCAGGTCCGTAGGTTTCCGTCAGCCCGTAGACATGATGCACCTGGAATCCGGCCGCCTCCATCCGTGCCAGCGTCGCCGCCGGGGGAGGGGCCGCAGCAGTCATGAATTCGACCCGGTTCTGCATCGCTCTGCGCTCGCCATCGCTCGCATTGACCAGCATCCCCATCACGATCGGTGCGCCGCACATATGCGTCACGCCATAGCGCGCACAAGCCTCGAACATATTTGCCGCCGTGACCCGGCGCAGACAAACATGCGTCCCCGCGACGACCGAAATCGTCCACGTAAAGCACCAGCCATTGCAGTGAAACATGGGCAGCGACCACAGATACACGGGATGCGCCCGGATCGACGCCGAAATCACGTTCCCCATCGCCAGCAGATACGCACCCCGCGAATGGAACACGACGCCCTTCGGGTTTCCCGTCGTGCCGCTCGTATAGTTCAGCGTGATCGCCTGCCACTCGTCCGCGGGCAACGACCACGCAAAGTCCGGATCGCCGCTCTTCAAAAAGTCTTCGTACTCGATCTCGCCGATCAAAACGCCGCCTTCGAACTCGGGGTCGTCGATCCCGATCACATAGGGCTTTGCCTTGCAGAGCGTCAGCGCCTCGCGTGCCAGAGCACCGAACTCCTTATCGACGATCAGAACCTTCGCTTCGCCGTGATCGAGGATGAAGGCGACCTCCTGCGCGCTGAGCCGGTAGTTGATTGCGTTCAACACGCCGTTCGTCATCAAGACGCCGTAATGCGCATCCAGCATGGGCGGAATGTTCGGCGCGATCACCGCAACCGTGTCGCCAAGCCCGATCCCGCGCTTCGTGAGTGCGGATGCCAGCCGCCGGCATCGCGCGTAGAACTCGCGATAAGTGATCTTCTGCTCGCCGTGCAGAACGGCGACGTGATCGGGAAACGTAAACGCCGCGCGCTCCAAGAACGTCAACGGCGACAACGGTTGATAGTTCGCCGGGTTTTTGTCGAGATCGAGCGTATAGGGGTTGACGCGCTTGGCCGCCGCGGACTTCGCTGCCTTCTTGAGCGGTGCTTTCGCTCTCTGTTTGGCGGCGACTTTGGTCGGTTTCTTGACGGCCTTACCCTTGCGCGCGGACGGCATTTCGACACCCCATTGTTTTGGAATGCGTGGACGTTAGCGAAGCGGGCAGGGGCCGCGCAATATCGGTGACGAACCGACGCATTCGCGCTGGCTGGCCGGGTCGCTAAGCAACACCCCATGCACCACGTGACCGCCGCTGACTATCGCAAGATCCTCTCGCTGCTCGCGACCGCGGTGATCATGCTGCTCGCGAACGGCCTACAAGGCACGCTCGTGCCGGTGCGCGCGCATCAAGGAGGGTTTACCGACACGGCGATCAGCCTCATTGGCGCAGCCTACTTCGCGGGCTTTGTTAGCGGATGCTTGCTCGGTCCGCGCCTGATTCACCGCGTCGGCCACATCCGAGCCTTCGCAATCTTGGGCGCGCTCACCGCCGCGATCGTTCTGATTCACGCGCTGATCATGGACCCGTTCGTATGGGCCGCCTTGCGCGCCGGCATCGGCTTTTGCGCCGCCGGCATGTTTGTCATCCTCGAAGGTTGGCTGAACGGCCAAGCCCGCAACGAAATCCGCGGCCGCGTCTTCACGACCTACGCCGCACTGAACAACCTCGCGCTGCTCGCGGGCCAATATCTGTTCACGCTCGGCAATCCGATGTCGTTCGAGCTGTTCTCGATCTGCGCGATCCTGACGATGCTCTGCCTCGTGCCGGTCGGCGTCACGCGCCAGCCCGAGCCGCAAAGCCACAGCCGCGCCAAGCTGCGCCTAAGCCGTCTCTATCGCTTGTCGCCTGTGGGCGCCGTGGGCGCCGTCGCGGTGGGTTTGGCCAGTGGCGCCTTTTGGACGCTCGCGCCCGTCTACGCCGACGCACGCGGCATGGACGGCGACAATCTCGCGCTCTTCATGTCGGTCGTGATCTTCGGCGGCGCGCTCGCGCAGTTTCCGTTGGGCCGTCTGTCGGACTTCACCGACCGAAGGTTGATCATCGGCATCGCAGCCGCGTTCGCGGCGTTTGCAGGCGTGATGCTCGCCAATCCCGCGCCGTTCGGCATCGATGCGGTCACCTGGCTGCTCGCGGGCGGCTTCCTATATGGCGCGACCGCGTTCCCGATTGGCTCGCTCACGAATGCGCACCTGAACGACCATGCCGACAAGGGCGAAATGACCGAAGTCGCGAACTCGAACCTCTTCCTCTACGGCGTCGCCGCGGTGATGGGCCCGCTACTCGCGGCCGTCGTAGTCAACCTATGGGGCATGAGCGCGATTTTCTTTTACACCGCCACGATCCACGCGATGTTCATGGCCTTCGTACTGGTTCGCGTCTTTGTCCGAGCGCCCGTCGCCCGCGAGAAACGCCCGAGCTTCGAGCCCGCCGCGGTCCAACCCGCCGCACCGGTCCGCCTTCAAGGCGAACCGGTGGCGGGGAAATAGTCGCCTACGGCTTGTCCCGCGTCCGCTGGAAGGATGCGAACACCGACGCCGGATCGTATTTCAGTTGCGGCGCCTCTTCCTCGGCAGGCGCCTCGGCTTCGACCGCATCGCTCGCCGGCTTCAACGTTGCGCCCTTCGCTTCCGGTGGCGCGTTCCGCGCCTTGCGCGCGGAAGCCTTTTCGACCGCCAGGTCGAGCTCGAGCTGCGAGCAGAGGCTCAGCGTCACCGGATCGACCGGCTTGATGTTCTGCATGTTCCAGTGCTCGCGATTGCGGATCAGCTGGATCGTCGACTTCGTCGTGCCGAGCAGCTTGCCGATCTCCGCGTCCGTCACCTCCGGATGATTGCGCACGAGCCACAGGATCGCATCCGGCTTGTCCTGCCGGCGCGACACCGGCGTATAGCGCGGGCGCCCCTTCTGCGTACTCGGCATCTCGACCGCCGACTTCGTCATCACGAGCCGCTTGCGCGGATCCTTCTCCGCCGCCGAGATCTCCTCGCGCGTCAGCTGTCCCATCATCACGGGGTCCAGCGGCACGATCTTCTCCGGATGCATGTCGTCCGCCATCGCTTTGATCTCGAGCGCATGCAGCGCGCAAAATTCGCCGATCTGGTCGAACGTCAACGTCGTCTGATTCAAGAGCCACATGGCCGTCGCCTTGGGCATCAATGGCTTCGTCATAGGTAAAACCTCTCCGCTGGGCGCCAGCGGGTTCGAGCCGCCAGGCCGGAAATTCACCTCAAAATGAAGGGAGTTTCAGGCGCCTATATAGTCGTTCGCGCGCGCCAAGGGAAGCCGAATCCCGTCGCGGAAATCGGCGCTCTTGCGGATGATTGGCTTCTAAGGCGTCAGCAAGATCTTCCCGATATGCGAACTCCCTGCCATCCGCTCATGCGCCTCGGCGGCTTTCGCAAGCGGCATCACGCTATCGACGATCGGCTTGATCTGCCCATTGACGAGCAACGGCCACACCTCGCGCTCGACCGCGCGCGCGATCTCGGCCTTCTCCGCGTTCGATCGTGCCCGCAGCGTCGAGCCCGTGATCGTGAGCCGCTTCAACATCACGAGCATGAGGTTCAGGTTCGCCTGCGACCCTTGCTGGAACGCGATGTTAACGAGGCGTCCTTCGAGCTTGAGCAGTCCGACATTCTTCGCGATGTAGTCCCCGCCCACCATATCCAGGATCACGTCGACGCCAGCGCCACCGGTCTCGGCCCGCACGATTTCGACGAAATCTTCCTGGCGATAGTTGATCGCCCGCGCCGCGCCGAGATCGACGCAAGCCTTGCACTTCTCCGCCGACCCCGCGGTCGTAAACACGCGATGCCCGCGCGTCGCGAACAGCTGGATCGCGGCCGTTCCGATGCCGCTCGACCCGCCGTGCACGAGCAGCGTCTCGCCTTCTTTGAGCCGTGCGCGGTCGACGACGTTCGTCCACACAGTCATATAGACTTCCGGCAGCGCCGCCGCATCGACCAGCGACACGCGCGGCGGCTTCGGCAACACGCTGCCCTCATGCGCGATGCAGTACTCGGCATAGCCGCCACCCGCGACCAGCGCACAAACCTCGTCGCCCAAATCCCACCGCT
>CAYXQB010000285.1:0-4214 GCA_964466435.1 uncultured Flavobacteriaceae bacterium | reverse complement strand
CGCTGGCTCGACAAGAACAACGTCACCGTCCACCTCGGCGCGAAAGCGAAAGCGGTCGAGACCGGAAAAAAGGGCACGTCCCTCATCGTCGAAACGTCGGACGGCAAAACGCTCGAACTCCCCGCCGACAAGATCCTCGTCACCGTCGGCCGCAAGCCGGCGACCGAAGGCTGGGGCCTCGAAAACATGGCCGTCGACATGGCCGGACGTTTCGTGAAGGTCGACGATCAGTGCCGCACGTCGATGAAGAACGTCTGGGCCGTCGGCGACCTCGTCGGCGAACCGATGCTGGAACACAAAGCCGCCACCCAAGGCGAAATGGTCGCCGAAATCATCGCAGGCCACAAACGCAAATTCGCCCCCGCCGCGATCGCCGCCGTCTGCTTCACCGAGCCTGAGATCGTGAGCTGCGGCCTCTCCCCCGCCGAAGCCGCAAGAGCGGGCGAGGAAACCGTCGTCGGCCAATTCCCCTTCGCCGCCAACGGCCGCGCCCTCTCGATGGACGCCGGCGACAATTTCGGCTTCGTCCGCGTCGTCGCGAGGAAAAGCGATCACCGCGTGCTCGGCATCCAAGCCGTCGGAAGCCATATCAGCGACCTGTCCGGCGAATTCGCGACCGTCATGGAAATGGGCGCCGTCCTCGAAGACATCGCCGGCACGATCCACGTCCATCCAACGCTAAGCGAAGCCTTCCACGAAGCCGCCCTGAAAGCGCTGGGCCACGCGATCCACATCTAAGCAGCCGAACGACTCCGGCGCTCAGTACGTAATCGTCACCGTAATCGTGTCAGTGTAGACGCCGGGCGTCACGTATTGACCGGTCGTGATCCGGCCGAATCCCGTGCCGGTCGCGGCGTTTCCGCCGCCACCATAGCTACGCGTGAGCGTGCCGCCGGTGCCGTCGCCCCAGATCGTGACATAGGTGTTCTGGTTGAAGATGTTGTAGTTGAGCCTGTTCGCACCGAGCGCCATTTGGCGGGGGTTGTAAGTCGGCGCGGTGCCCTTCGAGAGCGAAGCGACGAACGCCGGCAGCGTGTCGACGGCATTCACGCATCGAACGGTGACGGCCATCGTTGACGTCGTCGGCGTCCCGGACGATGCGTTGTAGTTGCCGAAGTTCAAATTCGTTGCTGTGACCTGAAGCGGACGCGCAGGAACGTTGCAGGGCGCAGCGAGCGCAGCGCTCGGCACAGCAACAACTCCGGCGAACGCGCAAACGCGCGCCATGGCGAACAGGAAACGCATCACGACGCGAGTGTACTTCAACCTTGCGAGCGCAACGCGGCCAATATTTGCGCGCGCCGGCAGCCACCGTTTACCGAAAATCAACCACTGCAGGCGTCCGCGCGATGGCGCGATACGTCACTGGTCGAACGCGCACGCGATCGGCCCGAGACGCGGAATTTCGCCCGGAGTCTCGCGCGGCGGCTCAGTCAACTTCAGCCGGCACAGACCGAACTTGGTCTCAAGCTCGACCTCAAGCGGCAGCTTCAGGTCTGCAATAAACAAGGCGCCGTGATAGCCCACGATCCACGGCGTCGGATCGCCCGACAGATGCACCGTCGTTCCAACATCGGGAAAGGATCCGTCTGGGAGCGTGACCGAGAGCGACAAAGGCATCTCCTTCGCCGGCGCCAGGCTCACCGCAGCGCCGCCGCGCCCCGGAATGACGTCGAGATCGGTCCTGGAAAGCACCTTCGACATGTCATACCCCGCCGGATCGACCGCAATGTGGTTGCGCGTGAACGGCACAAGGCCGGTGATCAGCGCGAAACCGCTGTCGTCGGATTCCGCAACCAGCCGATTCTCGCGATAGATACCAACGCCGGGCGCGCCGGCATCGATGAGCGCGAAGGCACCGTCGAGTTTACGCGCAAAGAACGCTGTATCCTCCGTCGCCACGATCGCGCCGGCGGCTTCGACTTGCGCCGACAAATGGCCCTCGGCGAGAGCCAACCGCCCGTCGAGCGCAACGTTTTGCCCTTCCCAACGGCCATCCGCATTGAACTGCGTAAAGTCGCCCTGACGCGCTTGCAGCCGGTAGCCCAGAACCCCATCCGGCGAGGCAGGTTGTTCCAATGTCGCGCGAACCTCTACATCCCCCTCCCGCGAAGACAGCGAAGCGGTCGAATAGGGACCGCCGCCGCCCAGCGGCACCGTCAGGAACGTCTCCGCAAGCAGCGCATCACGCTCCACGTCGTACACGCTGGTCACGCCGAACGTGGCGGTGCCGACCGACATCGTGTAGGTCGCGGTGGCGAGTGTCGTGCGCTCTTTGTCCTGCCGCTCCTGGCGCAGATATGTCAGCGACAACGAGCCGTATTCCTGCAGGTCGAGCCCGCCACCCAACTGCAGCGTCTCGCGCGCCAACGGCGCACCGTCGATGGCCGCTACATCGCGAAAGTCCGGCGTCGCCGCTTCGATGCTCGCAAACAAATTCGCAGGCCCAAACTGCAACGACAATGCAACCGACCCGAACCCGCCCTCGCCGAACTCGCTCGTGCTTCCCGCGCCCGCAAAGCGCAAAGAGCCGAAATCGAAAAGCGTTGCGATCCCGCCCACACCCAGTGTCGCGACCTCAGGCGATGCTTCCGCATGCGCTTCGATCGTGAATTCGTCGCTGAATCCGTGACGCAGCGTCGCCGACCCCATCGCGTCGCCATAGTCGAAGCTCTTGAGGCCATAAGACTTCCGCAGAAATCCGGCCTCGACGCTGTAGGACGTCAACCCCTCGGCCAGCATCTCGCTGTCGGTGAAGTAGTTGATCGTCTGCCGCATTTCGCGCCCGAGCAGATCGCGCACGACAACAGTCGCTTGGCCTGCGCCGGTGACGATCGGCAAATCGCGTACGTCGAAGGGTCCCGCAGGAACGTTCTCGGACAAGACCTTTGACGCGCCGACGAACACATCGATCGACCCGGGAACCGCCGCCTCGCCGAAAAAGTCCGGCATCGGTATCGTAACGAGGTCCGGCTGAAGCGCAAAGTCGCGCGCAATCTGCACGCCGCCAAAACGCACGGAGCGGGACCAACCGACCCCGCCCGAAACCGCATCCCCGACCGTGAGCCGTCTGAGCTGTGGCGGATCGTCGAGTGTCCATGAACTATCGAGCCTAAGCGCCTTTTGCGTCTCCGCATCGACAACCGCAAACCCATTCGTTGCGAACGTTCCGATCGGTGTGAAGGCGGAAAGCGCCAGCGTGCCGTCGATCGAGGCTCCGCGCAGCGATGATGTGACGTCGCTTCCGGTAAGAACAACATCATACTCGGCCGCAAAGGCCGTCACCGGCGTATCCGCCACGATCTGGCGGTCGCTGCCGCGCAAACTCAGCGTCGTAACGGCAAGCCGCGTCGGCGCCGCCGTCACCATCAAAAGTTGCTTGCCCTCCTCGACGATCGCGCGCACGCCGTCGATGCGGTTGAGCGGCACCAAGTCGCCCTTCACCTCGGTGTCTTCGACGTCCTTCAACCCAATCGCTTTTAGGTCCGACCGCTCGACGAACAGGTCCCCTTCCCGCTCCGCCACATTGACGACGATCGCGCGGGACGCACCATTCAGCCAAACCTCAAGCACGAGATTGCGCGGCTCGGAAGCCGCCGCCTCGGCATACGCATTACTCAGCGAGGCCAGATAGAGGCCCATCGCGAGAATATGCGCGAGCGAACGCATCAGCTCACCGACGCACGTCGACCGTTTCGCGGATCACGACTTCGCTGTCGTCGGTGCGCGCTTCCACCACCACCTTCTCGCCCGGACCGAAGGAACCTGCGACCATGAACGGACGCGTGGCACCGGCAAGCACGTAGGGCACCCCCTGTGTCGTCGCCAAGCGGCGGCCCGACGGCGTGACGACTTCGACTTTCGTAAACTTCGTATGCGCGCGCCCCAGATTGCGCGCGTTCAGCACCAACCCCTTATCGCCGCTTTGGGCCTCCCACGCGAGCTGCGGTGCCGCGACGACCGGCGTATTGACGAACACCGGAACATTGAACTGCAAGAGCACGCGGATCGTACGCGCTTCGTTGGTTGCGGGATCGGGCAGTTCGCTGGCAAACAAACGGAACGTGCGCTCGACGCCGGGTTTCGCATCGCCGCGCGCCATGATGCGCACCGTTTGCTTGCCGCCGGGTGGAATGCGCGCCATGGGCGGGCTGACCAGCACCGAGTCGGTCGGCGTCAGCACGTCCTTGCCGTCCTTCTGCTCCCAGATGAAG
>CAYXQB010000284.1:0-4217 GCA_964466435.1 uncultured Flavobacteriaceae bacterium | reverse complement strand
AGCGCACGATGTTGTAGCTGCGCCTCCCCCACGACTCAGGCGTCGGCGGCAGCACGTCCATCGGATAGTCGGAATAGGCGGTCGGCACCGTCACGCGCTCACCGGGCTTGAGCGCGCCGCTCCGCTCCGCTGGCCCCGCCTTATAGAGCATGTTCGCCGAGTTGATGGTCCCTGAGAACCAATAGAGCGAAAGCTGCGTGCACATCGTGTGCATCGGAAAGCGCGCTTCCATCCCCTGATAAGGGTGATCCTTGCGCGTATCGCCGAGCCGCCAGTATTTGTCGGCAAGCCACCCCGCCAACCCCGCCGGCGAATCCATCAAGCCGAACGCCAGCGCCATCGGCTTCGTCGATTGGATCGACCGATAGCCTTCCTCTTGCGCCCACCACGCCCGCATCTTCTCGATCCACGCACCTTCTTCGGCCGTCACCGGCGGTTGCGACGGATGTTTCAAATACGGCCGAAGCGGCAGCATCGTCAGATGAATGGCGATCACGCTCTCCGGATGCTGCAACGCCAGTCGCGAGGTAACGAAACTCCCCCAATCGCCCGCCTGTGCCGCGTAACGCTTGTACCCCAACACATCGTGCATCAGCCGGTGCCAAAGGTCGGCCATTGCCGCCGGTCCGATTGGCGTCGCGGGCTTCGACGACCAGCCGTAGCCGATCAACGACGGCACGACGACGTCGAACCCGTCCTCCGCGTCGCCGCCGAAGCGCTCGGGGTGCGCAAGCGGCTCGACCACGTCGAGAAACTCGCGATAGGTCGATGGCCACCCGTGCGTCAGGATCAGCGGCAACGGTTTCCGCCCGGAGCCCTTCTCGTAGAGGAAGTGAACAGTGTGCGTTTCGCCGCCCGCCGCAAGATCGACCGTGAACTGCGGAAACCGGTTGATCTCGCTCTTGGCCCGCCGCCAATCGAATTCGTCGTGCCAGTAGGCGACCAGCCGCTGGATATAGGAAAGGTTCGTCCCCCACTCCCACGCCGCGTTTCCGGCCGGCTCATTCGGCCAGCGCACACGTTGCAGCCTGGCCTTGAGGTCGTCGATCTCGTTCTTCGAAACGGAAATGCTGAACGGTGTCACGTGGCGTGCGGCTCCGCTTTGGAGCCGCACCCGTAACACGAAGTTCAGCTGCAGACATTGTCCTTTTTGGGCGCGGCCGCCGCCTTTCGCAGCGCCTCCGACAAGTCGTAATCCACGAGAAGCGGATTGTATCCGTCCTTCCGGTCGACGAGCAGATAGGTCGAAATCAGGAACTCGCCCTTGGGCAAAGTTTCTTCGCCGCTGCCGCATGCCGCCGCCGTGATCGTAAGCGACCCGTGCAATTTGTCGTTCGCTTTTTTTGACGCGATCACACGCGCCCGCAAAGCCGCCAGCCGCTCATAGTCCTTCGGATCGATCCGATAGGCCTTCACCGAATAGCCGGCACGCTTCTCCGTAGCGAGCGGCCCGACATCGGCCGAATCGGTCGTCGGCAGAAGAACAAACAAGTCTTCCGCGCGCTTTTGATCGCCGTCGCGCCATGTCTCGATCTTCATCCGGATTTGCGGCTTTAACTCCTGCGCGCCTGAGTTGGGCAACCGCGCGGCCGCCCGCCACTCCCGAAAGTCCGACGACCACGGATCGAAGTTCCAAAGATTGTACATGGTCGAAAGCGGGATCGACGCGCACCCCGCGATCAGAAAGGCCAGAAAAACCGCCAAAACTCGCATGTCGACAGCCTCGCTTTGCTTGATATAATGATCGAATAACGATCATTTTTGATCGCGTCAATTGAAGGGTTCGTGATGCCGGTGCAAACTGAAAAGCTCGCACGGCTCCAACGCCTGTGCGCCTGGCTCTCGCACGCCGCTAAGATCGTGGCGTTGCTGTTGCTCGCGGCGAACGCGGTGCTGTGGCTCGTGCCGGAGTTCGCGACTGAAACCGCGCGCTCGCAAGCGTCGATCGGCACCAAGCCGATCACGCTGACGTTCGGCGTGCGCGCCGCTGCGCTGGTCGTGTCGTTCGCTTACGTCGGGCTGATGGCGGCCGCGCTCTGGACGGTTGCGGGATTGTTTGCCGCCTTCGCGCAAGGCGCGATCTTTGTGCCGGAGACCGGCACGCGGTTGCGCCGCATTGGTGTGTTGTTGCTGCTATACGCCGCGCTATCGCCGTTCTTCCGCGCGGTCATCGGCATAATCGTCACGGTTGGAAACGAGTCTGGTCAACGCGTTCTCGCAATCGGCATCAGCAGCCAAGACGTCATCGTCGCCCTCATCGCTGCGTTGCTCATCGTTCTGGGCCACGTCATGGCTGAGGCGGCACTCATCGCCGACGACAACCGGCAGATCGTCTGATGCCCATCGTCGTCAAACTGGATGTCATGCTCGCGCACCGCAAGATGCGCTCGAAAGAGCTCGCCGAACGCATCGGCATCACCGAACAAAACGTCTCCGCCCTGAAGTCGGGCAGGGTGCGCGGCGTGCGCTTCGAAACGCTGGAGAAAATCTGCGAAGTCTTGGACTGCCAGCCCGGCGACATCCTGACTTACGATAAGGGCAGCTAGGCGCCGTCTATCTCCCGCCCGAATGCGCGCACGTCTTCGATGAAATCCTGAGGCCGTTCCATCGCCGCGAAGTGGCCGCCGCGTTTGAACTCGCTCCAGCGCACGACGTTCAGATGCTTCTCCACCATCGACCGTGGCGGAAACGGAATGAGGTCGACCGGAAACCGTGCGATCCCGACGGGCTTTTCGACTCGCGACCGCGGCGTAATCGGCTTGCCCGGATCCTCGAACAGCCCGCGATACATCCACGTCGCGGTGCCGAACGTGCGCGTGACGAGATAGAGCATGACGTTCGTGAGCAGTTGATCCTTTGTGTAGACGCTCTCGAGCTTCCCGTCGTCGAGATCGGACCACCCTTTGAACTTCTCGATAATCCAAGCCGCAGCGCCGACAGGCGAGTCCATCATCCCGTAGGCGAGCGTCAGCGGCTTCGTGGACTGCAGCCGGAAATAGGCACCTTCCATGTCGAACAGCATCTGGAACTGCTTTTCGGCCTGCTTCTCTTCCTCGGTCTCTGCAATGACGCCGGGCGACCGCCAGCCCAGCATGTTCAGGTGCACAGCCTTACAGCCGCGCCCCTCATATCCAAGCCAGCCCGACACCGCCGAACCCCAGTCGCCGCCTTGCGCGATGTAGTTCGAGTAGCCGAGCGTACCCACCATCAGCTCATCGAAATAGCTGGCGACCGTGCGCGGACTCATCGGCTTTGCCGGCTTGTCCGAAAACCCGTACCCCGGCAACGACGGCACGATCACGTCGAACGCGTCGGTGATCTTGCCGGCATGCTTCTGCGGCTGTGCCAGCGGTTCGATCACGTTCAGGAATTCGACAATCGACCCCGGCCATCCGTGGCTTATGATCAGCGGGCGCCGCTTCGGGGCATTCGACTTGAGATGGATGAAGTGAATGTCGAGATCGCGTACGCGCGCCTTGAAATGCGGCAGTTCGTTTAGCCGCGCCTGCTCGCGATACCAGTCATACCCGTGCAACCAGTATTCGACGATGTCCTTCATCGTCTGAAGCTCGGTGCCGTAAGCCCACCCGCCGCCTTCAGGCGCATCCGGCCATTCGAATGCGCGCACCCGCTCCATGATCTTGTTGATCGCCGCCTGCGGGATTTCGATCTTGAAAGGAATGGGTGAGGACATCGCGGCGCTCCGAGAGATGGTGCCGCGATTGGAGCCCCGCAACGGCGCCCGTGCAAGTAATCTTTTGCTCAGGCGCCGCGCCGGTTAGGTGACGGAGCGCTTAGAACGTCCCGTGGCACTGCTTGAATTTCTTACCCGAACCGCAAGGGCAGGGCGCGTTGCGCGAAACCTTGCCCCACGTGGCGGGATCGTTCGGGTTCACGGGAACCGGACGCCCCGCAAGCCGCGGTGCGTTGGTGCGCGTGCCCGGTTGCGGATCGTCGAACTCGTTCTCGCCGGTGTCCGGGTTGATGTGCATCGCCTGCATCTGCGGCAGCGCGCGCTCTTCGAGCGGCGGCGCCTCGAGTTGGATCTGCACGTGCATCAGCTGCCGCGTCACCTGCTGGCGAACGCTTGCGAGCAGGCCCTCGAAGAGAACGAACGCCTCGGACTTGTACTCGTTGAGCGGATCGCGCTGGCCGTAGCCGCGCAAGCCGATCGTGTGCCGCAAATGCTCCAGCGTCACCAGATGCTCGCGCCATTC
>CAYXQB010000283.1:0-4226 GCA_964466435.1 uncultured Flavobacteriaceae bacterium | reverse complement strand
AGACGCCGACCCTAACGATCGTCGACGAAGGCGATCTGAAGCGCCTCGTGCGTGCACTCGATATCGGGATCAACGACTATTTGATGCGCCCGGTCGAACGCAGCGAGTTGGTGGCGCGGGTGACCACGCAGTTGCGTCGCAAGCGCTATACGGACAAGCTGAAGCACTCGCTGCAGCTGTCGCTCGAGATGGCGATCACGGATCAACTGACCGGCCTGTTCAACCGGCGCTATATGTCGCGCCACTTGGGCACCTTGATCGGCAATGTGGGCAAGACCAGCAAGCCGGTGTCGTTCCTGATCATGGACATCGACTACTTCAAGCAGGTCAACGACACGTACGGCCACGATGTGGGCGACGAGGTGCTGCGCGAGTTCGCGCAGCGTATTTCGGCGAACGTGCGTGGGATCGATCTCGCCTGCCGCTATGGCGGGGAGGAGTTCGTGGTCGTGATGCCGGACACCGACATGAACTTCGCGTATATGGTCGCCGAGCGGCTGCGTCAGGCGGTCGCCGACGCGCCGTTCCAGATCGGTGTCGATCCGGGGCAGTTGCCGGTCACGATTTCGATCGGGGTGACGACGAGCGAAGGGTCGAACGACACGGCTGACGCGCTGCTGCGGCGCGCGGACAAGGCGCTCTATCGGGCCAAGCGCGACGGGCGCAATCGCGTCGTCGCCGACGCGGCCTAGTTTCTATGCAATTCGTACGGGCTTGACCGCGCCGCCTTGGTTGCGGCACGGATACGCGCGACAAGCGTGGCGGCCATGAAACTCAAAGTCGGAATTATCGGGGTTAGCGGATACGGTGGCGGCGAAGCCTTGCGGCTTTGCGCGACGCATCCGGCGTTCGAACTCGTGTATGCGGGCGGAGAAAGTTCATCGGGCCAGCGTTTGGGCGAGCGCTATCCGGGACTGGGCAAGATCGGCGATCTCGTCATCGAGAAATGGGAGCCGGCGGCTCTGCCGAAGCTGGACGTGTTGTTTGCGTCCCTGCCGACGGGACAGTCAAAGGAGCCGCTCGCGCGCGTATCCGCATCGACCAAGATCGTCGATATCGGCGGGGACCACCGGTATGTGGATGGGTGGGCGTATGGCCTTGCCGACGTGTGGCCGGATCAGATCAAGGGCAAGACGCGGGTCGCAAATCCCGGGTGTTATCCGGCGGCTGCGTTGACGGCGCTCGCACCATTGCTTGCCGAGCGCTTGATTGAGCCGCATCAAATCATCATCGATGCGAAGACCGGGGTCAGCGGCGCAGGCCGCGGCGGCGGCGAGGCGACCTTTGCCTATGGCGAGGTCAACGAAGACGTTGCGGCGTATGGACTCCTGAAGCACGTACACATGCCCGAAATCACGAAGACGATCGATGCGCTTTCGGGCGCGAGGTCGGAGGGGCTGGTGTTTACGCCCCACTTGATCCCGATGACGCGTGGGATTCTGGCGACGATCTATGCGAAGGGCAGTGTAACGACGGAGAAGTGCCTGGCGGTCGCGCGGTCGTTCTATGCAAACCGGCCGTTCGTGCGCGTGACCGACAAGCCGCCGCACACGAAATGGGCCACGGCGTCGAACCTTGTGTTCGTGTCGTATGCTTGCGATCCGGCGCGCAATCTCGTCATGGCGTTCGGCGCTTGCGACAACCTGGGTAAAGGCGCGGCGGGGCAGGCCGTACAGAACGCCAACATCATCACTGGGCATGCCGAAACGCTGGGCCTTGAGGGCGCGGCTCTGTGGCCATAAAGCAAAAGGGCGCCCGTGGGCGCCCTTTGCGTGTCAGCGGTTTGTGAAGCGCGCGCTACTTGATTTTGCCTTCCACGTATTCGACGTGTTTGCGCACGACGGGGTCGTACTTCTTCACCTTGAACTTGTCCGTCATGGTGCGCGAGTTCTTCTTCGCGACGTAGAAGTGTCCGGTGCCGGCAGAGGAATTCAGCCGGATTTTGATCGTGGTGGGCTTCGCCATGGGTCGAGCTTTCAGTCGCGGTCGAAAGAGCGCGAGAAGCTACTGATCCCTGCCCTTAAGTCAACCCGGCGAAGGGCCGTTTCTAGGGCGTGGAAAGGTCGCGGTCCTAAAGGCGATGACCGCTACCAAAGCGGCGGAAATCAGCCCTAAAACGACGGGGAGGCCGTGTGGGTTCCAAAGGTCCATGCCGATGCCTCCGAGCGAGGGGCCTATCAGGACGCCTACGGCATATAGGATCGCGAAGGCGGCATTGGCGGCCGCCAGTTCGCCGCCCCTGAAGTTTGAGCCTAGGTGGGCAAGGCCGACAGCGTAGAGGCCGGCGATGAAGCCGCCCCAGACGAAGATCAGCGCCAGGGCAGCCGGGCCCGCAGCATTTGTCACCGGCAGCAGGGCTGAGCCAACGATGCCCACCGACCCGCAGAGGATCAACACCCACCGGCGATCGATCTTGTCGGCGAGCCAGCCGAGCAATGGCACGAGCAGCATGTTGCCGAGGCCCAGGGCCGCCACGAGCAAGGTCGCATCGGTTTCGAGCGAGCCCAAGCGTACCGCGTAGACGGTTAGGAAGGCGCCAGCGCAGGCCTCGATGGCGCCGTAGCCTAGGCCTGCAGCCGCTGCAGACGGCGAGCGCAGCACGAAGCCGAACATCGCACGGGCGGGGGCGTGATCGACGGGTGGAACGACGCGGCGGGCCGCAAGCAGCGGAGCCATGGCGAGAAGCATAGCGGCCGCGCCGGCGACGAAGGGCGCCCAGCCCTGTGTACCGAGGCTTTGAATGATGAGCGGACCGAGGGCGAAGCCGCCGGAGAAGATCGAGGCATAGATCGCAACCAGGCGACCTCTGTTTGCGTCGGTCGCGATCTGGTTGATCCAGACCTCGCTGACGATGAATAGCCCCTGCAAAGCGCTGTTCAGGACAAAGCGAAGGGCGAACCAGAGCATGAGCGCGTTCGTGGCGCCGAAGCTGACCAGGGCGGCGGCGGCGATCACGTAGCAGGCGGCGAGAAACTTAACCGTGCCAATGCGTGCGGCGAGGGCTGGAATGAACGGCGAGGCGATAATCATCGCCAGAGCGCCGAACGTGGCGTTGGCGCCGTTTAGCGTCGCGGAGACGCCGTTGCGCTCCAAAATCAGCGACAGCAGCGGCAGCGACAAACCCATGCCGACGCCGTTCGCGAACACGCAGGCATAGATCGCCGAAAGGCTCAGCCGCCGATCGCGTGCGCTTAGGGCTGCAACGTCAGCCATGCGCCTTGGCGAGCGGCTTGTTGCGGCGGTAACGGAAGAACGGCGCGTCGCGGACCGTGCCGTTCTCGGTGGCGGCGAGCTCGCTCAATATGAACTTCGTGACGTCGATCGCGGGCAGCGTTTGGGCATGATCGAGCGGATACCAATCGAGCGCCGTCAGTTCGCCGTTGCTTTTGATTTCGCCCTCGACCTCTTCGCCGTCGGCCATGAAGAAGCGCGCGTGGAATCGTACCGGCGCGGAGGCAGGCGTTATTGCGCGGCCAAGGAAGCGCAAACGGTCGTGTGCGGGTGCTATGCCGCGAGCGGCGAAATCCGCCCACGTTCCTTCTCGCAGCCCCGCGTCGCCGCGACCGGCGAGGATGAGGCCGGTTTCCTCGAAGGTTTCACGGATCGCTGCGGTGGCCAATCCGCGCGCCAGTGCCGGCGTGCAGCCGCCGCGCGCGCAAAGCTCATTCAAGACTTGCGCGGAGAGGTGGGAACTCGGCGCGACGGTCACATCGCTTTTGTCGAGGCGGCCGCCGGGAAAGACGTAGGCTTCCGGGAACACCGCTTTCGCTGAGCGGCGGCCCATCAGAATCTGCGTCACGCCTTTGCGTCGCCGCACGAGGACGAGCGATGCTGCGTGGCGCGGTTTGACGGGACGGACGGACATGCTTGAACCAATGGCGTTGTTGGCTCTTTTGAAGCATGCAGGGCGCTGCAACGCAAACGACCCGGCGTTGGGCCGGGTCGTGCGCCATTCGGTTTTCTCAGGCCGATGTTGCGGGGATCACAGGCTGGGCGCCTTCGTCGCTCAGGAGCACAAGCATCATATTCGAGACGAGCGTCGCCTTTTGCGCCGAGGTCATGTCGGTGATGCCTTCGGTTTGGAATCGGTCGAGTGCCATGCGGACCATGCCGATCGCGCCATCGACCATCTTCTCGCGCGCTTGGATGAGGGCCTCGGCTTGCTGGCGGCGGAGCATGATCGAGGCGATTTCCGGCGCGTAGGCGAGGTGGGTGATGCGCATCTC
>CAYXQB010000282.1:0-4231 GCA_964466435.1 uncultured Flavobacteriaceae bacterium | reverse complement strand
TGGTTTCGGCGCTCATCGTTTTCGTTTGTCTCGCAAGTTGGCGCGTGGGCGGAGCGCACTTTATGAACTTGGTAAGGGTTCGGCCTTTAGAATTGGTTAACGTGTTTTTACGTTTGGCCGGAGGGCGCGCCCATGCCGAAGAAGCCGCACATCGCCGCCGTGGTGCAGGCGCGCATGCGTTCGACGCGCTTGCCGGGGAAAGTGCTCGCGCCGATTGTCGGGCAACCTCTGCTTTGGCACATCTTGCATCGGCTGAAGAAGTCGGAGCTGATCGAGACGATTTGCGTTGCGACGACGCGCGATCCCGTGGACGACGAGCTTGCAGCTTATGCTGCAGCTCAAGGTGCGAAGGTCGTGCGCGGCCCCGAGGACGACGTGCTGGGACGGCTTGCGCTTGCGTCTTATGCGATCGATCCCGACGTCATCGTTCGCGTGAATGCCGATGCGCCGCTCGTCGATGCGGGCTACGTCGACTATCTGATCCGCGAATTGCTTCGGCATCAGGCGGATTTCGTGATGCTGAAGCCCGGTCTTGGCACGGTCCATGACGGCGCGGAGGTTATGTCGCGTTGGGCGCTCGACAAGCTCGTCGTCAAGGCGCACGAAGATCCGGTCGCGCGCGAGCATGTGACCGCGTACTTCAAACTGCACCCGGATTTCGTCAACGTTGCGACTATCGATTTGCCGGAGAAGTGGCACTTCGACGGTGTGCGGCTGTCGGTCGATACACCCGCGGATGTGGCGTTCATCGAGGCTGTGTACGCACGGCTGCACGCGCAGGCCGGCGAGGCAACACTGACCGATCTCGTTGCGTTGCTTTCGCGCGAACCGGCGCTGCTCGATTTGAACGCGCCGCAGCAAGTGCGGGCACGGACGGGCGGCACGGTTGTCGTGCGCTGCGACGGCGGCCGGGCAAGCCTCACGCGCGTCCGGCGTTGCTTGAGCATCGCGCGGGCGCTGCGCGATCGCGAAGGCTTTGCGGTGCGCTTGGCACTGCGCGGCGATGCGTTCGCTGCGAGCGCGGTTGGCGAGGCTGGATTCACGGCCGACGTGATGCCTATTGATGCGAGCGAGATCGATTGGATGCTGTCGCTTGCCGAGACGCATAAACCCGTTGCGATGCTGCTCGACATTGCGAGCGAGCTGTCGGCGACGTCGGTGATGCGCTTGCGCGGGGCCGACCTCATGGTCGCAGTGATCGACGATATGACGCCGCGGCGGCTTGCGGCAGAGGCCTCGTTCTATGCGCCCATGCCGCAGGTGTTCGCGCTCAACTGGGAAGGCGCCGAAGCCGAGCCTTATGTCGGGTGGGAGTGGGTGGCGTTGGGGCAAGACGTTCAGCCGCCGTTGGCACGCCGCGAGGGGCGCGCACATGTGGTGGTCTCGGCCGGCGAGCAGACGTTGACCGCGGTGCGAGCGTTGGCGAGCCTTTCATCCTTCGACGTGACTGTTGTGATCGGGCTCGACGCGCCACGCGATCTCGAGGCAAAGGTCATGCGCGTCGCGCCTGCGGCTGCGATCGTTCACAGCGCGAACGACCTGCCGGCGCTAATGGGCGAGGTTGATCTGGCACTTGTTCACGCCGATCCGGCGGCTTGCATCCTGGGCGCTCTTGGTGTGCCCGCGCTTTATTTGTGCGGCAGCGCGGATGAGGCTCTGCGCGCGTCCGCGTTCGAGCGGGCGGGCATGGGCTATGCGCTGCACGGGCCGGACGAAGCGAAGATCGCGGCAGTGGTGAACGATTTGCTCGCCGATGCGCCGCAGCGGCGCGCGATGAGTGCCGCGGGGCGTATGAATCTCGACGGGCGCGGCGCGATGCGGATTGCGCACCGGATGAAGCAGCTGATTGAGGAGCGGGCGGAAGCTCTGGCCGTGAAAGACACCGCAGTCGAACGGCGGGCGTTAGCGGTTCGTTAAGCGTTGCGTTGCGTTCGCTTAAACCGGCCTTAAGCGTGGTTGGCCCACACTGATCCCGAAACACGCGCGGCCGAACGACGCGTGCCAAGGGGTTCATATGGATGCGTTGAAGTCGATGCTGGTGGCGGTCTCCACGTTGCGCGGTCAAGCCGAGCGCATGAGGGACGTGGCGAACGATTTGGCTCTCAAGCTTGCGGGGTTGCAGCCGGAGCCGGGCTATGATGCGCCGGTGCCGCTGTTCGACGCCGAACTCGGCTACGACTATCGCGAGGTATACATGCCGAGCCACCCGGCCGCGAACGAGCGCGGTTACGTGCCGGCGGAGGCTTATGTCTCCTACATCGCCGAAGCTAGCGAAGCGCAGCGCACGTACGAGGCCAATATCGAAGCGTTGGAAGACGTGTTTGCGGCGGCTTCGGTAGAAGCGTGCGAAGAGAGCGGCGAGTGCGACGACGAAGGCTTCGTCGTCGCCTACGGCTAAGTTTGTCACGCGAGCGTCGCCTGAAAATAACAGGTGACGCTGCGGCTGGAATCTCAATTTTTCCAAGCTATTGCAGCGCATTACGGACCTCGTTTGCGAGGGTTGCCGCCTAAGCCATTGATGATGGCTGTCCCCAACGGCTGCTGCGTTAGTTTCTCATCAACACTCTCTTTGGGTCGCGAATCAGGCAAAATGCACTTCCTGATTTGCGCCGTCGGCTTGCGTCGCCGTCGGCGCTTGATACTTGAGAATCGGCGGGGGATGACATGATCGCAGTGCAGGGGTTCCGCTCGCCGGGCGGCCGGACGATGACGATTCCAGTTTAGCTTCGCGTATTTGAGCACCGCGCCCATGAAGCCAGCAATTGAGCCCAGCGAACCACCGACCGAAGCGCCGGCCGCTGCACCGTTGTGGACGATCAAAGGGCAGCTTTCGAGCGGCCAGTGGGCGCTTGGTTTGTTTGCGCTGGCGTGTCTGGCGGGCATAGCGGTCATTCTCTTTCCGGCCGCGGCGGGGCTCGGCGGTCTTGCCTTCCTCGTCGGCCTCACGCTGTGCGGCGCGGGGCTGATGTTTGCGATTTCGTCCGGTCGGCTCGTACCACCTGAGGCACCGGCGCGGTTGTTCGGCGCGGCACTCGATACCGATCAACGCGCCTGTTCGATTACGGCGCCGGACGGGTCGATCGCTTACGCGAACCCTGCTTGGCGCAAGACGTTCGGCTTCAGCGCTTCGGGCGGCGAGGTCTTGCCGGTTGCGGGTTTCTCGGGCGATCCCGAAACCGCGCAAAGACTCTATCGCTTGGTGCGCGCGGCAAGCCTCAAAGAAATGCATGAGGAAGAGCTCAAGCTCAAGAACGTCGCGGGAAAGTGGGTACATGTCGCGGTCGCGCCGATCTCGAGCGTGGGGCACACGATTTGGCGCATCACCGATTCCTCGCCGCGCCGGCCGGTGCTCGCCAGCGTCGATGCGCAGAAGCAGTCCGTCGTGGTGCAGCTTCGGCCGCTCGAGCAGCCGCTGTTGCAGAACGGCGATGTGCGCATTCCGCGGTTCATTCAAGATGCGCCCGTCGGCGTCGCGCTGGTCGGTGAAGACGGCGCCATCGCCGAGTGGAACGCCGCGTTCGCGAGCCTGATCGGCAGCGAGGCAAAGAAGCTCAAAGACAAGCCTGTGTTCGAGCTGCTGCGCGATCAGGCGGCGCAGGAGACGCGGGCGCGCTTGTCGTCGCTGGGCGTTGGCGAGGTGTCGCGTGCGCCGGTCGACGTGCGCTTCAAGCCGGGCAACGAGCGCACGGCGCAGCTGTTCGCGAGCCGCTTGAACAACGAAGGCGGCGGTCCGGCTTACGCGATTTACCTGATCGACACGACGGGGCAGACGGCGCTGGAGACGCAGTTCGCGCAGTCGCAGAAGATGCAGGCGGTGGGCCAGCTTGCGGGCGGTATCGCGCACGACTTCAACAACCTTCTCACCGTCATCAACGGCTATGCCGAGCTTCTGCTGCAGCGGCATCAGCCCGGCGACCCGTCGTTTGCGGACTTGAACGACATCCGCAACACGGGTTTGCGCGCGGCGTCGCTCGTGCGGCAGTTGCTCGCTTTCTCGCGCCGCCAGACGCTCGAGCCCGAAGTTGTGAATTTGACGGATCTCGTTGCCGATTGGTCGGTGACGCTGCGCCGCCTCATCGGCGACCGTGTGAAGCTCAAGGTCGAGCATGGGCGCGACCTGTGGCCGGTCTTTGCCGATCCGACGCAGGTGGGCAACGCGCTGATGAACCTTTCCGTCAACGCGCGCGACGCGATGCCGAACGGCGGCACGCTGACCATCCGCAGCGCGAAC